>CAJBCQ010000160.1 GCA_903951595.1 uncultured Hyphomicrobiales bacterium | reverse complement strand
GGCGGATGGGCCCGATGGTATTCAGCTGGCGGATCGGCGCATCGGGTTCAGTGAGCATAAGGTGGCGGCGGATATTCCGTGGGGTGATCTGGGGGTCGATGTCGTGCTGGAATGCACGGGCAAATTCCTCGACCGCAAGACGCTCGATGGGCATTTAGAACGCGGTGCCAAGCGGGTGATCGTGGCGGCCCCGGTGAAAGTGGATGGTGTTCTCAACATCGTATTGGGTGTGAATGAGCATCTGTATGATGCGGCAAGCCATGACATTGTGACGGCGGCTTCCTGCACCACCAATTGTCTGGCCCCCGTCGTCAAGGTTCTGCATGAGGCGATTGGCATTCGGCATGGGCAGATCACCACAATTCACGATCCCACCAACACCAATCTTGTGGTGGATGCGCCGCATAAGGATTTGCGCCGGGCGCGTTCGGCCATGCTTTCGCTGCAACCAACCACGACAGGCAGTGCCACGGCCATTGGGATCATCTATCCAGAACTCAAAGGCAAGCTCGATGGCCATGCGGTGCGCGCCCCTGTGCTGAATGCTTCCCTTACCGATTGCGTGTTCGAGATGGCGCGGGCGGTGACGGCGCAGGAGGTGAACGGGCTTTTCAAACAAGCCGCAGAGGGATCGCTTTGCGGCATTTTGGGTTTTGAAGCGCGTCCGCTTGTTTCGGTGGATTATCAGGGTGATACGCGCTCGGCCATCATTGATGGGCTTTCAACCCTTGTGACCGATGGCACCTTGCTCAAGGTCTATGCGTGGTATGATAATGAAATGGGCTATGCCTGCCGCATGGTAGACATCGCCTGCCATGTGAAAGCGCAAGGGCTGTGAGCGGACTGACGGTGAGTGCAGGGCTTCGCAATTATGCGATTGTGACGGCGAGCTATTGGGGTTTCACCCTGACGGATGGCGCGCTTCGCATGTTGGTGCTGTTCACCTTTTTCAAGCTCGGTTACTCACCCTTCACGCTGGCGTTTTTGTTTCTGCTGTATGAGGCGGCGGGCATTATTGCCAATATGGCGGGCGGTTGGCTTGTTTCGAAATTCGGCATCAAGCGCATGCTGATCGTGGGGCTTTCCACACAGATCAGTGGGTTTCTGATTTTGTCGGCCATGAACCCCGGCTGGACATCCGCTTTCGTGGTTGCATGGGTTGTGCTGGCGCAAGGCATTTGCGGCATTGCCAAGGATCTTACCAAAACAGCCAGCAAATCCGCGATCAAGATGACGCAGGCGGAAGCCAAGGGCGATGGCGAGGGCCGGCTTTTCAAATGGGTTTCGTGGTTTACTGGTTCGAAAAACGCCATGAAGGGCTTGGGCTTTTTTCTGGGTGGTGTGCTGCTGGAGGCCTTCGGATTTGCGCTGGCACTGTGGCTGATGGCGGGGCTTTTGGGGCTTGTGCTCATCGGCGTTGTGCTGTCGCTTGCGCCACTCAAAGGCAAATCAAAGCCCAGCCGGACGGCGCGGGAGTTGTTTGGCAAAAGCCGTGGCGTCAATCTTTTGGCACTGGGGCGCATCGGGCTTTTTGGTGCGCGTGACGTTTGGTTTGTGGTGGGGGTGCCCGTCTTTTTATATGCCAATGGCTGGACATTCCCAATGGTGGGCGCGTTTCTGGCGTTTTGGACCATCGGTTATGGCTTGGTGCAGGCGGCCGCACCGGCGGTGGTTCAGCGCAGTGCAGATGGGTTATCGCGCGAGGTTCCAGCCGCGCGCCTGTGGGCGCTGTTGCTTTTGGTCGTACCCTTGGGGCTCATCGGCGTTTTGGCCGTCGAGCCTTGGTTTGCCGACCTAATTCTCGTGGCGGGTCTTTGCCTTTTTGGTATCGTTTTTGCTATTAATTCTTCCGTACATTCCTATTTGATCTTGGCCTATGCGGGATCGGAAAAAGCTGCCGAAGATGTGGGTTTTTATTATGCGGCCAATGCGGTGGGCCGCTTTATTGGCACTTTGTTGTCGGGGCTTTTATATCAGCTTGGCGGGCTTTCCGCCTGTCTTGGCGGATCTGCCATTCTGCTTTTGACCTGTTTCATCGCAACGCAGGCTTTGCCAAAGGTGCCTATTGCGCGCGGCGAGACAAAAAACTCTTAGGCTCGTCTTGAAATTCCGGCAAAGAACACCAATTAAACGAAGGATTCTCGATCTGTGCCTGTCGGGCTTGCGCTGTCGAGCCTGTGGTCGATACGCAAATCAGTTGCCGATACTTAATCCTAAAGGAGATGACGATTGATCCACGATCTTTTCGCTTGGCTTTTAGCCACCTTTGTCATCGGCCCCGTACAGGCTGAACTTGCGACGAAGATGGAAGCGGTAAAGGCCCCGGCTGCCATCATCCAGCAGGTGCAGG
>CAJBCQ010000159.1 GCA_903951595.1 uncultured Hyphomicrobiales bacterium | reverse complement strand
GTCTGATAGCCGGAACTGGAGGGGATTTCAACTGCCCCCGGCAAGCTTCTCGGCCCGGATGAGGCCGGTTGCCGCCATTTCCTCATCATTGCGTTCGGTTCCCGGATCGTCCGGCAGATGCGACAAGGCAGGCTCCACCGCCATGGGGCCGGTTTGCGGGCGCGGCGCGGCAGCGGCAGCAGGTTCAGCCCCAATGCGCTCCACGGGCACTTTCCACTGGAAAACGCCAAGTTCGCCTGAAACGGGAGAAGCCGGAAGCCAGCTTTCAGAGACATAACCATCCGCCGTCCATTGCGGATCACGCCGGCCCGTCAGTGCCCGCGACAGCCATTCGCGCGCAAGGCCCTGAT
Organism: uncultured Hyphomicrobiales bacterium; assembly: GCA_903951595.1. Taxonomy (GTDB): domain Bacteria; phylum Pseudomonadota; class Alphaproteobacteria; order Rhizobiales; family Aestuariivirgaceae; genus CABJBCQ01. The sequence goes on along the minus strand of CAJBCQ010000159.1, from coordinate 1,833 downwards.
CCCCTTCACCCTCGGCAATGGCGGCTAGCAGGCTTGCCACGCGCTGGCGCGGCTGCGGCTCGGCATAAGGTGCCAGAGCTTCCCGCGCGGCGGCAAATTCACGCGCCGCCAAGGCCGCCCGCGCCAGGGCCACGGCACCTTCCTCATCCGACTGAGCCGTCACCAACTGGCGCAACCGCTTCAAACGATCTGCCGGTGAGGCCTGTGGTTGCAGCCGCGACCAAGCTTCCGCAAGCCCGGCATGGGGGCAAAGCTCGAAGGTTGCCCTTGCGATTTTCTGCGCTTTTTTCCAATGGCCGGCGGAACCGGCCAATTGGCATAAAATAATGGCTGCTGGAACCAGGCCAGGATCGAGCTTCAGCGCACCCAACGCCAGCCCGAACGCAGCCTTGGCGTCGCGTATGCCCATGGCTTGCGCCTGCGCGGTCATCACCACCGCACGCTTGGCGCCAGCTTCGGATGCACTCAAAGCCCCTGAGCGTTTCTGGCTGTCGATCAGCCGCAATACAGCATCCCAATCACCCGCCGCCGTGCGCGCAGCAATAACCGCGCGAGACGCCCATGACAGAGCCGGATTGGCAGCCAGCGCCTTTTCGGCATGGGCGCGCGCAGCGGCCAAATCACCCGAGGCTTGCGCCTGTGCATGCAGTCCGCGAAGCCCCAGAAGAGCGGTGCGCGGATCTTGCGTCATGTCCGACAACAGACCCAGCACGCGCGATGAATCGCCCGAAAGCTGGGCTGTCTGCACATCCAGAAGCTTGCTTAGCGGCTCATCCGGCACCACCCGACGCGCGGTTTCGGCATGCCTTCGGGCCAAGGCCAAATCACCCGCACCAATGGCCAAAAACCCTTTCGACAAGGATTCAAAGCCCCGCCGCTGCCGCCGACTGCGGAAAAAACCAGCCGTATCACCCGGCGCTTTCAACAGGCGGCGCAACGCACGCAACAGAAAATGGAAAATGAGAAACAATACGCTCAGCCCAGCCGCGGCCGCCGCCAGCGTCGTTTGGATTTCCATGCCCATCCACACAATGCTGACAGCACCGGGACGATCAGCCAGCCAAGCAATTCCGGCAGCGACCAGAACGACAAGGCTCAAGCGGACAATGAGGCCGATCAATTGGCACCTGCCTTCAGGCGCGAAATCGCGGCATCCGCCGCAAGCCAGCTTTCCGCCTTGGCAAGCCAAGCCGAGGCAGCGTCAGGTACAATCGGTAGCACCTTGATCGCCAGCACAGCGGCGGAAATATCTTCAGCCTTTGCCGCCTGTGCCAGTTTCAGCGCCAATTCGGCACCAGCCGGGCGGATCGTGTAGAAGCGTGAAAGCTGCCGCCAGAAAAAGCCTTCCCAACTGTCATCCGGAGCCGTCTGCATTTGCGGCACGGCATCATTCAAGCTTGCCGCCATCGCGGTTAATTCCTGCGCCAGCGCGGTTCGTGAAGGGGCCGCCTGATCGCGGTAAGGCTGGAGAGCTGCTTTAATTGTCGGATCTTGCAATCCGTCGATCGCTGCACCCAAGGGCTGGCCGCCGGAAAAAGCCGAAGAAAGTTGGCCCACAATCGGATCAACAGCCGCAAGCCCCGCAAGACGCGCCTGCAAGTCTTTCAACTCCGCCTGCATCTGTGAAAGCAGAGCCGCGTCGGCACCCCCGGTTCCTGGAGGCTGCTTCTGCAACACTTCAACCGAACTCGACAAAGCCGCCTGCTGGCTTTCCACCGCCGTCATGCGCGTCTGAAGGCCGGGCAAGCTTTCAAGGGCTTGAGCCAAAGCATCAAGCCTGTCGGCAACCGCCTGACGCTCGGCACCTTGTTGCTGGGCGTTTTGCTCCATCGC
>CAJBCQ010000158.1 GCA_903951595.1 uncultured Hyphomicrobiales bacterium | reverse complement strand
GAAATGGTGATGCCCGGCGACAACATCTCGTTTGATGTTGAGCTGATCACACCGATCGCGATGGAAGAAAAGCTCCGCTTCGCCATCCGTGAAGGCGGCCGCACCGTCGGTGCAGGCGTCGTTGCGAAGATCACTGAATAACGAGTTTCCGGGGCGGCGGCATAATGCTTCCGTCCCGGTTTTTGCGGCCAGCAAGGGGTTTAGCTCAGTTGGTAGAGCGGCGGTCTCCAAAACCGCAGGTCGTGGGTTCGAGCCCCCCAGCCCCTGCCAGCCCAAAGATGAGAATGTAGGTCCATGGCGAAGTTCAATCCACTCCAGTATCTGAAGGATGTAAGGCAGGAGACCGCTAAGGTCACTTGGCCGTCGCGCCGTGAGACCATGATCACCACCATCATGGTGCTCGTTATGGTGACGATTTCTTCGATCTTTTTCCTCGGCGTTGACGCGGTTATCAAGTACCTCGTTGACGGCGTGCTGCTGCGCGTAATCTGAGGGGCCACGGGAAATGACCAAACGCTGGTATATCGTTCACGCCTATTCGAACTTCGAAAAGAAGGTGGCAGAGTCAATCCGTGAGCAGGCGGAACAGAAGGGCATGCAGGATCTGTTCGAACAGGTTCTCGTGCCGACCGAAGAAGTCGTGGAAAGCCGCCGTGGCCGCAAGGTAACCAGCGAGCGCCGTTTCTTCCCCGGCTATGTGCTGGTGAAGATGGATCTGACCGATCAGGCCTATCATCTTATCAAAAACACCCCAAAGGTCACTGGCTTTTTGGGCAGCGACAACCGGCCCATGCCGATCTCCGAAGCCGAAGCGACCCGCATTCTGCATCAGGTGCAGGAAGGCGTTGAGCGCCCCAAGGCTTCCGTTCAGTTCGAAATCGGCGAGCAGGTTCGCGTTGCCGATGGTCCTTTTGCTTCGTTCAACGGCCTCGTCGAGGAAGTGGACGAAGAACGGTCACGGCTCAAGGTCGCCGTGTCCATTTTCGGCCGGGCCACCCCGGTCGAACTCGAATTCGGTCAGGTCGAAAAGCTCTGATCGAATTCCCGTGGGAGGCCGGGCGTACCTCATGCCGAGGATGTCTGGAGGCCGCACCACGAACCAGTTGCCGCAATACGCGGTAAAGGGATGAAGTAAATGGCAAAGAAGATCACAGGCTACGTGAAGCTTCAGGTGCCGGCCGGGCAGGCCAATCCGTCGCCCCCGATCGGTCCCGCGCTGGGTCAGCGCGGCCTGAACATCATGGAATTCTGCAAGGCGTTCAACGCCAAGACGCAAGGCATGGAACCTGGCATGCCGATTCCGGTCGTCATCACGGCCTATCAGGACAAGTCTTTCACCTTCGACATGAAGTCGCCGCCGGCGACGTACTTCCTGAAGAAGGTCGCCAAGATCACATCCGGTTCCAAGGAGCCGGGCAAGGGTTCTTTCGTTGGCAAGGTGACCATCGCCCAGTGCCGTGAAATCGCCGAAAAGAAGCTTGCTGGCATGAATGCCCGCGACCTCGACGCTGCCACGAAGGAAATCGCTGGTTCCGCCCGTTCCATGGGCCTTGAGGTTGTGGAGTAATCACATGGCAAAGCAACCCAAGCGTATTGCAAAGATCGTTGCAGGTCTCGACCGCAACAAGGCCTATGGCATTGATGAAGCGGTCAAGGCCGTGAAGTCCCGCGCCATTGCCAAATTCGACGAGACGATCGAAATCTCGATGAATCTGGGCGTCGATCCCCGCCATGCGGACCAGATGGTCCGTGGCGTGGTGGCTCTCCCCGCCGGAACTGGCCGCTCGCTGCGCGTGGCCGTGTTCGCCAAGGGTGCCAAGGCCGAGGAAGCCAAGAAGGCGGGTGCCGATATCGTTGGCGCCGAAGAGCTGGTGGACATCGTGTCCAAGGGCACGATCGACTTCGATCGCTGCATTTCGACCCCTGACCTGATGCCGCTCGTCGGCCGTCTCGGTAAGGTGCTCGGCCCGCGTGGCATGATGCCCAACCCCAAGGTTGGCACCGTGACCATGGACATCGCTGGTGCCGTTGCGGGTGCCAAGGGCGGTGCGGTGGAGTTCCGCGTCGAAAAGGCCGGCATCGTGCAGGCTGGCGTCGGCAAGGCAAGCTTCACGGAAGCCCAGCTCATCGACAATATCAAAGCCTTTGTCGATGCCGTTGTAAAGTCTAAGCCCCAGGGTTCAAAGGGCACCTACGTCAAGAAGGTGTCGCTGTCGTCTACCATGGGCCCGGGCGTCAAGATTGACGTCGCCAGCGTTTCAAACGTGAGCGGCGGCCAGTAATCAAGAATTCCTGCTCGCGGGTTCGCCCGCGGCAGGTGCGCTCCGGCCTGATCGCCGGAGCACCTGTCCGAGATTGCAGGCGTGGGGAGATTGCCCCGCTTAAACGCCAAGCCTGCATGAGATGGGGACCTAAACAGTTCTGGTCGGTACATCCGGTCAAGTTCGGTTTGGACCTCTGCGGCCCCGAGGGTGATAAGCCTGACGGGGGACAGGCTTAAGCGCCGTCCAAGCGCTTTGCTTGGATGGCTGGTCCACCGGCGGATGACCTTCGGGCATCCGTCATTGAGGAGAGAGCACGTGGAAAGAGCTGAAAAGACAGAGCTCGTCGCAACGCTCAACAAGGTGTTTAACGACGCCGGTGTTGTCGTTGTGTCCCACAATAAGGGCATCACGGTTGCGCAGATGAATGAACTGCGCGCTAAGATGGCTGCGGCGGGGGCGTCCGTAAAGGTCGCCAAGAACCGTCTGGCCATGCTTGCTCTTGCCGGTACTGACGCGGAAGGGATCAAGGGCTTGTTCAAAGGCCCGACGATGATTGCTTATTCGTCCGATCCCGTTACAGCACCCAAGATTGCAGCCGAATTCGCCAAGGGGAACGAGAAATTCGTCATCCTCGGTGGCGCACTCGGCAATTCAGTTTTGACTGCTGACGCCGTCAAGGCGCTTGCCGCACTGCCTTCACTCGACCAGCTCAGGGCCAATCTTTTGGGCCTGTTGCAGACACCCGCCACCCGCATTGCGGCAGTGGTTGCGGCGCCTGCTGGTCAAGTGGCGCGCGTGCTTCGCGCTTACGCCGACAAGGATCAGGCTGCCTGAGTGGCCGAATTCTGAACCCAAACCGAACTGAACAGAAGAGAGAAATAAAATGGCTGATCTCGCCAAGATTGTAGAAGAACTGTCCGCCCTGACCGTTTTGGAAGCCGCTGAGCTTTCCAAGATGCTTGAAGAAAAGTGGGGCGTTTCCGCTGCCGCTCCGGTTGCCGTTGCCGCTGCTGGCGGTGGCGCTGCCGCTGCCCCGGTTGAAGAGAAGACCGAGTTCACGGTTGTTCTCGCCTCTGCCGGTGACAAGAAGATCGAAGTCATCAAGGAAGTGCGCGGCATCACGGGCCTCGGCCTGAAGGAAGCCAAGGACCTCGTTGAAGGCGCGCCCAAGACCGTGAAGGAAGGCGCAAGCAAGGCCGACGCTGAAGCGATGAAGAAGAAGCTTGAAGCCGTTGGTGCCAAGGTTGAACTGAAGTAATACCCCTTAACCGATCCGCCCGGATGCACTATATAGGTGAGTCCGGGCGGAGCGGGCAGGGTGCTAAAGATGCGAGAAAAGCGGTTTTCTGGAGGCCCTAGTTCAAGGGGCCTACAGCAAGCCGCTTAAAGGCGTGCCTGCCCAAAGCAGGCAGTTAATACGTACTTCTGACGAAGGAACCCAAATGTCCCAAACACTCTCCGGCCGCAAGCGCGTTCGCAAGTTCTTCGGCAAGACCGCCGAAGTTGCCGAAATGCCGAACCTGATCGAAGTCCAAAAGGAATCCTACGATCAGTTCCTGCAGATGGTTGAACCGAAGGGCGGGCGGGTAGCCGAGGGGCTTCAAGCCGTGTTCAAGTCGGTTTTCCCGATCACGGACTTCTCCGGTCAGGCCATGCTGGAATTTGTCCGTTTTGAATTCGAAGCACCCAAATATGACGTTGAGGAATGCCAGCAGCGCGGCATGACCTACGCAGCCCCTCTGAAGGTGACGCTGCGTCTCATCGTGTTTGAGGTCGATCAGGATACCGGCGCCAAATCCGTCAAGGATATCAAGGAGCAGGACGTCTATATGGGCGACATGCCCCTGATGACCTCCAATGGCACCTTCGTGGTCAATGGCACCGAGCGCGTGATCGTTTCCCAGATGCACCGTTCGCCCGGCGTGTTCTTCGACCATGACAAGGGCAAGACCCATTCTTCCGGCAAGCTGCTGTTTGCCGCGCGCATCATTCCCTATCGCGGCTCCTGGCTCGATTTCGAATTCGACGCCAAGGACATCGTATTCGTGCGTATCGACCGCCGCCGCAAACTGCCCGTGACCTCGCTTCTTTATGCGCTGGGCCTGAGCAGCGAAGAAATCCTCAACCACTATTACAACACCGTGCCCTATACTCAGGTGAAGGATGGCTTCTGGCGCACCCCGTTTGACGCCAACCGCTATCGCGGCATGAAGCCCTCGGTGGACCTGATCGACGCCAAAACCGAAAAGGTAGTGGTGGAAGCCGGCAAGAAGATCACCCCGCGCCTGGCCCGCAAGCTCGCCGATGACGGCGTGAAGGAATTGCTCGTGCGTGACGAGGACCTTTACGGCCATTATCTATCAGATGAACTGGTGAACCCAGCCACCGGCGAAATCTACGCCGAAGCCGGTGACGAAATCACCGATAAGCTGTTGAAGGCGCTGGTCAGCTCCGGTTACTCCAAGCTCAACATTCTCGACATCGACCATATCAATACCGGGGCCTACATCCGCAATACCCTGCGCGCTGACAAGGCCGAAAGCTACGAACAGGCATTGCTCGAAATCTACCGCGTCATGCGCCCCGGTGAACCGCCGACACGCGAAACGGCTGAAGCCCTGTTTAAGGGTCTGTTCTTTGATGAGGAACGTTATGATCTCTCCGCGGTTGGCCGCGTGAAGATGAACATGCGCCTCGAACTTAATGCGCCCGACACGATGCGCGTGCTGCGGAAGGAAGACATCCTTTCAGTCATCAAGACGCTCGTTGAACTGCGTGACGGCAAGGGCGAGATCGACGATATCGACCATCTCGGCAACCGCCGTGTGCGCTCGGTCGGCGAACTCATGGAAAACCAGTACCGCCTCGGCCTGGTTCGCATGGAACGCGCGATCAAGGAACGCATGTCATCGGTAGATATCGACACGGTCATGCCGCATGACTTGATCAACGCCAAGCCCGCCGCTGCCGCTGTGCGTGAATTCTTCGGCTCCTCGCAGCTGTCGCAGTTCATGGACCAGACGAACCCACTCTCGGAAATCACCCACAAGCGCCGCCTTTCGGCCCTTGGCCCGGGCGGTTTGACGCGCGAGCGTGCTGGCTTCGAAGTCCGCGACGTGCACCCCACGCATTACGGCCGTATCTGCCCGATTGAAACGCCCGAAGGCCCGAACATCGGCCTGATCAACTCGCTGGCAACCTATGCCCGTGTTAACAAATATGGCTTCATCGAAACGCCCTATCGCAAAGTCGTGAATGGCAAGGTCACCGATGACGTTGTCTATCTCTCGGCCATCGAGGAATCCAAACATCACATCGCGCAGGCGAATGTGGAGCTGACCAAGGACGGCCGCTTTGCTGATGAACTCGTGGTCGTGCGCCATCGTGGTGACGTTCTGCTGGTGCCGCGTGACAAGGTGGATGCCGCCGACGTTTCGCCCAAGCAGCTCGTTTCGGTCGCTGCCGCCCTCATCCCCTTCCTTGAAAATGACGACGCCAACCGCGCCCTCATGGGCTCGAACATGCAGCGTCAGGCTGTGCCGTTAGTCAAGGCCGCGGCTCCGCTTGTGGGCACCGGCATGGAAGCGGTTGTGGCGCGTGACTCAGGTGCTGCCTTCACCGCCCGCCGCTCCGGTGTGGTCGATCAGGTAGACGCCAAGCGCATCGTTATCCGCGCCACGGAAGAAACCGATCCGAGCAAGTCAGGTGTAGACATCTACACGCTGGCGAAGTTCCAGCGTTCCAACCAAAACACCTGCATCAACCAGCGTCCGCTGGTGCGCGTCGGCGACAAGGTGAGCGCCGGTGACATCATCGCTGACGGCCCCTCGACAGACCTTGGCGATCTGGCACTTGGCCGCAACGTGCTGGTCGCGTTCATGCCGTGGAATGGCTACAATTTCGAAGACTCAATCCTCTTGTCCGAGCGCATCGTGCGCGATGACGTGTTCACCTCCATTCATATCGACGAATTCGATGTGATGGCGCGTGACACCAAGCTTGGCCCGGAAGAAATCACCCGCGATATTCCGAACGTGGGTGAAGAAGCCCTCAAGAACCTCGACGAAGCTGGCATCGTCTACATCGGCGCCGAAGTGAAGCCCGGTGATATTCTCGTCGGCAAAATCACGCCCAAGGGCGAAAGTCCGATGACGCCGGAAGAAAAGCTCCTTCGCGCCATCTTCGGCGAAAAGGCCTCTGACGTTCGCGACACGTCGCTTCGCCTGCCGCCCGGTGTTACCGGCACGGTCGTTGAAGTGCGCGTGTTCAATCGCCACGGCATCGACAAGGACGAACGTGCTCTGGCCATCGAGCGCGAAGAAATCGAACGCCTCGCCAAGGACCGTGACGACGAATTAGCAATCCTCGACCGCAACTCCTATGGCCGCCTCAGCCTCTATCTCGTGGGCAAGGATGCGGCTGGCGGTCCCAAGGGCCACAAGATCGAAGGCACCATCAAGCAATCGATGCTTGACGACATGCCGCGTTCACAGTGGTGGAACATCGCGCTGAAGGACGAAAAGGCGCTCGCCGAACTCGAAGCCATGAAGCTTCAGTACGAAGAGTCCAAGAAGCGTCTGGAAAACCGCTTCCTCGACAAGGTTGAAAAGCTCCAGCGCGGTGATGAATTGCCCCCCGGCGTGATGAAGATGGTCAAGGTCTTCGTTGCCGTGAAGCGCAAGATTCAGCCCGGCGACAAGATGGCCGGCCGCCACGGCAACAAGGGTGTCGTCTCCCGCATCGTGCCGGATGAGGACATGCCCTATCTCGAAGATGGCCAGCCCGTGGACATCGTGCTGAACCCGCTCGGCGTGCCTTCGCGCATGAACGTGGGGCAGATTCTGGAAACGCATCTCGGCTGGGCCTGCGCGGGTCTCGGCAAGCAGATCGGCCAGCTGATCGATGATTATCACGAAACCCAGCGCGCCAAGCCGTTGCGGGATCGCCTTGGTGAAATCTACGGCAAGAATGCCGAGATTGATGCCATGGACGATCAGGAAATGATCGAGATGTCGGAAAACCTGCGCCGCGGTGTGCCGATCGCTACACCGGTGTTCGATGGTGCCAAGGAAGAAGACATCGCCCACATGCTGCGTCAGGCAGGCCTGCACACCTCTGGTCAGGTCCAGCTTTATGATGGCCGCACGGGTGAGCCCTTCGACCGTCAAGTGACGGTTGGCTACATCTACATGCTGAAGCTTCACCATCTCGTGGACGATAAGATCCACGCACGCTCCATCGGCCCATACTCGCTCGTCACCCAGCAGCCGCTCGGTGGTAAGGCGCAGTTCGGCGGACAGCGTTTTGGGGAAATGGAAGTGTGGGCGCTGGAAGCCTATGGCGCAGCTTACACGCTTCAGGAAATGCTGACGGTCAAGTCTGACGACGTTGCCGGCCGCACCAAGGTCTATGAGGCCATTGTGCGCGGTGATGACAACTTCGAAGCAGGCATTCCCGAAAGCTTCAACGTGCTGGTGAAGGAAATCCGTTCGCTCGGCCTGAACGTCGATCTCCAGAACTCGGCCAGCATGCTGCCGCCGGCCGCCGAATAACAAGATTTGGGGGAGGGGCCAAAACCCCTTCCCATCACTGCATAAAACGTCCCGTTTCACCCTCGGCGGAGAGGCAATTCCGCAATAGGAGATAGTGACCGATGAACCAAGAGGTCATGAACGTTTTCAACCCTGCCAGCCCCCCGCAGGTGTTTGACCAGATCCGCATCAGCATCGCCTCGCCGGAGAAGATCCTGTCGTGGTCTTTCGGTGAGATCAAGAAGCCGGAAACGATCAACTACCGCACCTTCAAGCCCGAGCGTGACGGCCTGTTCTGCGCGCGCATTTTTGGTCCGATCAAGGATTACGAATGCCTGTGCGGCAAGTACAAGCGCATGAAGTACAAGGGCATCATTTGCGAAAAGTGCGGCGTGGAAGTCACCCTGTCCAAGGTGCGCCGCGAACGCATGGGCCATATCGAATTGGCCGCTCCCGTTGCCCATATCTGGTTCCTGAAATCGCTGCCGAGCCGTATCGCCCTTTTGCTCGATATGACGTTGAAGGATATTGAGCGCGTTCTCTATTTCGAAAACTACATCGTGCTGGAGCCGGGCCTTACGCCGCTGAAGCCCTATCAGCTTCTTTCGGAGGACGAATTCGTCAAGGCGCAGGATTCTTACGGCGAAGATAGCTTCACCGCCTCCATCGGAGCCGAAGCCATCCGCGAAATCCTCATGGGCATGAACCTTGAGAAGATCGCTGAAGAACTGCGCGTTGAAATCGCCGAGTCCACTTCAGAACTGAAGCCGAAGAAGCTCGCCAAGCGTCTGAAGATCATCGAAGCCTTCATGGAATCCGGCAACCGCCCGGAGTGGATGATCCTCACCGTCGTTCCGGTCATCCCGCCGGAATTGCGCCCGCTGGTGCCGCTTGATGGTGGGCGTTTTGCCACCTCGGACTTGAACGATCTCTATCGCCGCGTCATCAACCGCAACAATCGTTTGAAGCGTCTTGCCGATCTAGGTGCTCCAGAGATTATCGTTAACAACGAAAAGCGTATGTT
>CAJBCQ010000157.1 GCA_903951595.1 uncultured Hyphomicrobiales bacterium | reverse complement strand
CAGCCCGCCCGACCAGATTCTCATAAGGCACGAAGCCCACATCGAAACGGCTGTCGAGCGAGTTGTCGCGGTTGTCGCCCATCATGAAATAATGATTTTCAGGCACCACGAATTCTTGGGTATTATCGCCCGATGAGCGCGGCTGTGCATCCAGCGTGTAGAAGGAAACGCCATTTGGCAAAGTTTCACGGATTTGCGGCACAGGGCTTCCACGCCCCTCGCCCTGCGGGTCCACGAACGGTTCCACCGGCTCGCGCTTTACCGCCTCGCCATTGAGATAGAGCATGCCTTCGCGCATCTGGATGCGGTCGCCGGGAAGGCCGATCACGCGCTTGATGTAATCAGTTTCCTGATCCCGCGGCAGCTTGAACACCAACACATCCCCACGCTCCGGCGTATCGGCCAACACAATGCGTCCAACAAACGGCATGGGGCCGAATTTGATGCCAATGCCCGGAATGGTGAAATTGAAGGAATAGGGGCCATAGCCGTAGGATAGCTTGGAGACGAACAGATAATCCCCGATCTTCAGCGTGGGATACATTGAACCGGAAGGGATATTGAACGGCTGGAACAGAAAGGTGCGGATCACAAAGGCGATCAACAAGGCTTGGATCACCACCTTGATGGTATCCCAAACGCCATCTTCCTTCTTCTTGCCGTGCTGCGTTATCGCCATGTTACTTCCTGCCTGGGTCGAATTTGCTTCTCGGCCGACCTATACAAGCCGCACCCCTGCGCCGCAATGTCAGATGATCGGCACCGCCGAGATGATAACCATGGCATGTGCATAGGGAAAATCATCCGTCAGCGTCAAATGCACCACCGCCCGGTGCCCCGGTGGGGTCATCGCCGCCAGATGGTCCATTGCCCCGCCTGTCAGCGCCATGGTGGGCCTGCCGGAAGGCTCGTTCACCACGCCCAGATCACGCCAGAACACCCCCCGGCTGAAGCCGGTTCCCAGTGCCTTGGAACAGGCCTCCTTGGCGGCAAACCGCTTGGCATAAGAGGCAGCCCTTTGCGCCCGCCTGTCAGATTTGCGCTGCTCCACATCCGTGAACACCCGGTCGGTGAAACGCGAGCCAAACCGCTCCAGCGTCTTTTCCACGCGGCGAATGTCAATCACATCATTGCCGATGCCGAGGATCAAGGCATCATCTCCTGCCGCCGCGCCATCAACCGTTCGGTTCGCCTCGCGCGTATGGTTTCAATGCCGCGCCGGGTGAGGAAATAGGAAGGGGCCGCAAACAAAAGCCCCAAAACCGCCCCGCCCACTAGCAACGGCAGGAACACCGGCCCCAGCACCGACCAAAACAACTGCGCGAATTCGATGGGGCTGGCCAAAATTTCAAGAAAACCCCGGTCCAACCTGGATAAATCCGGCAAATGGCCCAAGTGCCCGAAAAACAGGGTGCCGAGCTTGTAGTCACTGATGAGCATGATGGGGCAGCTGATTGGATTGCACACCATCGTGCCCAGAGCCGCCGCCAGCACGCTGCCACCGCTGAACAGGCAAATCAGCGCGGCCACTACCATATGCAGCCCCACAAACGGGCTGAACCCCATGAAAACGCCCGTGGCCAGCCCCAGCGCAATCTGGTGCGGCGTGGCGGTGATGCGGGTGAGCCGGTGCCACTGATACACCATCGCCCGCCGCAGGCCGCGCTTCGGCCAAACCCAGTTGCGGGCTTGGGCTTGGAAACTGCGCTTCTGGCGTGGCGTGAACAGCATGGGGTTACTTTAACCCGCGGCTTCCCGGCTTGATAGCGGGAATGGCGGCAAGCTCTGGCGGCAGCGCATCCGCCGCATAGGCCGGAATTTCGAGTGCGGCCAGCGAGGCTAATGGCACCCCCACATCCGCCGTCCCATTAGACCGATCAATCAGGCAAGCCGCCGCCACGGTAACGCCACCTTCAGCGGCAATGGCCGCGATACATTCACGCGAGGAAAGGCCCGTGGTTACAATGTCTTCCACCATCAAAACGCGCGCACCCTTGGGGATGGTGAAACCGCGCCGCAGCTCCAGCTTGCCATCCACCCGCTCGGTGAAAATGGATGCCACACCAAGCTGGCGGCCCATTTCATAACCCACAATCACACCGCCCATCGCGGGCGAAACAACCAGATCAATCGGCCCGGGGTTGAGCGCCTTCACCTTGGCCGCCAGCGCCGCGCACAGCCGATCCGCCCGCGCGGCATCCATCAGCACGCGCGCGCATTGCAGATAGCGCCCACTGCGAAGCCCGGAGGAGAGGATGAAATGCCCCTCCAGCAAAGCGCCTGCTGCGCGGAACTCATCGAGCACTTGGGCTTGCGTCATCGTCATGGGGCGGTTTCTCCGAAAGATCAGCCTGTCGCGCGGTTGATCGTGGAGACCAAGGGCTTCAGCTTGAGTGAATTCATGATGTGGTTCAGATGCTTCAAATCATGCACTTCGACCACAATGTCGAGGTCAAAAAAGTCGCGGGCGCGAGTGTTCATGATCAAGTGGTCGATATTGCCACCATGCTCGCCAATGGTCTGCGTCACCTGCGCCAAGGCACCCACCTCATTGTGGATCTTCACGGCAAGCCTTGCCGGATAACGCAGGCTTTCGTCGCTGGTATCCCAAGCAAGGTCGATCCAGCAATCCGGCTGATCGTCAAATTCCTGCAAGGCGCGCGAGAAGATCGGATAGATCGTGATGCCCTTGCCGGGCGTCAGAATACCCACAATCCGGTCCCCCGGCACCGCCCCCGTGCTTTCGGCAATGCGGATGGGAAGATCGCGGTTCACCCCACGCACGGCAATGGTGCGCCCCCCGTTCAAAGGCTCATCCAGCGTCGTGGAGGGCTTGGCCGCCGATTTGCGCTTGGGCTTGGGCATATCCGCCCCATCCGGCCCCAAGGCCTTCACAAAATCGGCCCCATTCAATTCCCCGCGCCCAATCGAGGCCAGCGCATCATCGAGATTGCGGAAACCCAAGCGCGGCAAGGCGGCGATAAGCTGCTTATCACTGGCTTCCAGATTGGCCTTAGACAACTGACGCCCAAGAATTTCGCGCCCCAGCCCGGCATATTGCTTGCGCGTGGCAATGCGCGTGGCACGCCTGATGGCCGCGCGCGCCTTGCCCGTGACCGCCAGCCCCTCCCAGGCCGAAGGCGGCACCTGAGCTTTCGAGCGGATGATCTCCACCTCATCGCCATTCTCAAGCTCCGTCATGAGCGGCGCATGGCGACCATTCACACGGCTGCCCACACAACTATCACCCACATTGGTATGTACCGCATAGGCAAAGTCGATGGGTGTGGCCCCTTTCGGCAGCGCGATCAAATCGCCCTTGGGCGTGAAGCAGAACACCTGATCATGGAACAGTTCAAGCTTGGTATGCTCCAGAAACTCCTTCGGACTATCGCCTTCCGAAAGCATTTCGACGAGATGGCGCAGCCAACGATAGGCGTTGGATTCCGCTGCCTCCACCCGCATACCTTGGGCCGCTTCCTCGGCCTTGGCGTCCTTATAAACACTATGCGCCGCCACCCCGCGCTCAGCGATTTCATGCATGAGCTGCGTGCGGATTTGCAATTCCACGCGCATCCGGTGCGGGCCAATGACGGTGGTGTGGATCGAGCGGTAATCATTCTGCTTGGGGTTGGAGATGTAATCCTTGAAACGCCCCGGCACCACCCGCCATGTTTGATGCACAATGCCCAGCGCCCGGTAACATTCATCCATCTCGCGCACCACCACGCGGAAACCGAAAATATCCGATAGCTGACCCAGCGACAGATGCTTTTTCTCCATCTTGCGCCAGATGGAATAGGGCTTCTTTTCCCGCCCTTTCACTTCCGCCACGATATTGCTTTTCGCCAACCGCTCCACCAGCGCTACTTCGATCTGGCGCAGCACATCGCCGGATTCCTCATGCAAGCGGTCGAGCCGCTCCATGATGGCCGCATGCGCCTCTGGGTTCAAAACGCGGAAAGACAAATCCTCCAGCTCATCGCGCAATTGCTGCATGCCCATGCGCCCTGCCAGTGGCGCGTAAATATCCATCGTTTCTTGCGCGATGCGCTGGCGCTTGTCGTCCCGCATGGCCCCCAGCGTTCGCATATTGTGCAAACGGTCAGCGAGCTTGACGAGCAGAACCCGGATATCCTTGGAAATGGCGAGCAGAAGCTTGCGTAAATTCTCAGCTTGGGCGGCTTCCTTGGTAACCAGATCCAGCCGCTTGATCTTGGTCAGCCCATCCACCAACGCACCAATTTCGGCCCCGAACAGGTCCACGATTTCCTGATGCGTGGCTTCAGTATCCTCCACCACATCATGCAAAAGGGCCACCGCGATGGTGGCAGCATCGAGCTTCAATTCCGTCAGAATGGCGGCGACTTCAAGCGGATGCGAGAAATACGGATCGCCCGATGCGCGCATCTGGCTGCCATGGGCTTTCATGGCATAGACATAGGCCCGGTTCAAAAGCGTCTCATCCGCGTCCGGATCATAGCTTTGAACCTTCTCGACCAGCTCATACTGGCGCATCATGACAGGGGCCGTGCCTTTCGGGATTGCGAAACAAAATCAAGCCTATAAGACAACCTGAAGGCCACCCTTGGCAAGGCCGCGCAACAAAAAAGGCCGGGCTAGGCCGGCCTTTTCCATATTCGATGGTTATTGGATCGTTTCGATCCGCTCTCAGTAGCCCGAACGCTGGCTACCGGGGCTTTCGGCAGGCGGCAGGCCTTCCAGGCCGCGCAGCAGATCTTCTTCCGTCATGCGTTCGAAATCAGCCTCATCCGTGCCTGCGGGCGCGGGGCCAGCTTCTTCCACATCCGAGGTGATCATCAGCGGAGCCGCACCGGTCTCCGGCTCGTCCACTTCCACCTGCTTCTGCATGGAATGGATGTAATCTTCCTTCAAATCGTCCTTGTTGATGGTTTCATCCGCGATTTCGCGCAAGGCCACGACGGGGTTCTTGTCATTGTCCCGATCCACAGTCAGGGGGGCACCCTGAGAGACCATACGGGCACGATGAGCGGACAAAAGCACCAGCTCAAAACGGTTAGGAACCTTGTCGATGCAGTCTTCGACGGTGACGCGCGCCATGAAGCTCGTCTCCTTTGGGGAACGGGTGAACGGGATTTAGGGGGTGATTAGAGGGGTTTGGGGGGAAATGCAAGGACTTGCCGCGATGAGGTTGACATTGGGGCATGTTGTGCGTATTTTTTCAGTCAGTTGAAAAATCCTTGACGCCTCAACCATGAGGCGACAATCCTGAGAAACCCCTCGCCCTAGTGGCAGGGGTTTCTTTTTTGGGATCAAGGTCATGAAGACGGCACTCTTGATTGATGGTGGCTATTTAAGAGCCGCAGCTCAACGCATTTCCCGAAATTATGACGTTACCTTTATCCAAGGCTTTGCCCACAATTGTATATCGCCAGATGAATACCTTTTTCGCGTGCTCTACTACGATGCGCCCCAATTTGACGGCAAAGCCAAACTGCCCGTTTCCGGCGAATGGAAAAAATTCGTCAGCACGGACCGACTACTCGATGACCTAGCGAAACTTGAGCGTTTCGCCTGCCGCCGCGGATCGCTTGGTTTCAGGGGATGGAAACCGAAAAACCTTCCTATTGAAGGCGGGAAGGCGTTGCTAGACACTGATTTTGTTCCGATCTTCGAACAGAAAGGTGTGGATATGCGGGTGGGACTGGACATAGCCACTTTCGCCCACCAGCGGTCTGTAGAACGGATTTTGCTGGTGAGCGGTGACACCGATATGGTTCCGGCCATGAAACATGCTCGTAAGGCCGGCCTTGAAGTCATGCTCGTGCAACTGCCACCGCCCGCCTACAACCTGCATGACAATCTCTTACGGCACGCTGATGCTGTCAGAGCGGCTGTATTTCCTTAAAAGCACGCCCCACCCTCACAACCGCCCCAACATCTCCCCCACCCTCTCCCCCGTCACCGGATGCCGCCAATCGGGCGCAATCTCCGCAATCGGACCCAGCACGAAGGCCCGTTCGGCTATCCCCGGATGGGGCAGAATGGGATCAGCCGCCTGAATCCGGCCATCCAGATCGAGCAAATCGAGATCGAGCGTCCTTGGCCCCCAGCGTTCGGCCCTCACCCGGCCCGCCTGCGCCTCGATTCCATGCAAGAACGCCATCAGCTCCGCCGCCCCCAGCCCCGATTCCACCCGTGCCACCGCATTGGCGAAATCTGGCTGGTCGGTTTTGCCGAAAGGGGCCGTTAGGATGATGCTGGAAGCCGCCACCAGCCGCACGGGGCCGGAATCCAGCATTTCCAGCGCCTTTTTCAGGCACATTTGCGGGCTTCCCCACGGGCCTTCGATATTGCTGCCTAGCCCGATCAGGATCATTTCGCCGCCCACTTCCCTACACGCCTTGGTGAGGCTAATATCGCCCCGCACGTTTTGAGTCACCGCATTTCAAAAGAGAGGATTTCTGAATGCAATTCTATGAAGACGAACGCGTGGCCCTTTTCATCGACGGTTCCAACCTCTACGCCACCGCCAAGGCACTGGGTTTCGATATTGATTACAAGCGCATGCTGGGCGTTTTCCGCAAACGCTCGCGCCTCATCCGGGCCATTTACTACACCGCGCTGATGGAAGACGCCGAATATTCGCCGCTGCGCCCCCTCATCGATTGGCTGGATTATAACGGCTTCAAGGTCGTCACCAAGCCCGCCAAAGAATTCACGGATTCACTGGGTCGCCGCAAGATCAAGGGCAACATGGACATCGAAATCGCGGTGGAAATGATGCAATTGGCCGATAATCTCGACCATATCGTGCTGTTCTCCGGCGATGGCGATTTTGCCAAATTGGTGGAAGCCGTGCAGGCCAAGGGCAAGCGCGTGTCTGTCGTCTCCACGCTGACCACGCGGCCCCCCATGGTGGCCGACGAACTGCGCCGCGCGGCAGACCAGTTCATCGATCTGGCCGATTTCCGCTCCGAAATTGGCCGCGATCCCGCAGAACGCCCGCCGCGCGCACCCATGCGCCCCGTCACCCCCGGCGGCGAGTTTGATGAGTTCGACGATAACTGACGCCGCCAACCCATCGCGCGATTGCCCGCTGTGTCCCAGGCTCAAGGCTTTCCGCGATGTGCAACGCGCGGCCTTTCCCGATTGGCACAACGCGCCCGTTCCCTGCTTCGGCCCGGACAAGGCGCGTTTGCTGATCGTGGGGC
Organism: uncultured Hyphomicrobiales bacterium; assembly: GCA_903951595.1. Lineage (GTDB taxonomy): Bacteria > Pseudomonadota > Alphaproteobacteria > Rhizobiales > Aestuariivirgaceae > CABJBCQ01. The sequence goes on along the minus strand of CAJBCQ010000157.1, from coordinate 8,960 downwards.
TGGCCCCCGGCTTGCGCGGTGCCAACCGCACAGGCCGCCCCTTCACGGGTGATTATGCCGGTGATCTGCTGTTTGAAACTCTGCTCAAATTCGGCTTTGCGAGCGGTGTTTATGAACAACGCCCCGATGACAGCCTGCGCCTGACCGACGCCCTCATCTGCAACGCCGTGCGCTGCGTGCCGCCGGAAAACAAACCGGTGCCCGCGGAAATCCGTACCTGCAACAGTTTCTTGCGTGGACAGATTGCGCGGATGCCAAATGTGAAAGCCGTTCTGGCCCTTGGCCGCATCGCCCATGACGCCGCACTGGACGCCCTCGGCGCACGCCGCGCGGCTTATGTATTCGGCCACAATGCGCGGCATGATCTGGGCAGAGTGCAGCTTTTCGACAGCTACCACTGCTCAAGATACAACACGAACACCGGAAGGCTCACCGCGCTGATGTTTGAGGAAGTCTTCGCGAATATCCGTACGGTGGTGAAATGACCAACATCCTCGACTTCACCACCCCCCGCCATGAACGCCTAAAGACCCGCGCCGAGGCGCAGAATTATGCGCTGGTGGAAACGGCGGAAGGCTACGAATTACGGTGCCCGTTCAATGCACGGCCGCAGTTTTGGGGAAAGGATTTGGCGGAGGTGGAGCGGTTTTTGGCGGCGGATGAAGAGCAAAGAGCACGATGATAATTGTCATTCCCGCGAAAGCGGGAACCCAGCTTTCCAGCATCAATATTCAAAAAGCTGGTTTCCCACTTCCGTGGGAATGACAAGGGAAAAGCGGGTCAACGAAATCAGAACCTACAAAGCCCCCAACCCCTCCGGCATCATCCAAAAAACTTCCAGCCCCGATCCCGCCCTATCCATTTAGACAAACGACCAATCCAAGAATATCGCATCACACCATCCGCGCTTGGGTCACTTTGCACATCGGCTGGAAGCCCTCGCTTAGAAGCTCGGTAACGCTTCACAAGCCATCCTACAGTGATCGCCGTCAAAAACGCTAACATACTTCGACCTATAGGTGTTTTTTAAGGTAAACACACTCTTAACACGAAATCACAAAGCCCCCAACCCCTCCCGCGTAATCCAAAACACCTCACTCTGGCTCCCCGCCGTATCCAGCCACACCAACGGCAGTTCCGGGAACATCGCCTCAATCGCCGCGCGCGCTTGGCCGATTTCGCACATCAGCCCGCCGCCTTCCGTCAGATGCTCGGCGGCTTCTTCCAGAATGCGCGTTACGATGGCCATGCCTTCTTCGCCGCCGCCCGCCAAAGCCAAAGCCGGTTCCGCGCGGAATTCTTCCGGTAGGGCGTCCATTTCCACCTCCGCCACATAAGGCGGGTTGGAGATGATGAGGTCATAGCGCCGCTTGCCGATGCCAGAGAACAGATCCCCCTGGAACAGCTCAATCCGCTCCTCCAGCTTCTTATCGCCCACATTGCGCGTCGCCACCGCCAGCGCATCCGCCGAAATATCCACCGCATCCACCTGGGCATGTTGGAACACCCGCGCAGCCAGAATGGCCAGGCACCCAGAGCCGGTGCAAAGGTCCAGAACCGACGACACGGCATCCGCGTCATCGATCAAGTTCATATCCCCGCCGCCGATCAAATCCGAAAACAGCAATTCCCCGATGAACGAGCGCGGGATCAGCACGCGCTCATCCACATAAAAGCTCTCGCCATGCATATAGGCCTTGTTGAGCAGATAGGCCGCAGGCCGGCGCGTGGAAATGCGCGTTTCGATGAGATCGAGAAGCCGCACCCGCTCAGCCCGCGTCAACCGCGCATCCGCCCACGGGTTCACATCTTCCACCGGCAGCCGCAGCGTTTCGAGGATCAAAAACACCGCCTCCTCCACCGCATCCGCCGTGCCCTGCCCAAAGGTCAACCCTTCCGCATTAAAGCGGCTGACCGCAAAGCGGAGCACATCGCGGATGGTGAGAAGTTGGTCGGCGGGGTTCTGGGTCATGATGGGCTGACGGTTTAGCCGGATTTTGAAATCATGGCAGCAAAATCCTCAGGCCGCTTAGCCTCCAAAAAGCACATTATGCATGGTGCGCCCGGGAACGAGGGTAAAAGCCCCCGCGAGTACCAAGGCGAGTAAATAGAGCTGGGTCATGGATTTGCGGTGCGCCTCCACATTGCCTTTGCGGATGGCAATCATCGATCGCACGAGCGTCACAAGCGTCAGCAGCGACAGCCCGTGGATGACCGAGAAGGGGCCGAACCAGCGCAACTCATGAATCCAGAAGCTGGACAATGCCACAATCGCCATGGCACCCACCCACAGATAGCCAAACAACCGATGCCACAGCGTGCCCTTGCGCGCCACAAGCTGAACGGCCCCCACCCCTATGGCAATAATGGCCACCACAGCATGAATGGAAATGACGAAACCATCATTCCAGAGCGCTTGCCAGTTCATAACCCCCCCCCGAAAAAACCATAATGGGCACAATATGCCCGCAGCGTCTTCGCTAGATTTCAGCCCCCCGTCAACCCTGCTCCTATAATTCTTGCCCACTCGCACCCGATGGGTTATCTTATCCTGAGTGGATAAGTATGATGGCTACAACGCCAGACGAGCATACGCTGGAATTTCTACTGGCCTTTGACGGGCGCGTTCACAGCTTCGAGAAAGGATATTGGATCAAGTTCGAGATCAAGCGGGTGCAGGCCTCGGCGGAACGGCCCCATGGTTTGCGCTATTCATTCACCCTGCACGGCCCAGATGGCACCAGACTTTTGGGCTTCGACAATGCCCATGCACCGCCAGCCAACGCGGCGCCATTCGAGAAAAAGCCAAGAATGGTGGACCATTGGCACCGCACCAGTACCGACGCGGGAACGCCTTATGCGTTCACAACGGCCGATCAACTGCTGGTGGATTTCCACAAAGCCGTCATGCGCGAGCTGGCGTTCAGGGGTGTTGACCTAGCCGTAACGGGCGAAAGCGATTGAAAGGACAAAGGCCATGAAAGTTCAGAGCTTGAAGGACCTCGTAACGCAAATGCGCGCCGTAGCGCGCGCAGAGATACCCGCTCCATCAGACGCAAATCAGCCCAGCATCGAGTCGGCAGACGCGCTGCTGCGTATTCTAACGCGCGAAAACCGCGAGCTTTTGCGCCTGATCCGCGACAACAAGCCAAACTCCATCGCCGAATTAGCGCGCCTGAGCCACAGGGCCGAGCCGAACTTGCTACGCACTTTGGACAAGCTGGAGGCTGCGGGCTTTGTCGAGATGCAATCTCAAGGAAACCGCCGAGTGCCAACCCTTCGCATCAAGCGACTTCATGTGGAAATCGACCCCTATGCCATGGAAGATAAGGTGAAACTCAGCTTGGCCTGACGCGCCCACCCTTGACCCCCACCCCCGCCCATGACACAAACACACCCGCACACGGTGCTTCGAAGCCAGACGGTGGAGAAGCCGAACAGGGAATACGGTGAGGATTACCCATCAGGGGCCAAACCCGTAACTGCCCCCGCAACTGTAAGCGGCGAGGAACCTGCCACAAAGCCACTGGGCAACCGGGAAGGCGGCAGGAACCAGCGACCCGCGAAGTCAGGAGACCTGCCGTGAGCATCGCCGGAACGCTGATTTCATTCAGTTTTCCATCCATTCCCGAGCACACGGAGGGTGTAAGCTCATGACCAACTCGACCCGTATTTCCGCCGCCAATCTGTCCATTTCCCAGCGCCTTGCAGCCGCTTCGCTGGCGCTGCTGCTCGGCATCTCGCTGCTCTGGGGTGCAGGCTTTGCCGCCCAGGCCCATGACGCCGCGCATGACACCCGTCATGCAATTGGTTTTCCCTGCCACTAAGCAGCAAGGCCCATCCACATGCTGAAGCGAGTTCTGCTCGCTGCGATCCTTTGCGGGCTCGCGGCCTCCCTACTCATGTCCGGCGCACAGCATCTGCGCGTGGTACCCCTCATCGCGGAAGCCGAATCCTTTGAAGGCGGCGGCCACAGCCATGATCACGGCCACAGCCATGACCAAACCGCTGCCCCCGAAACAGGCCACAGCCATGACCACGGTGCCGCTGATAACCAAGCCACCGGCCCGGACCTAAAGCGCATCGGCCTCACCGTCACCGCCAATGCCGCCACCGGCATCAGCTTTGCGCTCATCCTCACCGCCGCCGCCCTGCTGCTGCGCTTGCCCATCACGCGCGAAAATGGGCTGATCTGGGGTTTCCTGGGCTTCACCGCCTTCAACCTCGCCCCCGCCATCGGCCTGCCGCCAGAACTTCCCGGCATGCCGGCGGCTGATTTGTTCGAGCGGCAAATCTGGTGGTGGCAAACCGTCATTGCCACAGGCGGCGCTTTCCTGCTGATGGCAAAGGTGAAAAACCTTGCCGCCACGGTTGCCGGCGTGGCCCTCATCGCCCTGCCCCATCTCATCGGGGCACCCTCGCCCGTCACGCATGAAAGCGCGCTGCCGCCGCATCTGGCCTCTGCCTATGCCGCCAATGCGCTGGCCAGCAGCCTGCTCTTATGGGTGCTGATCGGTCTGTTTCTGGGCAAACATCTCAACCTCACACACAAGGATTAACCCCCATGCCGAAGATCCCGACAACCGTCATAACCGGATTTCTCGGCGCGGGCAAAACCACCCTCATCCGCGATCTGCTCGAATCCGTGGAAGGCACGCGCATCGCCCTCATCATCAATGAATTTGGGGATGTGGGCGTGGATGGCGAAATCCTCAAAGGCTGCGGCGATGAAGTGTGCAGCGAAGATGACATCATCGAACTGGCCAATGGCTGCATCTGCTGCACCGTCGCGGATGATTTCATCCCCACCATGAGCAAACTTCTGGCCCGCCCCAACCCGCCCGATCACATCATCATCGAAACCTCCGGGCTTGCCCTGCCCCAGCCCCTCATCCGTGCCTTCAACTGGCCGGAAATCAAGGCGCGGGTGACGGTGGATGGTGTGGTGACGTTGGTGGACGGCCCCGCCTATAATGAAGGCCGCTTTGCCGATAATATGGATGCACTCGAAGCCCAGCGCATGGCCGATGAAGGCCTCGACCATGAAGTGCCCATGCAGGAACTGTTCAACGACCAGCTCAACTGCGCCGACCTCGTTCTGCTGAACAAGGCCGATCTGCTGGACGCCGCCTCGCTGGCCCGCATCTCCGCCGAATTGGCAGCCCAAGTGCGCCCCGGCACCCGCCTCATCGCAACAAGCCAAGGCGGCATGGATGCCGAAACCCTTCTCGGCATTGGTGCCTCCGCTGAAGACGACATGGGCAACCGCCTTTCCACCCATGAGATGGAAGGTGAGGAACAGCATGATCATGACGACTTCGTCAGCTTCTCCATGCCGCTTGCCGAAGTGGCCGACCGCGAAGCCCTGCTCGCGCGCATCAAGGCGGCCATTGTGGCGCAGGATATTTTGCGCGTGAAAGGCTTTGTGTCGCTCACCGGTGCGGCCTCGCGCCTGCTCATCCAAGCCGTTGGCCCGCGCATCGATAGCTATTTCGACCGCCCTTGGAATATGGGCGAAAGCCGCAACGGTGCGCTCGTTGTGATCGGCCAAAAGGGCCTCGATTTTGCAGCGGTGAAACGCGCCATTATAGGCTGACCATGCATCTTCTCGCCTATGAGCCGGGAACGATCGACGGCGGTGCCGAAGCGATCGACCTTGGCCAATCACCGGGCGAGATTGTGTTTCTCTCTGCTGCCGATAGCGAATTGGCAAGCCTGGCGCGCGCAAGCGAAAGGCTCGACATATCTCTCAGGCTCGCTAACCTGCTGCAACTCCAGCACCCGCTGTCTGTTGATACCTATATGCAAAAAACGCTAACCCGCGCGCGGCTCATTGTGCTGCGGTGCTTAGGGGGGCGCGGCTATTGGGCCTATGGCACCGATGAACTCGTCAACCTTGCGCGCGAAACGGGTGTCAAAATCATCATCCTGCCGGGTGACGCGGCCCCGGATGCCGAATTCTCCGCCCGCTCCAATCTGCCCGCTCATGCTGTCGAACGCCTGCGCCAATATCTCGTGGCCGGTGGCGAAGAAAACGCGCTCAACGCCCTGCGCTTCTGCCAGCATCTTCTGGGCCAAGCCGATGAACCCACAAGCCCCGCTCCACTACCAAAAGCCGGTGCCTATGCGCCGGAACGCTGGCAACCGAATGGCAAACCTGTTGCCGCCATCACCTTCTACCGCTCGCTTCTGGAAGGCGGCCTCACCGCCCCCGTGGATGCGCTATGCGAAGCCTTGGAGGCCCGCGGGCTGTGCCCCCTGCCGCTTTATGTATCAAGCCTTAAAGACGCCCCCAGTGCGGCCCTTATTACCGAAAGCCTCACCGCCAACCCGCCCGATGTGATCTTGAACGCGACAGGCTTCGCCGTCGCTGCCTTTACCGGAACCGATGGCATAAACCCCTTCACCGCTTTCGATTGCCCCGTGCTGCAAGTGGTATTCTCCGGCGGCACGCAAGCCCAATGGCAAGCAAGCGCCCAAGGCTTGCCCGCGCGCGATCTTGCGATGAATGTCGTATTGCCGGAATTGGATGGCCGCATCTTCACCCGCGCGGTTTCCTTCAAATCGGCAAGCGTAAAACACACCAAAACCGAATGCCACATCATGGGCTACGAGCCGGTGGCAGACCGCATCGCCTTCGTTGCTGATCTTGCCACCAACTGGGTGAAACTTCGCCGCACGCCGACAAGCCAACGCCGCATCGCATTGGTGCTGGCGAACTATCCCAACAAGGATGGCCGCATTGGCAATGGCGTGGGCTTTGACACACCCGCAAGCAGCATCAACATCATGAAGGCGCTTGACCATGCAGGCTATATATGTGGCCCCATCCCAACAGATGGCAACGCCCTTTTGGATGATCTGCAAGCGGGCATAACCAACAGTGCGGCCAGCCAAATCAACCGAACTGACTCTAAGTTAAATCTCGCGGATTACCTGAAGCATTTCCGCGCTTTGCCCGCCCTCGTGCAACGAGATGTGCAAGCCCGCTGGGGTTCACCGGACAAAGACCCCTTCTTCCGCGATGGTGCCTTCACCATACCCGCCAAAACTTACGGAAATCTTGCCGCCTGCATCCAGCCTGCGCGCGGTTACAATATCGATCCGAAGTCCAGCTACCACGACCCCGCCCTCGTGCCACCCCACGGCTATTTTGCCTTTTACATTTGGCTGCGCGAAACTTTCGGCGCGCAGGCGATCATTCACAATGGCAAGCACGGCAATCTGGAATGGTTGCCGGGAAAAGCCACCGGCCTTTCAGCCGAATGCTTCCCCGAAGCCGCGCTCGGCCCCCTGCCGCAAGCCTATCCCTTCATCGTGAATGATCCGGGCGAAGGAACGCAAGCCAAACGCCGCACCAGTGCCGTCATCATCGACCATCTCACCCCACCGCTAACCCGCGCTGAATCCTACGGTCCTTTGCGCGAACTGGAAGCCTTGGTGGATGAATATTACCAAGCCCAATCAGGCGACCCGCGCCGCGCGAAAGTTTTGGCCGAAAACATCCGCGAGCTTGCCCAATCCGCGCGCATTGATGCTGATGCAGGCATAACCAACGACGACACCCCGCAAGCCCTGCAAAAGCTGGATGCGTGGCTGTGTGACCTGAAGGAAGCACAAATCCGTGATGGCCTGCACATCCTCGGTGAAACACCGAAAGGCACGTTGAAGCGCGATCTGCTCATCGCGCTGACCCGCTTGGCCAGAGGTGCAGGCGAAGGCGGCGACGCCTCGCTCATTCGCGCCCTCAGCCATGATTTCGGCTTCACCGATTTCGACCCACTGAATTGCGACATGGCCGCCACCTGGGCGCAATCCAAACCCGAAGCCCTCCAAGCGCAAGACCCCTGGCGCACCAATGGCGACACGGTGGAACGGCTCGAACTGCACGCCATGCGCCTGCTCGAAGGCACGCCCCCTCCCGGCCCCGCAACCGCTGCCGTGCTGGCGCAAATCCGCCAGACGATTGAACCCAATCTGGACGCCTGCGGGCCTGATGAAATGGCCAACCTTCTGCGCGCGCTCGCAGGCCGCTTCGTGCCCCCCGGCCCTTCGGGTGCCCCCACTCGTGGCAGGCTCGATGTGCTGCCCACAGGCCGTAATTTCTTCTCCGTCGATAACCGCACCATCCCCACGCCCACCGCTTGGAACTTGGGCGAACGCTCGGCCCAAGAACTGCTCACCCGCCATTTGCAAGACCACGGCAACCACCTCACAGCTGTGGGCCTTTCGGCTTGGGGCACCGCCAATATGCGGACAGGCGGCGATGACATCGCCCAAGCCTTGGCCCTCATTGGCGTGCGCCCTGTATGGGAAGCCGCCAGCTGGCGCGTGACGGGCTTTGAGATTATCCCGCTGGCCAAACTCGCCCGCCCCCGCGTGGATGTTACACTGCGCATCTCCGGCTTCTTCCGCGATGCCTTCCCCCAACAGATCGAGCTTTACGACAAGGCCATCCGCGCCGTGGGTGCTTTGGAGGAAGCCCCAGAAGACAACCCCATCGCGGCCCGCATGAAATCCGAAGCGCAAGAAATGACCGCCGCCGGAGTGGATGCAAAACAAGCCGCGCTGTTCGCCGGCCAACGCATTTTTGGGTCCAAACCCGGTGCCTATGGCGCTGGCCTGCAAGCCATGATCGACGAAAAGCTCTGGGTTGATCGCAGCGACTTGGCCAAAGCCTATATCACTTGGGGCTCCTATGCCTACGGCACCTCCGGCGAAGGCCGCTTTGACGCGGAAAGCTTCACCAAACGCCTATCCCGCATCGAGGCGGTTTTGCACAATCAAGATAACCGTGAGCATGATTTGCTCGATTCGGATGATTACTACCAATTTGAAGGCGGAATGACAGCGGCTGCCGAACACGCTTCCGGCCAACTTCCCAAAGTCTACCACAACGACCATTCCCGCCCTGAACGGCCCATCATCCGCACGCTGGAGGAAGAAATCTCCCGCGTCGT
>CAJBCQ010000156.1 GCA_903951595.1 uncultured Hyphomicrobiales bacterium | reverse complement strand
TTCGAGTGTGAGCAGCAGCGAGGCTTTGATTTCTGTAGCCATATCGGCGAGCTTGAAGGATACGCCTTGGAATTTGCCGATTTGCTGGCCGAATTGGCTGCGGTCTACGCTCCATTGTTTGGCGTGTTCGAAAGCCCGTTCGGCCCGCCCGATGCAGGTGGCGGCCACCTGAAGCCGGGTGGCACCGAGCCAATCATTGGCGACTTCAAAGCCTTTATGCACTTCGCCCAAGACCGCAGAGGCGGGTAGGCGGCAATCGGTGAATTCCAGGATGCAGTTATTGTAGCCGCGATGGGAGACATTGCGGTAGCCATCGCGCACGGTGAAGCCGGGGTGGCCTTTGTCGATGAGGAAGGCGGTGATGAGCTTCTTTTTGCCGCGCGGGGTTTCTTCTTCGCCGCTGGCTGCGAACAGGATGACGAAATCGGCTTCATCGGCGTGGCTGATGAAATGTTTGGTGCCATTAATGATAAAATCGGTGCCGTCTTTTACAGCAGAACATTTCATGCCGCGCACATCCGAGCCGGCACCGGGTTCGGTCATTGCAAGGCAGTCTGATTTTTCGCCGCGCACGCTGGGGAAAAGGTAGCGTTCGCGCTGTTCGCCCACACAAGCCATGAGGATGTTGGAGGGGCGGGCGACACAGGTCCAGTGCAGCGCGTAATTGGCGCGGCCCAGTTCGCGTTCATATAAGACCCAGGTGAGCGTATCGAGGCCTGCGCCGCCGGCTTCTTCGGGCATGTTGGCGGCATAGAGGCCCGCTTCGATGGCTTTGCGCTTGAGTTCCTGTTTGAGATCAGGCCGCAGGATGCCGGTTTGTTCGATCTCGTTCTCATGAGGATAGAGTTCGTTTTCCACGAAGGCTTTCGTGGTGTCGATGATCATGCGTTGTTCTTGCGAGAGTTGGAAATCCATGGTCATCCCATATGGTAGGTTTCGGTATGTCCATCAGCGGCGATGGCTTGACCGGAAATCATGGTTGCGGCGGGTGAGGTGAGATAGAGGCAGAGATTGGCGATTTCCTCGGCGGTCACGAAGCGTTTGATCGATTGGCCTTGGGTATATTCATCGCGTACCGCTTGCGCGCTGATGCCACGTTGTTGGGCTTCGGCCTTGACCACGCGGTCGATGCGTTCGCCTTCGACCGAACCGGGGCAGATGGCATTGGCGCGGATATTGTGGGGGCCAAGTTCAATCGCCAAGGATTTGGTGAAGCCAATGACGGCCCATTTGGCAGCGACATAGGGGGAGCGCAGGCCCACACCGAAAAGGCCAGAGGTGGAGGACATGTTGATGATGACGCCGGATTTTTGGGCCTTCATCAACGGAATGACCTTTTTACAGGTGAGGAATTGCGCGTTGAGATTGATGGCGAGGGTTTGTTGCCAGCCTTCGAGGGAAAGCTGCTCCACGGGGCCGACGGGGCCAGCAATGCCTGCGTTATTGATGAGAATGTCTATGCCGCCAAGCTGCTGGATGGCGGTGTCGAGCCAAGTGTTGAGGGCGGATTCACTGGTGACATCGCAGATGGCGGCGGTGATGTTTTCGTGGGCTGGGGCGGGCTGCGTGTCGCAGAGGTGGACGTGCGCGCCTTCGCTGGCATAGGCCTGTGCGATGGCCCAGCCGATGCCGGAGGCTCCGGCGGTGATGAGGACGCGGGTCATAGCTGGGTTCCCGCTTTCTCGGGAAGGACAGTTAAAAACACATCGTCATTCCCCCGCAGGGGGGAAACCAGCTTTAGAAAGCCCTGTCCCGGCTCAAGGCCGGGATGACGATGTAACTTGTAGCGAAGCTGGGTTCCGGCTTTCTTGGGAATGACAGTTAAAAACACATCGTCATTCCCGCGCACGCGGGAACCCAGCTTTTGGTTCATCCGCATCAGCGTTTCACCCCGATCACGCGGCCCTTTTGTTCGGGCGCATCCAGTTTGCTGTGGGCGGACCAGACTGCGCTCAGGGCTTCAAACAAATCTGCCCGCATGGGGCAAACCTTCTGTTCTTTCTGGTTCACATGCAATTGCATGATTTCGTTGGTTGCCACAAGTTCACCGGTGGTGGCGTGGATCATGCGGTGGAACAGGTGCATGCGCTTTTCGTCAGCACCCAGAACCTGGGTTTCGATGCGGAACGGCTCACCGAGTTTCATCTCGCGGTGATAGGTGAGGTGGGTTTCGGCGGTGAAGAAGGTGTTGCCGGTGGCGCGGTAGGATTCATCATCGCCGATATAGCGGAAGAAGCCATCCAGCCCCTCACCGAAGGCGGTGAGGTAATCGGCATCGTTCATGTGGCCGTTATAGTCCAGCCATTGCGAGAGGACTTCGCCGGAATAAAGCGGCAGGGGCTTTGTCACATCATCAGACTTGGACCAGCGGCGGGCCTTGGTGCCGCGGGCGGCTTCTTCGCGGGCCAGCACGAGGCCTGCGCCGACTTTGTGATGTTTGAAGAGCTGCATCATATCGACCAGCACATCATTGCGCTTGGCTTCGATCTCAGCGACCGTTTTGCCTTCGGCTTGGGCTTCGCAGCCTTCGACCAAGCGGCGTTCGAGTTCGTCATTCCATTTGGGGAATTTGAGGTCGGTCCAGGGCAGTTCGAGTGTGGGGTCAAATTGCTTGATGAAAGCGCGCATGCCGCCGGGGCCGCCTGCGGCATGATAGGTCAGGAATGAGCCCATAAAGGCCCAGCGCATGCCGGCGGAATAGATGATGCTGTCGTCAATGTCGCCGGTCGTGCCGATGTCTTTATTCAGGATGTGCAGGGCTTCGCGCCAGAGGGCTTCTTGCAGGCGGTCGCAGATATAGCCTTCGATTTCCTTTTTCAGGCGCAGCACGTGCATGCCGATGGATTCGAAATAGAGCCCAGCGCGGTCCATCGCATCTTTGGAGGTCTTGTCACCCGGTACGGTTTCGACCAGTGGCAAGAGATAGACTGGATTAAAGGGGTGGCCGATGATGACGCGCTCGGGGTGCTTGCATTCGGATTGCAAGCGCGAGGGCAGGAAGCCGGAGGAGCTTGACGAGATGATAACATCAGGCCGCGCATGGGCGTCGATATCGCGGAATAGCTTGATCTTGAGGTCTTCGCGTTCCGGGGCTGCCTCATGCACGAAATCGGCTTTGCGGGCCATTTCGGCAAGGTCTGTTGTGAAGGTGAGTTTGCCTTTGGGACCGGCATTTCCGAGCAGCTTTTGCATGGAGGGCCAGGCGACATCAATGGCGGCGCGCAGCTTGGGTTCGGCAGCGGGGGAGACATCATAGGCGATGACATCAAAGCCGCGGATGAGCAGGCGGGCGGCCCAGCCGGCACCAATGAGGCCGGTTCCCGCGATGCCGACTGTTTTGATGGTCATGGCAGCACTCACTTCTTTTTCAGGCCGAGAATGGCGCGGGCGTCATCGGGGCTGGCGACTTTCGAGCCAAGTGCCTCAATGATGGTGACAGCGCGTGTCGTGAGGGTGCCGTTGGAGGCATAGACGCCCTTGCCGAGATATAAGTTATCTTCCAAGCCGACGCGCACATGGCCGCCGAGCGTGACAGCGGTTGCCACCATCGGGAACTGGTTGCGGCCAATGCCGAAAGCGGCCCAGACAGCGTTGGCGGGAACTTGCGCGGCCATGAGGGCTGCGGTGCGCGGATCGCCCGGTGCGCCCCACGGAATGCCCATGCAGAGCTGGAACATGGGGGTGCCTTCGATGAGGCCTTCGTTGACGAGCTGGTTGGCGAACCAGAGATTGCCCGTGTCGAAGCATTCCATTTCGGGCTTCACGCCGTAGGATTTGATGAGGCGGGCCTGTTCGCGCAGCTGCACCGGGGTTTGCACGACGATGCCGTTGCCATCGCCGAAATTGAGGGAGCCGCAATCCAGCGTGCAGATTTCGATTTTGTCTTTCAGCGCCTTGATGTGTTCGAAGCGTTCGAGCGGGCCGACGAGATCGGTGCCTTGGCCCCATTCCATCGGCTTTTCACCATCGCCCACCACAAGGTCGCCGCCCATGCCGGCGGTGAGGTTGATGATGACATCTTTGTTCTTGTCGCGGATGCGTTCGACGACTTCGGTGTAAAGTGCCACGCCGCGCGTGCCCTTGCCCGTTTTTACATCGCGCACATGGCAATGGACGATGGCTGCACCGGCATTTGCCGCTTCCAAGGCTGCATTGGCGATTTGCTCGGGCGTTACCGGAATGGCCGGGTGCTTGCCAACAGTGTCGCCCGCTCCGGTGACGGCGCAGGTGATGATGACGTTTGATGTCATTGGGGGGGTCATGGGTTCGTTCTCCGTGATTTGATGGGGTGGATGCTAGATCAGGGCTGGAGGCGTGTTTGACTTTTTCCGCCAAGTGCTTGATTATTTCCGCCATGCGTGACGTTGCCTTCGTTCTCGTGCCGAAGTTCTCCATGATCGCGCTTTATGGCGCGATGGAGCCCTTGCGCGTGGCCAACCGTTTCAAGGCGGATGCTTTTAGTTGGCGGTTCCTTTCGGTGGATGGGGAGCCGGTGGCGGCTTCGAACGGCATTCCGGTTTCGGTGTCCGGGCCGGTTTCGCAGGTGGGAAGCCCGGACCTCACCATGTTTTGCGCCAGCTATGAGCCGCAGGCGGCGATGACGCGCGGGGTTTTGGGTGCGCTGCACAAACTGGCGCGCAAGGGCGGCATTATCGGCGGCATGGATACGGCTCCGTTTCTGATGGCCGAGGCAGGTGTGCTGGATGGGCACCGCGCCACCTGCCATTGGGAAAGCCTGCCGGGGTTTCGCGAGAGCTATCCATCGGTGGAGGCGAGCCAATCGCTCTATGTGATTGACGCCAAGCGGATGACCTGTGCGGGTGGTGCTGCGGCGATTGACATGATGCTCGCTTGGATCGGGCAAATTCACGGGCGTGCTTTGAGCGTGCAGGTGGCCGACCAGCTTGTGCATTTCCGTTCGGGTGCCGAGGAGGCGCGGGCACCGGCGGGGGCGCGTTATGGCACTTCGGATGCACGGGTTTTGCGCGTGATCGCGGCGATGGAGGCGAATGTAGAAGAACCCCTGCGGGCGGACGCGCTGGCGGCAGCGGCGGGGGTTTCCTCGCGGCAGTTGGAGCGGCTGTTCAGCGCGCAGTTGGGGAAGTCTCCGGCGCGGTTTTATTTGGATTTAAGGTTAGAGCGGGCGGAGAGGTTGATCACCTATTCGGAAATGACCATGCGCGATGTGGCGTTGGCGACGGGGTTTTCCAGCCCGGCGTTGTTTTCGCGGGTGTTTAGAGCGCGATATGGGAAGGCGCCGAGTGGGGTTCGGGGGAGTTGAGCTTTAGCTGATTTACAAATCAAAACTCAGCTGAGCCGTTTGCTTCTTCACCACCTTCTTGCGGGCGGGCTGTTTGTTGCGGCTGCCCAGTTTCGCGTTCACGGCGCGGGAGGCTTCGCGGAAGCCTTCGCCTTTCCAGCGTTGGCTGATTTCGGTGCGGGCGTGTTTTATTGCGGTGGTGTGGTCCACGAGAGGCAAGGGGTAGTTGGGTGGTGGGGTTTCCATGCGCCAGGGTTCGTGGATGAAGCTGTCTGGCACTGCGGCCAATTCCGGTACGTAACGGCGGATGAATTTGCCTTGCTCGTCGTGGTCTATCGACTGTTTGATGGGGTTATACATGCGCACGGCGTTGATGCCCGTCACACCCGATTGCATCTGGAATTGGGAAAAGTGGATGCCGGGTTCGTAGTCGGTGAAAGCGCGTGCCAGAACGGGGGCAGTTTTGCGCCAGTCGAGCCACAAGTGATAGCTGGCGAAAGAAACAAGCATGGCGCGCATGCGGAAATTGATCCAGCCATTGGCGTGGAGGGAGCGCATGGAGGCATCCACCAGCGGATAGCCGGTGTTTCCGGCTTGCCAGGCTTCGAAGAAATCATCGCGGAAATGCGGTTCGCGCATGCCTTCAAAGGCTTCGTGCATGCAGCGGGTTTCGATTTCCGGCTGCTGTTCTAGTTTTTGGATGAAGTGGCAGTGCCATGCCAGGCGCGACAGGAAGGCGGAGAGATTGCGGCGGAAGAATGCCGCATCAGGCTCGGGGTTGTCGGCCAGTGCGTGCATCTTGGATTTGGTGGCTTGTTCGATTTCTTTGACCGAGAGCGTTCCATAGGTGATGTGGGCGCTGAGGCGGGAGCAGTGGCGGGCGGAGATACCGGGTTTAGAGATGGTTTGCATGTAATTGCGGCCGCGTTCCTTCAGGAAGGATTGCAGCATATGCAAGCCTTCCGTGCGACCGCCCTGTTGCACATTGCCGATAGGTTGCGGGCCGAAAAGTGGGTCACTCTTGGAGGGCAGAGCATGCGAGGTGATGCCGCTGGCGAAATGGATGGCGGGTGTTTTGAGGATGGGTTTGGCGAGGCGTGCATCGCGGATCAATGACCAGCCATCACGGCTTTTGAGGCGGCG
>CAJBCQ010000155.1 GCA_903951595.1 uncultured Hyphomicrobiales bacterium | reverse complement strand
GGGGCGGAAAGAAACAGGCCTTTGGCACCCAATTTGAGAATAACGGTTTCAGCCCCCAGTTGATGCAAAGCGCGCGCTGCCGCTTGGCAGCTTGGCCCGTTTTCGGGCCTGATTTGCGTTAGCGTCTCGGTTTCACTCTCAGTGGGGGTAAGAATGTGGGCGAGCTGATAGGCATCTGAGGACCGGCCAGTTGTGGGGGCAGGGGCAGGGTCGAGGATGACGGTGCCGCCGGCCTTGCGTGTGATGCGAGCAGCAGCGGCGGCGGCGGCCCACGGCACTTCATTTTGCAAAAGTAGCACGCGGGCGCTTGCCAATATATCACGGGCATTTTCCGCATCGCGCTCGCTTAAGGACAGATTGGCGCCGCCGATGACGGTGATGACATTTTCGCCTTGTGCGTCCACGCCGATGATGGCGATGCCGGTTGATTGTCCGGCGGCCTGTTCCACAAGCGCGGTGTTGACGCCATATCGGATAAGCTCATCGCGGGCGGTCTTGGCAAAGACATCGTTGCCGGTGCGGCCGATCAGATGAACTTCGCCCCCCAGGCGCGCTGAGGCGGCGGCCTGATTGGCACCCTTGCCGCCCAGGCCCATGAGGTAGCTATTCCCATGCACCGTTTCGCCGGGGCGCGGCAGGCGTGGAGAATAGGCCGTGATATCCACATTGATGCTGCCAAAAACAGCGATGCTCATTTCGCGCGCATGCCTTTTGCCGTGAGACGCCAGATGAGTTTATCTAGAAATGGCGTGAGCTCAACGCCGGTGATGAGCATGTGCGGGCCATCACCTGGCGCAAAGCGGGTTTGGCCGCGCGCGGGGCCGGGGCCCATGTTGATGGAAAGGGTGCCGCGTTCAAAGTCGAAAAGGTCCGGCCAAAGAAGGCACCCGATGACGCAGGCGTCGTGGACGGCTTCGGGCTGGCCTTCTGTCTGCGAGAGCAAGAGCTTGGCGCAAAGCTGGGCTGCGGGATGTTCGGAGCGGGCGAGCTTTTTCAGGTGCTGGCTTGTGGGAATTACCGTGCGCGTGAGATCCAGCGGCATGATCACACAGGTAATATCGGAAGACAGCACGCGCTGGGCGGCGTGCGGATCAAACCACATGTTGAATTCCGCCGAGCGCGTGGCGTTGCCTGCGCCCAGTGCGCCACCCATGATCATGAGGCGACTGATCTTGCGCGACAGTTCTGGCTTCCGCAGGAGGATGGCACCGAGATTGGTGAGGGGACCGAGCATGCATAAGAGCAGCGAATTTTCTTCCGCCTGCTCCAGCTTGCGTGTCAGGAAATCCATTGCAGGCTCGGTGAGTGCGCCACGGCGCGGGCGCTTGATTGGCAAGCTGCCATTCCCACCCCAGATCATGGTGCTGTAATGCGCCTTCTCGCGAAGCGGTGCGGCGGCACCGGCATAGACGGGTGTTTTGAGTGCCAAGGCAGCCGCGATCGACAAGGCGTTGTCAGTGACGCGTTCGATTGGCGCATTTCCCGCCACCGTGGTGATGGCCTCCATTTCAATTTCTGGCGCGCAAGCCGCGAGAGCCAAGGCGATGGCATCATCAAGCCCCGGATCACAGTCCACGATCATTGCGATTTTGCTGCGCGCACGCATGCGATGGATCTACCTTTTTGAATTAACTGCCATAATAAGCAGCACTTCTTGATTTACGCTAGCGTCAACATGAATCTCACTCTTATGGACTTCCAGAGGTTTTTAACATAATCCGCATCTCCGAATCACAGTGATTCGCAGTCTCGAATTACTCTTTTTCTCAGCGGGGTCGCCACAATTCTGCCTGATAGCAACCCTAACCCGCCACTATCGTTTTCACAGCCGGAAAATTCCCTAATGCAGAAGTTGCCCCAAACGGCCTTGGCCGTGCGCTTGTTTGTTGCCTTTTCACTTTGTTTCTTCGTGACGGGCAGTGTGCATGCCGAGCCAATGCAAGGATGGGCGTCTTACTACAAGCACGGCAAGCGCACGGCGAATGGTGAGACTTTCAACCCGAACGGCCTTACCGCCGCGCATCGCACATTGCCATTCGGCACCAAGGTGCGTGTTAAGAATGAGCGCACCGGCAAATCCGTTGTCGTGCGAATCAATGACCGCGGGCCCTTCATCAAGGATCGCATCATTGATCTGTCGCTGGGGGCTGCGTCGCAAGTGGGGCTTGTCCGGAACGGTGTCGATAAGGTTTCAATCGAAGTTCTCAAGTCCCAGAAGGCGGAGCCTTAAGCCTTCACGCGCAGATTGGCCGGATCGTAGAGCGGTTCCAGATGCAGGTTTGCCTTGACGCGGGTTTGCGCGACGATGAGTTCATACTGGCCGGAGCGCAGGAATTCTTCGCTCACACCTTGGGCATTTCGCACATAGCCAAAGCCGATGGGCTTGCCGATGGTATAGCCATAGCCGCCGCCGGAGAGATAGCCTACCGCCACCCCATCCCGCAGGATGGTTTCACGGCCCAGCAGCACCACGGTTTCGTCATCAGTGGTGAAACAGGCTAATCTTTTCTTGAGCGGTTCGCTTGCACGCTTTTCCAATGCCTCGCGCCCGATGAAGGGCAGGTTTGACTTCAGCTTCACCGCCCAGCCCAGTCCGGCCTCGAAAGGTGTGTCATTGGGCGTAATGTCTGAACCCCAAGCGCGGTAGAATTTTTCCAAGCGCAGCGATTCAATCGCGCGATAGCCGCCCAGCCTCAGGCCCAGCGGCTCGCCCGCCGCCATCAGCGCATCAAACACCAGACCCGCATCCGCGATGGGCATGTAAAGCTCATAGCCCAATTCACCCACATAGGTAATGCGGAAGACACGGGTTTGGATACCGGCCACATCCAATTCACGCACATGGCCGAAGGGGAAGCTGGCGTTGGAAATATCTGCCGTGGTGACAGCTTGCAAAATCGAGCGGGCCTTGGGGCCCATTAGCGACAGCGTGCCCCATTTTTCGGTCACATCCGCCAAGGTCGCGTCCATATTCGGCGTAATGTGATCGCGCACCCAAGCGGCATCATGGGTGCGGAAGCCCGTGCCGGTGACGAGGAAGAACTTTTCATCGCTCAGGCGGGCTGCGGTGAGATCGCATTCTATGCCACCGCGCGTGTTGAGCATTTGCGTATAGGTCAGCCGACCGGGTGGCTTGGTGACATCATTGGCGGCAATGAGGCTCAAGGCGGCAGCGGCATCCTTGCCGGTTACTTCGAATTTGGCGAAAGAGGATTGATCAAACAGCACGGCGGCCTCACGGGCTGCTTTGTGCTCCTGGCCCACAAAGGCAAACCAGTTTTGGCGGCCCATGGAATAGACATCTTTCGGCTCAACGCCTTGTGGCGCAAACCAGTTGGGCCTTTCCCAGCCGAGCTTGGACCCGAACACCCCTCCGCGTGCCTTTAGCCGTTCGTAAAGGGGCGAGACAATGGCAGGCCTGCCGGAATCATATTCTTCGTGCGGGAAAACAACCGTGTAGTGCTTGCCATAGGCCTCTAGCGTGCGCTCGGCAGTCCAGTTGCGATCCTTGTGCAAATCGCTGAAGCGACGGATATCGACGACCCATAAATCCATCGGCGCTTCGCCCGAATAGACCCATTGCGCCAGAACCCAACCTGCCCCACCGCCCGAAGCAATGCCAAAAGCGTTGAAACCTGCGCCCACATAGAAGTTTTTCACTTCTGGGGCTTGGCCCAGAATGAAATTGCCATCGGGTGTGAAGCTTTCCGGGCCGTTGATCATCTGCTTGATGCCAGCGGTTTCGAAGGCTGGAATACGGGCAATGGCCTCGCCCATATGCTGTTCGAAATGCTCCCAATCATCATCGAATAGCTGGAAGGCAAAATCATCCGGCACGTTGTCTTGGGTCCAGGCGATGGGATCTGGCTCATAGCCACCCATGACGAGGCCCCCCACTTCTTCCTTGAAGTAAGTGCGCCGATCAGGATCGCGCAAGGTGGCAAGATCGCTCGTTACACCATTGATTTTTTCTGTGATGATATATTGGTGTTTTACCGGTTGCAGTGGCACGCTGACGCCAGCCATCGCACCGATTTGGCGCGCCCATTGGCCCGCGCAGTTTACCACTTTTTCGCAAGCGATGGTGCCATGATTGGTCTTGACCGCAATGATGCGGCCATCCTTCATTTCAAAGCCAGTAACAGCCACGCCTTCCACGATTTTTGCGCCATGCATGCGCGCGCCCTTGGCGAGGGATTGCGTGATGTCGGAGGGGCTTGCTTGCCCATCGCTGGGCAGGAAGCTCGCGCCCACAAGATCGCTCACATCCATCAGCGGCCACATTTTTTTGACCTCTGCCGGTGAGATCAGATGCATATCGAGGCCGAAGCTTTGGGCGGTGGTGGCAAGCCGCTTATACTCGGTCCAGCGTGCTTCATTGGTGGCAAGGCGCAAGCAGCCCGTCATTTTCCAGCCGGTCGCCAAGCCCGTTTCGGCATCAAGCTTTTTGTAAAGATCCACCGAATAGCGCAGCACCTGCGTGATCGAGGCGGATGAACGCAATTGGCCGACAAGGCCTGCGGCATGCCAAGTGGAGCCGCTGGTGAGCTGATGACGCTCGATCAGCAGCACATCCGCCTTGTGATCGCGCGCCAGATGATAGGCGGTGGAGCAGCCGATAATGCCGCCGCCGATCACGATGATTTCGGCATGGGCGGGAAGACTTACTTGGGTCATGGTTGTCCGTGCTGATCTATAAACTGTTTCAGGGCTTTCTGGGTGCGGTCGAGATATTCGGCGGCATGGGCGTCATAATCCGCACCGGGAACTTTGAGATGGATGGATGAAACCATGGCCCAGGTCGCCTCGCGCAGGGCACTTGCCACTTTCATCGCATCAAAGCTTTCGCGTTGCTGGTGGTTGGCGGGCTTGCCGAAATAGGCTTCGAGCAGGGCCTCTTCCTGATGGGTTGAATAGCTGCCATTGGCGGCCACATTGGCCAAATCAAACATGGCGGTGCCGAAGCCCGCATATTCCCAATCAATAAGCCAGAGACGCTTGCCATCATCCAGAATATTGCCGGGCAAGAGATCGTGATGGCCGAAGATGACGGGAAGCGGCATCTGGCGGGCTTCTAGCCGGTTTGCCAGATCCACATAGCTTTGCGTGTCGGGCCTGCCATGTTCGGCAAGGCCGGCTGCATAGTCGCGGATGATATGGAACACCCAGAAGGCATTGGCAGGCCCGCGCAGATGTGCCGCGACCTCATTATGGGCTTTGGCCAGCAACTTGGCGATGCGCGGGGCGTCCGCGCGCATGTCGGTTTCGGTAAAAGTACGGCCTTCGATGTAGTCGATGACCAGAATGGAATCTTCCGAATGGCGCACCGCGGGCGACAGGCCCGCAGCGGCAGCGGCGGTGGAGGCCGCACATTCGCGATCACGGAAAACGTGGTGAGCAGGCACATCGGCACCAAAGCGGGCGACAAAACGACCTTTGGCATCCTCCACCAAAAAGGATGTCGTGCTTAAGCCGCCTGTGAGGGGGGTGAGCTTGGGCTTTCCCGACCAGCAGGAAAGCCCTGCGATGCGCGCTTCAATGGATTGCAATATTTTTCTCCGTGCCGGATGATGATCCAGGACGGATTATAGTGTCAAGCGGCGCGCAGCGCTTGGGCGGCTTCCAGGGCGATCTTTATTTCTCCCGCGATGGCTGCAATGCGGGCGGGTGCATCGGTGAGCCGGTTGGTCATCGCCTCGGCTTCCAGAACATCGCAAGCGGCTGCTGCGGCCTTGGCACCTGTGCTGGCGCAGACGGATTTGAGCGAATGGGCGGCCTCGGCCAGACTACGCAGATCATCGGTCGATGCCTTGGCCTGAAGGGCAGACAGTTGAACAGGCGCGTGTTCGCAGAAAAGTTTCAGGATACGTTGGACAAGAGGGCTTCCGTCAGCGGCTTTTAATCCCTCAAAAGCCGAAAGGGTTTCGGCGTCAATGGCGGGTGTTGCGGAAACAGGCACAGCGAGGCTTGTTTCCAACGGCTCGGAAACTGGTAGCTTGCCCAGATGGGCCTCCATCGCGCGGCGCAGATCCTCCATGCGGAATGGCTTCAGCACAAAGCCATCCATGCCGGCATGTTTCCAAGCATCGTCATCAAGCCCGGCAACTTGTGCGGAAAGGGCGAGAATTGGCGTGCGGGACTTGCCTTGGGCGATTTCGAGGCTGCGGATCTGGCGGGTTGCGTCAAAGCCGTCGAGAATCGGCATGCTGCAATCCATCAGCACAAGGTCATAGCTATCTGAACGGAAAGCTTCCACCGCCTTGGCCCCATCCACGACCGTTGTCACCATCGTGTAGCCGATGTTGCGTAAGGCTTCTGAGGCGACCTCACGGTTGACTTCATTATCATCGGCCAAAAGAATGCGGGCCCCGGCGCGGTCTTGCACCTGTTCTTGCGGCAAGGTGAGTTTTTCCACGGCAGGTTCGGTTTGCTTGTCTTGCAGAACGGACTGCAAGCTCTCGCGCGAAACCGGCAGTTCGAGAAGGCTATCGGCCTTGCCGTTTTCGATGCAGGAAGCGGCAGCCGCATCACCTGCGCCTGCCACGCAAATCACGCGCGCATCGGCCACGGGTTCACATTGTGCGGTATCGGTGAAGATGAAATCGGCTTTGCCGGTTTCAACAACTTGCACACCGGCATCGGCAAGATAGCTGCAAATCGAAGCTTTGCTTGCAGGCCCGGTCACGTCCACACGCGCAAAGCGGCCTGTTGACTTCGCGGCTTGGCGGGCCACGGGCGCATATTGCATGGGAATGACGGCTGAGAACACCGAGCCCTTGTTCACATCACTGGCTACCGTCAGCTCGCCTTGCATCATCGAGACGAGGCGGCGCGCAATGGTAAGGCCCAGCCCCGTACCACCGAAACGGCGGGTGGTGGTTTGGTCGGCTTGGATGAAGGCTTCAAACAATTGCGCCAGCTTGACCTGCTCAATGCCGATGCCCGTGTCGATGACGTGGAAGGCAATGGCTGGGCGATCTTCCCGCAGGGTCGCTTCGACATGGATGGCAACATAGCCTGTGCTGGTGAATTTCAAGGCATTATTGACCAGGTTGGAAAGCACCTGCGTGAGGCGCACCGGATCGCCCAGGGCGGTGCTGGGCACGGCAGGATCGACAAGCACGGCCAGATCAATGGCCTGGCTGCGGGCGCGCTCCCAGAACAGGCTTGCCACATCCATAGCGATTTCGGCGGGTGAAACCTCAAGTTCTTCCAGCACCAGCTTGCCAGACTCGATCTTGGAGAAGTCGAGAATGTCATTGATGACGGTAATGAGGCTACGTCCGCTTTTGACAATCAGATCGGCAAAACGATGCTCGCGGGGGCCAAGATGGCTGTCAGCCAGAAGCTCGGCCATGACCAGCACGCCGTTCATGGGGGTGCGGATTTCATGGCTCATCACGGCGAGGAATTCCGACTTGGCACGGCTTGCGGCCTCGGCAAATTCCTTCGCGGCGCGCAGTTCTTGCGTGCGCTGCTCGACGGTGTTTTCGAGCATGTTGTGGGACCGTTTGATGGCCTCATCACGCGTGCTGATTTCGGCCAGCATTTCATTGAATGCATCCACCAAATCAGCCGTCTCGGCGTCTGCCGGCCGGCTGACGCGGGTGGAGAAATCCTTGCTCTCGCGCACCCGCGCCATGGCGCGTGCAAGCTGGTAAAGCGGCATTGTGACTTGCTGCTGTAGACGCGAGGCGAGCAAAACCCCGATGATGGCAGCGAAAATAGAAATGCTTGCCGTCAGCCAAAGTCCGCCCAACACGAGGGCGCGCACATCGGACTCATCGGTTGCCAGCAGGATTTTATGGGCAGACGGGGTGCTTTGTTCAAACTCTGCCGTAAAGCTCAAATAGTCGGCGGACAATTTTGCCAACAGTGACGCATCTGGCTCGGCCAAATTCGATTTTGGTAGGGTGCCGGCCGCAAGATCCGCTTTGCCCGGGCGCATCAGGCGCACATGCACAACGCCGGGGACATTGAGCATTTGTTCAAGCACACTCGTGATCATCTGTTCCTGGCCCGTGCCTAGGGCAGGCGAAACGGCAGCCGACAATATGCGCGCGGTATTCTGCATCGAACGTTGGCGCAGCATTGTGTTTTCTGAGACTTGCCGCAGGGTGAAGCCGCCAGCTGCCAAGGTAACGGCGGTGCAAACGGAAAGCAGCACCAGCACCGAGATTTTCTTGCTGATCGAGTTATTTGGCTTTTTCACGAATATACGCCCTTCGTGGATGAACGAGGACGGGTGTAGATCAATCTTCGTCAATAAAGAGTGTTTTTTAAGCAATGCAACGATGACGAGTAATTAACGCTTGCCTGTTTAGAATGGCAGACCAACCCATTAGGAAAGCCAAATGCGCATACTTGTTGCCGATGATGATCCCATTCAGCTGGAAGCTGCGTTCGCTTGGCTTTCGTGCCATCCGGCGGAAGTGGTGACGACCGACAATGGATCGGACGCTTGGGATCGGCTTTCGCGCGAGGACTTTGACCTTGCCATCATCGACATCCACATGCCGAAGCTTGATGGTTTCGGCCTCATCCACTGGCTGCGCCAGACGCCCAAAACGGTCGATCTGCCCATTATTGTGGTTACCAGCCGCCATGATGGAGATGCCATTGAACAGGCCTATGCGGCCGGTGCCACCAGCTTTGTGACCAAGCCCGTCAACTGGCAGCTATTTTCCCATCAGGTCCGCTTTGTGGTGCGTAACGGACTTATTGAGCGTGAAATGCGCGCCGCCCAACTGGCAAACCAGATCACTGAGCGTGAGCGCTATGGGGTTCTTTCGATGATTGGCGACGCGCTGGAAGGGGCAGGGTCGGATCATAAGGCGATTTCCAGCTTGGCGCTCGACCTGAAATGGCTGACGCGCGCCCATTCGCAAGAGCTGAAAACCGGTGTGATCGACTGCGATACGCTTTTGCATGAGGCAGCCGCGCTGGCAAACCCTGAGGCTCGCAAAAGCGGTATGAAGATCATCATCCGGGAGAGCCTTGAGAGCATCACCTTGACCTGTGATCCAGACCTGCTGCGGGAGGCCTTAAACCGGCTGTGCGGGCATCTGATCCAGCACTCATCGGTAGGTGGGCAGATCGAGCTTTCAGCCCATATTCAAGACAATGGCTGTTTGATTATCACTGCGCGCGGTGGCAGTGCCCAGTCACTGCGCCCGGCCTTGGCGCCCACACTGGCGCAACATATTGCGGCGGCCCACGGGGGTGATCTCGTGCTACATGCCGTTCCCGGTGAGGGGGCCGCGACGGTTTTGCGCCTGCCTGCCAAATTGGTTCATGCACAAAGGCGGACTGGCGCTGAATCCCTGAAAATCCGCCGAGCGGGCTGACTTGCCTTTCAGGCCTTTGCGCTTCATGTTCCTTGCAAAAGTCTTGAAGGAACCAGCATATGAAACATGTCACCTTGGGCATCACCCAATTTGCCTGCTCGGCTGACGCGGCCAGCAATTGCGATCGAGCTGAAAAGCTCGCGCGAGCGGCAGCCGCCAAGGGCGCGCAAGTCATTCTCATTCAGGAACTGTTCCAGACGCCCTATTTCTGTAGCGAGGAAGACCCGCGCTACTTCGATCTGGCGCAGCCTTTGGAAGGAAACCGCGTGGTCGCGCGCTTTTCGGCCTTGGCGCGGGAATTGGGTGCGGTCATTCCGGTGAGCTTTTTTGAACGCGCGGGCACGGCGCATTATAACAGCCTTGCCATGGTGGATGCCGATGGCAAAGTGCTGGGGCTTTATCGCAAATCCCACATCCCCGATGGCGTGGGCTATGAGGAGAAATATTATTTCTCTCCCGGTGATACCGGCTTTCAGGTCTGGGATACGGCTTTCGGGCGCATTGGGGTTGGCGTGTGCTGGGACCAGTGGTTTCCCGAATGCGCGCGCATCATGGCGCTGAAGGGCGCTGAAATGCTGCTGTATCCGACCGCCATTGGTTCTGAGCCACCATCGCCTGGTTATGACTCCATGCGCCATTGGCAGAACACCATGCGGGGCCATGCGGCAGCCAATTTGATGCCGCTGGCGGCCGCCAACCGCATTGGCGTGGAGCGTGGCCTTGGCGGTACGCAGATTGATTTTTATGGCTCGTCGTTCATCAGCGATCAGACCGGCGAAATGCTCGCCGAAGCCCCGCGGGATGCCGAATGCGTTTTGACCCATTCATTCGACATGCAAGCGATCCGCGATATGCGCCGCAGCTGGGGCCTGTTCCGCGACAGGCGCACTGATCTTTATGGGCCGATCTTGACACTCGACGGCAAGACCAAGCCTTACATGGGGTGATTTTCGGGCCTGATGAACAGATGCGGCGCTGCTGCCTCATATGCCATTCCGGCGCGAAACACGGTCAGGTCATCAAAGGTGCGGCCCACGAGTTGAATGCCAGTTGGCACGCCATTGGAAGCACGGCCTGAGGGCACGCTGAGTGCAGGGTTAAAGTGCAGCATGTTGAAGGGATAGGTCATGATCCAGCCGTTTTCTGGATCGACCTTTTTGCCGTTCACAAAGAATTTCGGATCCACCGGATTGTGGTCGGCGCGCACGGCGGGAACACCGTTGGTGGGGCAGATGAAAAGATCATATCTTTCCATGAGCGGCCCGAAGAAGGCTTGCATTTCGTGGATTTTTTCCCAGCTTCTGGCCATATCATCCAAGCTTGTGTGCTTTTCGGCAAAGCGGGCGAAGGCACGGGCATAGGGTGTGAGAAGTCGGTCATTGTCTTTTGCATGCCAGATGGTCTGGCGGCCATAATGCATTGAGCAATACCAATGCACGGCAGCAGCTTCGACGCTCTTATCCCAAGGCACGGCCACTTCTTCGACGATACAGCCGAGGCTTTTGAAAATTTCGAGGGCCTCGCGGGTGCGTGCTTCCACTTCCGGTTCTACTTCCATGAAACCAAGATTGATGGAGAAGGCGATCTTCATGCCCTTGAGCGGGGCGTAGTCAGGTGGAATCTGTACGACATCGCGCAAGGACCAGTGATCGAGCGGATGGGGGCCGGAGACGACATTCTGCATGAGGGCCGCATCGGCCACGCTGCGGGTCATGGGGCCGGGGTGGTTGTAGAGGTCGAAATTATTGGGCGGGCCATCAGGGTTGCGGCCATGCGGCGGTTTGTAGCCCACCACGCCACAGGCGGCAGCTGGAATGCGTACGGAGCCGCCAATATCCGTGCCGGTGGCAAGCAGGGTTGCACCTGCCGCCAAGGCTGCACCGGAGCCGCCGGAGGAGCCACCCGGCGTCATGCCGAAATTGAACGGGTTGCGTGTCACCCCCCAAGCTTTGGAGTGGCACATGCCAGAGAGGCAGAATTCTGGCGTTGTGGTGCGCGCGTGGATGATGGCACCCGCCGCGATCAGGCGCTCAATCATCGGGTCGGAATGATCTTCAACATTGTTCATGAAGATGAGCGAGCCGTGAGTGGTGCGCTGGCCGGCCACGCGCTGGGCGTCTTTGACGGCCAGTGGCAGGCCATCGAGCGGTAGTGCTGAGCCCTTGGCATAGCGATCTTCAGACAATTTGGCCTGGCGGAAAGCGTCTTCAAAATAAGTGTCGGTGAAGGCGTTGATGGAGGGGTTCACCGCATCCGCGCGGGTGAGCACGGCGTCGAGCAATTCGACGGGCGATAGTTTTTTCTGTTTGAAAAGGATAAGTGCTTCCTGCGCGCTAATATAGGCAAGTTCGGTTGACATGCTGATCCTTCAGGCCAGTGCGGCCGCGATGGTTTCCACGGCATTGAGGGTGGTTGTTAAGCGTGCGGGGCTGACAAATTCTGGCCAGCTTGAAAGCTTCACGGCCACAAATTCGCGCGCTGGGTCGATATAGATCAACTGGCCGAAAACGCCACGGCACATCAGCACCGGGCGCTTGACATCGCGCAGCCAGAATTGGTTGCGATAGGCACCGTTGGGCGAGATGTCTGAATAGGGTGACTTGAACTTGCTGTTATCGCCAGTGCTGGTGGATTGCACCCATGCAGGGGCAAGCACAGGCTTGCCGTTCACCATGCCGCCATTGGCCCACAACAGCCCAAAGCGCGCATAATCGCGCAAGGTGGCGTTGAAGCCGCCATCGGCCAAGGCGTAACCGGCGGCATCGACGGTGAAGCTTGCGCTTTCCTCTGGTCCGATGGGTTGCCAGATTTCTTCGGAGATGATTTGCGCGATGCGCTTGCCCGTTGCGCGTTCCATCGCAAAGGCCAGCACATCGGTTTCGATGGAGCGATATTCGAAAAGCTCGCCATGCGGGCGGATCTGCTTTTTCAGCGTGAGAATTTGCGCCCACATATGGCTGGGCCAATCCGAGCCTTGTGGTGCCAGTTTCCAGCCGCTGGCGACATCGGTTTTGGCCATGTCGGAATTTGGGTTGGTGTATTCTTCATCATAGGCCACGCCGCTCGTCATATCGAGGCAATGCTGCAAGCTGGCACCCTTCCAGGCGGTGGCTTCCAGTTCGGGCAGATAGTGGGTGAGGGGGCTTGCGGGGTCGATCACGCCCTTGCCCACCAGCGCACCAAAGGCGGAAGCGGTGATGGATTTGGCCATGGATTGCGACAGATGCAACGTGCGGGGCGTCATGGCGTTCATGTAACGCTCAAAAACCACTTGCCCCTTGTGCAACACAAGAAAGCCATCGGTGAAACTGTCTTCGAGGAATTCTGCAATGGTGACGGCAATGCCGCCATCGGTAAAGGTTAGGGCATCGAGTGCCTGCGGGGCTTGTGGTAGAACGCTTACCGGACCCTTGCCGCGCCAGACTTCCACGGTGGGTAGGATTTCGCGGATATGTTGGAACGACCAGCGGTTCCACGGCGCGCGGTCCCATTCCTGGCGGGGCAGAAGCGACATGGGCGTTCTCCTTGAAAAGCAAAACCCCGGCGATTTCTCGCCGGGGCCTGCAAGGGATGAGCTTACTTCTGAAGCTCGGTCCAGATTTTGCTGTAAAGCTCCACGGCTTCCGGCGGGCAGGCCAAAGCAAAGCTGCTGCTGGCTTGCAGATCAGCCGGAATGCTCAGTTCCGGTGCGTCCTTCATGTCAGCCGGCATGAAGGCGTCAGAACCGGCAATGCCGTTGGCATAGCGAGCAAAAGCCGACAGACCCGCCGCATTTTCCGGGTCCATCACGAAGTTCTGGAACAGCTTGGCATTCTCCGCGTTCTTGGCATCTTTGAGGACAACAAGGTTATCCATCCAGATGGTGAAGCCTTCTTTCGGATAACCGTATTTGATATCCGCGTTCTGCAGGCGCTGGCGCAGGGCAGAGCCATTCCAGTCGCTCGTTGCCAGATAGTCGCCCTTCGCCATCTTTTCGATGGTGGAATATTCCATGGCGATCCAGTTGGGCTTGGCGGCAACCAGCGTGTCGCGGGCCTTTTTCAGCATTTCCTTGTCGGTGGTGCAACGCTGGCCACCATTATAGGCGATGGCAGCATCAATCACGTCGGTCATTTCCGGTACGATGTTGATCTTGCCCTTCAGTTCCTCCGGCGGATCAAAAATCACGGCCCAAGTGTTCACGTCCCCTTTGTACACATCGGTGCGGGCGGAAACACCGACCGTGCCCCACAGCCACGGCACGGAGAATTTGCGGTCCGGATCGAAGGGAACATCCTTCCAGCGGGCGTCCACATTCTTGAAGTTTTCCATCTGGTCGGGGCGGGTCTCCATCAGAAGCCCTTCACTGATCCAGATCGGCATATAGTTGGCTGACGGTGCCGCCATGTCGAAGCCATGGCCACCGGCGCGCACTTTTTCCAGTGCCGTGTCGTTGGAGTCATAGTCGGTAATGGTGACCTTGACGTTGTATTTTTCCTCGAATTTCTTGACGACTTCGGGGCTGGTGTAATTGCCCCAGTTATAGATGTTCAGCACGCCATCAGCATGGGCGGTGCCGGCCAGAGCGAGCAGGGCGGTGCCTGCCAGCATGGCTTTCAGGGTCTGTTTCATGGGTGTTTCCTCCATTTGGGTTTCAGTTTTTCTTCCGGCTTATCAGAAAGAATATTGTGACGAACAGGACCGAAATGCCAAGGAATATCGTGGATATTGCATTGATTTCGGGCGTTACCGAGCGGCGCAGCTGGCCTAGCATATAGGTGGGCAGGGTTTCCTGACCGCCGGATTTGACAAATTCGGTGATGACCACATCATCCAGTGACGTAACGAAAGCCAGCATGAAGCCGGCAATAATGCCGGGCCACAAAAGCGGCAGTGTGATGCGGCGGAAAGCTTGGAATGGGGTTGCGTAAAGATCAGCAGCAGCTCGTTCCAGTGTCAGGTCCATGCTTTCCAGCCGCGCCCTTATGGGCAGATAGGCGAACGGAATGCAGAAAGCCGTGTGGGCGGCGATGAGATAGCCAAGGCCTGAATAATCTGTCCAGATCTTGATGCGCGAAAACACGATGAGGAGTGCGACGGCAGTGACAATTTCCGGCACCATCAGGGGCTGGTTGATGAAGGCATATTTGAAGGTGAGGCCGGGATATTCTGGCGTGCGCGTGGTGGCAATGGCTGCCATGGTGGCTGAGATCGTGGCGATGATGGCGGCAATGAAGGCAATGAAGGCCGAGCGCAATGCGGCTTCCTGCACGGCCTCATTGGCCATGGCCGTATGATACCAGCGCAGCGAGAAGCCTTCCCAGATTGCCACTGAGACACCAGCGTTGAACGAGTAGAAAACCAGTGTCGCCACTGGCAAATAAAGCAGGAAAAAGGTGAGCATGGCCAAGAATACAAAGCCCGGCTGGCTCGTGACAGAAAAGCGCCTAGCCATGGGCGCCTCCGCCTGATTTTGCGGCATTACGCACATAGATGAGTAGGGCCGCGGTTACGATCACCATGAGGGTGATGGAAAGGGCAGCGCCCAAAGGCCAATCGCGGCCGGCACCGAATTGCAAAGCAATGAGATTGCCCAGCATCATGTTTTTACCGCCACCCAACACACTGGGCGTCACATAAGCGCCAAGCGAGGGAATAAAGACGAGGATGGAGCCTGCGATCATGCCGGGTTTGACCAGCGGAATAATGACACGCCGCAACACTTGAAGGCGCGTGGCGTAAAGATCATATCCGGCCTCCACCAAGCGGAAGTCGATCTTTTCCATGCTGGCATAAAGCGGCAGCACCATGAGGGGCAGATAGACATAGGTCATGCCGAACAGCACGGCCCATTCGGTGAACATGATCTGGATGGGGCTGTCGATCAGGCCCATCCAGATCAGGGCTGAATTGATGATGCCTTCATTGCGCACAATCTCCTGCATTGCGAAAGTGCGGATCAGGATATTGGTCCAGAAGGGAATGGTGATGAGAAACAACCACATATCGCGTTTGTTTGGCTGGCGCGTGGCGATGAAATAGGCGGTGGGGAAGCCGAATACTAAGGTCAGCCCTGTGGTGATGAGTGCCAGCCTTACCGAGCGCCAGAAGATCGTCATATTGGCGTCGGCAAAGCCCAGCGTGTCGTCGAAAATGTCGCGGTAGAAAACGACATTGAACCAGCCTTGGGTGGAAAATTCCCATTTCACATTGCCAAAATCGCCCTTGGCCAGAAAAGAATAGACCAGCATCACAAAGAGCGGGCCGACAGCGGCGAGGAAAATGATCACCAGCGCGGGCGAGGCGAGCATCCAGCGGTTTCGGATGTCCTTGCGCCTTGCGGCCTCGGCATGGTGGGCGGCATGGGCCATGGTCAATCTCTCAGCATCTGGGCGGCATTTTCGCCAATCGCGATGCTGACCTTGTCACCTGCCTTGAATGCGGGTGCGGCACCCCGGTTGTTCTGCTCGCGCACGATGAACTCGCCGCAAGCGTCGAGATCGACATGATAATGCGTGTCGGTGCCGAAAAAGACGACATGGCGCAAAATGCCCGGAAGGCCGGTTTTGGCGCGGGCCGTGAGGCGGGCATGTTCGGGCCGGATCACGATGGTGACTTGGCTTTTGCCCGCCAAGCCTTCAGGCAGGCTTACCGCCAGTTCCACGCCATTGGCGAGCTTGACGCCCTTTTTGGTCCGTTCGCCTTCGAGGAAATTTGTTTCCCCGATGAAATTGGCGACAAAGCGTTCGGCTGGATGGTCGTAAATTTCGCGCGGCGAGCCAACTTGCAGGATTTTGCCCTTGGACATGACCGCGATGCGGTCAGACATGGTCAGGGCTTCCTCCTGGTCATGGGTGACGAAAATGAAGGTGATGCCCGTTTCATGCTGCAAGCGTTTCAGCTCAATTTGCATTTCCTTGCGCAGCTTGAGATCGAGGGCCGAAAGTGGTTCATCGAGCAGAAGCACCTTGGGGCGTGGGGCCAGGGCGCGGGCCAGTGCCACGCGCTGCTGCTGGCCGCCGGAAATCTGGCTGGTCTTGCGGTTGGCCAAATCTTCCATGCGGACAAGCTTAAGCATGGCGGCCACGGTTTGCTTGATTTCCGCCTTGGGTTTTCCCAGCATTTCAAGCCCGAAGGCGATATTGCCGGCCACCGTCATATGGGGGAAAAGCGCGTAGTTCTGGAACACCGTGTTCACGGGCCGGGCATAGGGCGGAAGGCTCGAAATATCTTGGCCTTCGAGCAGGATTTGGCCGGCGGTGGGCTGCTCAAACCCGGCAATCAGCCGCAAAAGGGTGGTTTTTCCGCAGCCGGAAGGCCCCAAAAGCGTGAAAAACTCATTTTCTGCGATGGTGACAGACACATTGTCGAGGGCTGCGACCCGATCAGCTCCGGTGCCAAAGATCTTGCTGGCGCCTTGCACATCCACCGCAATTTTGCGGGAGTTGGCCGATTTTGACGGGTTTTCCGCCGTCTTTGCGTCACTCATCCTTATGTATCCCAAGCGCTTTTTGTTCTTCTCAGCGGTGGAGCATATGGGGCTTCTGGCTGCTTCACAATATGCCGATTAAAGCGACCAGCCCCCGTCGATGATGAAGGCTTGGCCGGTTACAAAGGCGGATTCATCGCAGGCCAGATAGAGCACCATGCTGGCGATTTCATCGGGGCCAGACATGCGGCCCATGGGCGAGCGGGCGATGAAGGCGGCGCGTGCCTTTTCCGGGTCGCCCTGCGCCTTCATGCGATCATGAAGGCTGGGTGTGTCCACGGTGCCGGGGCAGACCGCATTGGCGCGGATGCCTTTGCCCACAAAGTCCGCCGCCAGCGCCTTGGTCATGGCGATCACGGCCCCTTTGGTAGCCCCATAAACATAACGGTTGGGCGCACCCTTGATGGAGGAGGCAACCGAGGCGATGTTGACGATGGAGCCTTTGCCCTTTTCCAGCATGCCCGGCAGGAAGGCCTTGGTGATGCGGTAATGGGCTTTCACATTAAGGTCGAAGGAGAAGTCCCAATCCGCGTCTTGCGTCTCCAGTATGGTGCCATTGTGGACAAAACCGGAGCAGTTCACCAGAATATCAATCGCGCCAAGCTTGTTGGCGGCGATGGTGATTTCTTCGGGTTTCAGCACATCGAGACGGAAGGTCTCGATATTCACATGCTCTTTTTCCAGCGCCTTCAGGGCGATTTCATTGATGTCGGTGGCGTAGACCTTGGCCCCTTCGCGCGCCAGTGCGAGCGCGCATGACCGCCCGATGCCTTGCGCGGCGGAGGTGACGAGAACGGTCTTATTTTTGACGCGGGCCATTGTCTTGTCCTTTGCAGATCAGGAATTGGACGGCAATTCACCACGCCTTGCCCCGGTCGCACAAGATGCGGCGGTGAAAGCCTTGGTGATGAGGTCACCATGACGCAGGGCCTCGACAAAGGGGCCGAGGTCGAACACTTCCTCGCCTTCGCGTCCGATGGGAAGTTTCGGGGCTATGATTTCATAGGCCGCGCGCACAGCAGCACCCATGTCGGCAGGCTTGATGCGGCGGCGGGCAAGTGCCCAGATGGCGGTCATCAGTTCCAAGGTCACCACCGTCCAAGCCGAATCAAGTTGTGATTTGAGGCGAAAGGCGGCGTGGGTGGCGTGGCTTGCGGTATCTTCCACCCCGTCCGCCACCTGGCCCACCGAATGCAGCGATACGGGGCTTGCATCCATTTTCACTTGTGTGATGAGGGCAGCGGAAATGTGGCCCATATTCAGAAACTGCACGCCACCCACCGCACTGTCCTCGGCAAAACCGGCGGGAAGCCCGGAGAAAGCCGGCCACTGGATTTTGTGGATGCGGTCGCCTGCCATGTCGCACATGCGGGCAAGGGATAGGCGCAGATAGTCGAGCGCCAAAGTCATGCGGGCAGCGTCCATATTGCCAACGGAAACGGCAATGCCATTGGGCACGTCGAGAATGGGATTGTCGTGGGTGGAGTTGAGCTCGCTATTCCAGACTTCCGCTGTTCGCTCGAAAGCTTCCCAAACGGCACCGTGGGTTTGCGAAATGAAGCGGATCGAAAGCGGATCTTGCAGGAAATGGGATTGGCCGGGTTGCCAGAGAAGACTGTCCTGCAATAGCTGGCGCAGGCGATGGGCCGTGCGGGCTTGGCCTTGGCGGGTGTGGGCGTGGTTGGCGGCTTGGCAGATTGAGGGAAGGCAACCGCGAAAGCCTTCGAGTGTTGCCGCACCGGCCAGATCAAACGCATCGAGCAGCTTTTCGGTGCTGGTGAGTGCGAGACTTCCCACCGACAAGGAGATGGCATTATTGTTGATGAGGGAAAGCGTTTCCTTCGGGCGTGGTAGATTGTGCTTGACTGCATCCGGCAAGCCCATGAGCCAGGTTGCGATCTGCGAATTGGGCACAAGGTCGGAAGAACCGACCGAGCCTTGCGCGTCCACTTGCGGCAAATGATCATGCGTGACTGCGGAAGTGACAAGTTCTGCCATTTCGCGTGAAACACCCGAAAAGCCGCGCGCGCATTGATTGGCAAGGAAGGTGAGGGCGCCGCGGATTTCTGGGTCGGTGAGCTTGGGGCCGGGAACGCGGGTGGCGTGCGCCTTCACAAGCTTGGCGTTATAGCGTGCAGCGCCTGCCGGATCGACCTTGTAATCCTTTTGGGAGCCGACACCCGTTGTGATGCCATAGGCGGGACGGTTTTCAGCCAGGATCCTATCCACGAGATCGCGCGAGGCCTTGATACGGGCCAGCGCCTTATCGCTGAGTTTGGGGGTTACTTGCCGCGCGGCGGATTTAGCCAGATCGCGGAAATCAAGATCGTCGCCCGTGATGAAAAGTGTTGTCATGATTATACCCCAATGCCCAGAGATGGCAGTTTTAAGCCCTGTTCACGCGCGCAATCCTGCGCGATTTCATAGCCAGCATCGGCATGACGCATGACGCCTGTGCCGGGAT
Organism: uncultured Hyphomicrobiales bacterium; assembly: GCA_903951595.1. Lineage (GTDB taxonomy): Bacteria > Pseudomonadota > Alphaproteobacteria > Rhizobiales > Aestuariivirgaceae > CABJBCQ01. The sequence goes on along the minus strand of CAJBCQ010000155.1, from coordinate 1,604 downwards.
CGTTCCAGAGCACGCGCGCCAGGCGTTCATCGGCTTGCGTTGTGCCATCGGCCACGATGACCATGCCGGAATGTTGCGAATAGCCCATGCCCACGCCACCGCCATGATGGAGTGAAACCCATGTGGCACCTGAAGCGGTGTTGAGCAGCGCATTGAGCAGGGGCCAATCGGACACGGCATCCGAGCCATCCATCATGCTTTCGGTTTCGCGGTTGGGGCTGGCTACCGAGCCTGAGTCCAAATGATCGCGGCCGATGACGATGGGCGCTTCCAGCTCGCCGTTCCGCACCATTTCATTGAACGCAAGGCCCAGCCTGTGGCGTTGGCCCAAGCCTACCCAGCAGATGCGGGCAGGCAGGCCCTGGAAAGCGATGCGTTCGCGCGCCATGTCGAGCCAGTTGTGCAGATGCGCGTCATCCGGGATGAGTTCTTTCACGCGCTGGTCGGTTTTGTAGATGTCTTGCGGATTGCCGGACAGTGCAGCCCAGCGGAAAGGCCCGATGCCACGGCAGAAAAGCGGGCGGATATAAGCCGGAACGAAGCCGGGGAAGCTGAACGCGCCTGCAAGACCTTCATCCTTGGCGACTTGGCGGATGTTGTTGCCATAATCCAGCGTCGGCACACCCATATTGTGGAAGGCGAGCATGGCTTCGACATGGGTTCGCATGGAGGCTTTGGCGGCCCGCGCTACGGCTTGTGGATCGCTCAGGCGCTTGTCCTCCCACTGCGCCAAGGTCCAGCCGGCGGGAAGATAGCCATTTACCGGATCATGGGCGGAAGTTTGGTCGGTTACTGCATCCGGGCGGATGCCGCGCTTGACCATGTCGGGCAGTATTTCAGCGGCATTGCCGGGAACACCCACCGAGATGGGCTTGCCCTTGGCGTGGGATTCTTCGATGAGTTTGAGGGCGGCATCAATGGTGGGGGCTTGGGTGTCGAGATAGCGCGTGCGTAGGCGCATTTCGATGCGGCTGGGTTGGCATTCAATGGCGATCATGCTTGCGCCTGCCATGGTGGCGGCCAGCGGCTGTGCGCCGCCCATGCCACCGAGGCCTGCGGTCAAAAACCATTTGCCCTTCAGGCTGCCGCCAAAATGCTTGCGGCCCACTTCGGCGAAGGTTTCGTAAGTGCCTTGCACAATGCCTTGGGTGCCGATGTAAATCCAAGAACCGGCCGTCATCTGGCCGTACATCATCAGGCCCTTTTTATCGAGCTCATTGAAGTGATCCCAATTAGCCCAAGCGGGAACGAGATTGGAATTGGCAATGAGCACGCGCGGTGCGTCCGTGTGGGTGCGGAAAATGCCGACAGGCTTGCCGGATTGAACGAGCAGGGTTTCATTGTCTTCGAGCGTCTTCAGGCTCTGCACAATGCTATCATAGGCTTCCCAATTGCGTGCCGCCCTGCCGATGCCGCCATAGACCACCAGTTCTTGTGGGTTTTCCGCCACGCCGGGGTCGAGGTTGTTCATCAGCATCCGCATGGCGGCTTCTGTGAGCCAGCTTTTGGCGGAAAGCTTGGTGCCGGTTGCGGCCTTGATGATGCGGGAATTGTCGCGTCGTGTGGTCATGGTGAGATCCTGCCTTGGGGGGATGTGGAATAGC
>CAJBCQ010000154.1 GCA_903951595.1 uncultured Hyphomicrobiales bacterium | reverse complement strand
TTCCAAGATCGGCAACGCCTTCGTCATCTATCAAGGCACCCATGGCGATGCCGGTGCCCATCGTGCCGATGTCATTCTGCCCGGTGCGGCCTATTCCGAAAAATCCGGCACCTATGTGAACACCGAAGGCCGCGTGCAAATCGCCCGCCGCGCCTCCTTCCCACCGGGGGATGCCCGCGAGGACTGGGCCATCATTCGTGCCGCTTCCGAAGCATTAGGTGCCACCTTGCCCTTCAACACGCTCGAAGAACTGCGCGCATGCGTTTATCAGGGCGTGCCGCATCTGTCGTGCTCCGGCCAGTTGATCCCGGCCGATCCCGCAGGGCTTGATGAATTGGCCAAGGCCGGCGGCAAGCTCGGCTCTGAGCCCTTCGTTTCGGCGGTGAAGGATTTCTACTTCACCAACCCCATCGCGCGCGCCTCGCGCATCATGGCAGCCTGTGCACAAGAGCGCGCACGGGGCTTTGCTCAGGCAGCGGAGTAAACCCGATGTTGGAAATGCTCCTCACCGTCGGCTTCATTGCCCTGCAAAGCGTCGTGTTGCTCGTATCGCTTCTCATCCTGATCGCCTTCCTGCTGCTGGCCGACCGCAAGGTTTGGGCCGCCGTGCAGATGCGCCGTGGCCCCAATGTGGTTGGCCCCTATGGCCTGCTGCAATCCTTCGCGGATTTGCTGAAATTCGTTCTGAAGGAAGCCATTATTCCTGATGGTGCCAATAAGGGCGTGTTTATCATCGCCCCTCTCGTCACCTGCGTTCTGGCATTGGCCGGTTGGGCGGTGATACCGGTTTCTGAAGGCTGGGCGATTGCCGATATCAATGTGGGTATTCTCTACCTTTTTGCTATTTCCTCCCTCGGTGTCTATGGCGTCATCATGGGCGGCTGGGCATCGAACTCGAAATATCCCTTCCTGTCGGCTCTGCGTTCTGCTGCGCAGATGGTGTCCTATGAAGTCTCCATTGGCTTTGTCATCGTCACCGTTCTGCTTTGCGTAGGCTCGCTGAACCTCACCGATATCGTGATGGCCCAGGAAAGTAGGGGCCTTGCCAATCTGCTGGGTGTGCCGTGGTTCACCATGCTGAACTGGTATTTCCTGCCGCTCTTGCCGATGTTCGTCATCTTCTTCATCTCGGCTTTGGCGGAAACCAACCGCCCGCCCTTCGATCTCGTCGAAGCGGAATCGGAATTGGTCGCGGGCTTCATGGTGGAATATTCGGCCACCCCCTATCTCTTGTTCATGCTGGGTGAATATGTCGCCATCGTCACCATGTGCGCCATGACCACGATCCTGTTCTTAGGCGGCTGGCTGCCGCCTGCGGATATGGTGCCCTTTACGTGGGTGCCGGGCATCGTCTGGTTCCTCATCAAGCTTTGCTTTGTATTTTTCATGTTCGCCATGGTGAAGGCCATCGTTCCGCGTTACCGCTATGACCAGCTGATGCGTCTGGGTTGGAAAGTGTTCCTGCCCATCTCGCTGTTCTGGGTGGCGTTGACGGCCGGTGTGCTAACCGCCTTCGGCTGGGCTCCGTGAGAAGGAATTGAACCCATGAGAATGGCCCAAGCCGCGCGCTCCTTGTTCCTCACCGAGTTCCTTTCGGCACTGGTGCTGGCCATGCGCTATTTCTTCGCCCCCAAGGCGACGATCAATTACCCCTTCGAAAAAGGCCCCATCTCGCCGCGCTTCCGGGGTGAACACGCGCTGCGCCGCTATCCCAATGGCGAAGAACGCTGCATCGCCTGCAAGCTGTGCGAAGCCGTGTGCCCCGCGCAAGCCATCACCATCGAAGCAGGCCCGCGCCGCAATGACGGCACGCGGCGCACCACGCGCTACGACATCGACATGGTGAAGTGCATCTATTGCGGCTTCTGCCAAGAAGCCTGCCCGGTGGATGCCATCGTGGAAGGCCCCAATTTCGAGTTCTCGGTCGAGACCCGCGAAGAGCTGCTTTATGACAAGGAAAAGCTCCTCGCCAATGGCGACCGCTGGGAACGCGAACTAGCCCGCAACATCGCGCTCGATGCGCCTTATCGCTGAGGAAAAAGGCACATGATCGCAGGGCTTTTCTTCTATCTCTTTGCCGCCGTAGCGGTTGCCTCCGCTGTGATGGTCATCACCGCGCGCAACCCCGTCCATTCGGTGCTGTTCCTCATTCTCACCTTCTTCAACGCCGCCGGCATCTTCATTCTCCTCGGCGCTGAATTCCTCGCCATGATCTTGGTGGTGGTTTATGTGGGTGCTGTCGCCGTGCTGTTCCTGTTCGTCGTCATGATGCTGGACGTGGACTTTGTGGAACTGCGCCAAGGCATGCTGAACTATTTGCCTGTCGGTGCTACGGTGGGCTTCATCGTTCTGTTTGAACTTGTGCTGGTCATCGGCACCTGGACACTATCGCCCGAAGCCCTGCAAGCCGCCGCAGCCCCCGTCGCCACCGGCCTCACCAACACTGAGGCACTGGGCCAGATCCTCTACACGAAGTACATCTTCTTCTTCCAGATCGCAGGCCTCATCCTGCTCGTTGCCATGATTGGTGCCATCGTGCTGACCCTGCGCCACAAGCAAGGCGTAAAGCGCCAGAACATTGCCGACCAGAATGCGCGCTCGCCCGCAACCGCCATTGAGATCATCAAAGTGAAGCCAGGGCAGGGGATTTGAACATGATCATCGGTCTGCCGCACTACCTCACACTCGCCGCCATCCTGTTCACCATTGGCATTTTCGGCATCTTCCTGAACCGGAAGAACATCATCGTCATCCTGATGTCGATTGAGCTGATCCTGCTGGCCGTGAATATCAACCTTGTGGCGTTTTCGAGCTTCCTTGGCGATCTGACGGGGCAGGTTTTCGCGCTTCTGGTGCTGACTGTCGCCGCAGGTGAAGCCGCCATCGGGCTTGCCATTCTCGTCACCTACTTCCGCAACCGCCGCACGATTGCGGTGGAAGACGTCAATCTGATGAAGGGCTAAGGGCAGGATGTATTACCTTATCGTTTTCCTGCCGCTTCTCGGCGCGATCATCGCGGGCCTTGCCGGCACTTCGCTCGGCACCGCCTTGCGCGCAAGCTTTGCCTCTCCCGGCGGCGACACGGGCCATCATCATGATGCAGGCCACGCACATGCTGCGCATGATGATCACGGCCATGACCATCATCATGGCCCCATGTGGCCCGCTTATCTGACCACCAGCCTGCTGTTCGTTTCCGCGATCCTGTCTTGGTTTGCCTTTGTGGGAGTTTTGCATGGTGCGGAAACTGTAAAGGTTCCCGTGCTGAGCTGGATCCATTCTGGCACACTGTCAGCTGACTGGTCCTTCCGCATCGATACGCTCACCGCCACCATGCTGGTTGTTGTGAACACGGTGTCCGCGCTCGTTCACCTTTATTCCATTGGCTATATGAGCCACGACGAGCATCAGCCGCGCTTCTTTGCCTATCTGTCGCTGTTCACCTTCGCCATGCTCATGCTGGTGACGAGTGACAATCTCGTGCAGATGTTCTTCGGCTGGGAAGGTGTGGGCCTTGCCTCCTATCTGCTCATCGGTTTCTGGTACAAGAAGCCCACAGCCTCCGCCGCCGCCATCAAGGCCTTTGTGGTCAACCGCGTAGGCGACTTCGGCTTCGCGCTTGGCATCTTCGCCTGCTTTGCCGTGTTCGGCACGGTGGAGTTTGATGCGCTGTTCGCCGCCGCCCCTTCAGCCGTCGGCAAAACCATCCATTTCCTCGGCGGTGATTTCGACACGCTCACCGTCATCTGCCTCCTGCTGTTCATGGGTGCCATGGGCAAATCCGCCCAGTTCCTGCTGCACACTTGGCTGCCGGACGCGATGGAAGGCCCGACGCCTGTTTCCGCGCTTATCCACGCCGCCACGATGGTGACTGCTGGCGTGTTCCTCGTCGCCCGCCTGTCGCCGCTTTATGAACTGGCCCCGAACGCGCAAACCTTCATCGTCGTCATCGGTGCCATCACCGCGTTTTTCGCCGCAACCGTTGGCCTCGTCCAAAACGACATCAAGCGCATCATCGCCTATTCCACCTGCTCGCAGCTTGGCTATATGTTCGTGGCGATGGGTCTTGGGGCTTATGGCATCGGCATGTTCCACCTGTTCACCCATGCCTTCTTCAAGGCGCTGCTATTCTTAGGCTCGGGTTCCGTGATCCACGCCATGTCTGGCGAACAGGACATCCGCAAGATGGGTGCCTTGCGTCCCTATATGAATGTGACTTGGATCATGATGCTGATCGGCACACTCGCACTTACGGGCTTTCCTTTCACCGCAGGCTATTTCTCGAAAGACGCCATCCTCGAGGCCGCGTTCATGGGTGAAGGCAACCCCGCGCATTTGTTCGCTTTCAGCCTGCTCTTGATCGGCGCGTTCTTCACCTCGTTCTATTCTTGGCGTCTGATGTTCATGACCTTCCACGGCACCAGCCGAGCCGATCAGCACGCGCTCGAACATGCCCATGAAAGCCCGCAGGTGATGCTGGTTCCGCTCTATGTTCTTGCCATCGGCGCGTTGGTGGCAGGCATTGTCTTTGCGCCCTTCTTCATCGGCCATCATGAAGGAGAGTTCTGGGGTTCCGCTCTATTCCGTGCTGCTGGCAATGAAATAGTCCACGCCATCCATGATGCGCCCAAGCTTGTCGTATGGGCCCCCACCATCGCCATGGCGCTGGGCTTTGGGCTTTCTTGGCTGCTCTACATCAAGTGGCCCGATATTCCCGCCCGCATTGCTGCCCAGCATGAACCGCTCTACAAGTTCCTGCTCAACAAATGGTATGTGGACGAGCTGTACGACTTCTTGTTCGTGCGCCCCGCCATGCGGTTAGGTCACTTCTTGTGGAAGTCGGGTGACGGCAAGGTGATCGACGGGTTAGGCCCGGATGGTGTTTCGGCTCGTGTGGTCGATATCACCAACCGCGTTGTCGCCCTGCAATCGGGCTATGTTTACCACTATGCCTTCGCCATGCTCATCGGCGTTGCCGCACTCATCACCTGGTTCATGTTTGGGGGGGCGCATTGATGTCCGGCTGGCCGATCCTTTCGCTGACGACATTCCTGCCGCTGATTGGGGCGCTGTTCATCCTCGTCACCCGTGGCGATGATGCAACGGCCGTGCGCCAGATGCGCTGGACAGCTCTGTTCACCACGCTGATCACCTTCGGCGTCTCACTCATCCTGCTGATTAATTTCGACAAGACCCAAACTGGCTACCAGTTCCTCGAACAGGCCCCGTGGATGGGTGGCATGATGACCTATCAGATGGGGGTAGATGGCATTTCGCTGCCCTTCATCATCCTCACCACCTTCCTCATGCCCATCTGCATCATCGCAAGCTGGGGCGTTGAAAAGCGGGTGAAGGAATATATGATCGCCTTTCTGGTGCTTGAATGCCTCATGATCGGCGTGTTCTCGGCACTCGATATCGTACTGTTCTACCTGTTCTTCGAAGCAGGTCTCATCCCGATGTTCCTCATCATCGGCATCTGGGGCGGGCCGCGCCGGGTTTATGCCAGCTTCAAATTCTTCCTCTACACGCTGCTCGGTTCCGTGCTGATGCTACTCGCCATCATCGCGATGTATTGGCACACCGGCTCAACAGATATCGTGAAGCTCTCCGCCGCTGGAGCTTTCCCGGCTGAAATGCAAACCTGGCTCTGGCTTGCCTTCTTTGCTTCCTTTGCAGTGAAAATGCCCATGTGGCCGGTTCACACTTGGTTGCCCGATGCCCATGTGGAAGCGCCCACCGCAGGCTCGGTCATCCTTGCCGCCATTTTGCTGAAAATGGGTGGCTATGGTTTCATCCGCTTTTCGCTGCCCATGTTCCCGGATGCGAGCCTCTACTTCCAGCCGCTCGTCTTTACCCTGTCGGTCATCGCCATCATCTACACCTCACTGGTGGCATTGATGCAGGAAGACATGAAGAAGCTCATCGCCTATTCGTCCGTCGCCCATATGGGCTTTGTGACCATGGGCATCTTCTCGCTCAACCAGCAGGGCATTGACGGCGCACTCTATCAGATGATCAGCCACGGCCTCATCTCCGGTGCCCTGTTCCTATGTGTAGGCGTCATTTATGATCGCATGCACACGCGCGAAATTGCCGCCTATGGCGGACTTGTGAACCGTATGCCGCTTTATGCTTTCGTGTTCATGGTCTTCACCATGGCCAATGTGGGCCTGCCCGGCACCTCCGGCTTTGTGGGCGAATTCCTGACCCTCATGGGCGCTTTTAAGGCGAATATCTGGGTGGCCTTCTTTGCCACTTCCGGCGTTGTGCTATCGGCTGCCTATGCGCTGTGGCTCTATCGCCGCGTGGTGTTCGGCAAGCTCGAAAAGCCCGCGCTCGCCCATATCAACGACCTCGGCTACCGCGAAGTGGCAACACTTGCCCCGCTTTTGGTTCTCACCATTTGGTTCGGTGTCTATCCCGCACCCATTCTCGATGTGTTCGGCCCGGCGGTGGAAGGCTTGGTGTCGAATATGAAACTCGCAAGTGCGGCTGCCGCATTGGCGCTCCAGTAAGGTTGAACCGATGACCGAATTCCTCACCTCCACCGGCGCTGTTGCGGCTTTCCCGGAAATCACGCTGGCCCTATCCGCCTTGGCACTGCTGATGGCGGGCGTGTTTTTGAAGCGCACGGCTTATGATCTGGTGAATGGCCTTGCCATTTTGGCGCTGGCCGGTGTGGCGGTCATGGTTTTCTTGGCGGATACGCGTGCCACGGCGTTCAACGGTGCTTTCCTTGCTGATGAGTTTGCCCGCGTCATGAAGCTTTTGGCCCTTTTGGGGGCGGCAGTGGCACTCATCCTGTCCACCAGCTACATGAAAGCCCATAAGCTAAATCATTTTGAATATCCCGTTCTCGTGCTGCTGGCCACCACGGGCATGATGCTGATGATCTCGGCCAATGACCTCGTGTCGGTCTATCTGGGCCTCGAATTGCAGTCGCTGGCGCTCTATGTCATCGCCGCCTTTGATCGCGACAATGCGAAATCCTCAGAAGCGGGCCTAAAATATTTCGTCCTCGGCGCGCTATCTTCCGGCATGCTGCTTTATGGCGCATCGATGATCTATGGCTTCACCGGAACCACCAGCTTCCCCGGCATCGCCGCTGCCCTTGCCAATGGTGAAGCAAGCCTCGGCCTGATTTTTGGCCTCGTGTTCCTCATCGCAGGCTTTGCCTTTAAGGTCTCCGCCGTGCCGTTCCACATGTGGACGCCGGATGTCTATGAAGGCGCACCCACCCCCGTGACAGCCTTCTTTGCGGCGGCCCCCAAGATTGCGGCCATGGCACTGTTCACCCGCGCCATGGTGGCACCTTTCCCCTCTATGACGGCTGAATGGCAGCAGATCATTGTTTTCATCTCCATCGCGTCGATGGCACTGGGTTCCTTCGCCGCCATCGGCCAAACCAACATCAAACGCCTCTTGGCCTATTCCTCGATCGGCAATGTTGGCTTCGCGCTGGTTGGCCTTGCCGCTGGTGGTGAGGAGGGTGTGAAGGGCGTCGTCCTTTATATGGCAATTTACTTGCTCACCACGCTGGGTTCCTTCGCCTGCGTTCTGGCCATGCGAAACGCATCCGGCCAGCAATTGGAAGATGTGAAGGATCTGGCAGGCCTTGCCCGCAGCAACAAACTGCTCGCCTTCGTGTTTGCCATGCTCATGTTCTCGCTTGCGGGCATTCCGCCGCTGGCCGGGTTCTTCGCTAAATATTTTGTGTTCATGGCCGCGGTGAAATCCGGCCTCTGGGCGCTTGCGGTGATCGGCGTTGTCACGAGTGTCGTGGGTGCCTTCTATTACTTGCGGATCGTCAAGGTGATCTATTTTGACGAACCCGCCGCGCCTTTCATTCCGGCCGCACCGGAAGTGAAATGGGTCATCGCGCTTTCCGGCGTCTTCACCCTTGGCTTCGTGCTTTTCCCCGGCCCGCTGCTTGCCCTCGCGCAGGCTGCCGCCCGATCACTCTTTTAGGCCCCAATGGAAAATCCCAACCTGCCGCAGGGCTACGCACTGGCGCGGCTGGATGATGTGGACTCCACCAATCTCGAAGCCTTCCGCCGCGCCCATACCGCCCAGATCGCTCCACTATGGATTTGGGCGCAGAGCCAATCACGCGGCAGGGGCCGACAAGGCCGCGAATGGGTGAGCGAGACGGGCAATCTCTACGCCACCCTGCTGCTCACGCTGAATGTTGAACCGCTCCATGCGTCAGGCTTGAGCTTCGTGGCCGCGCTCGCCATTGCCGATACATTGGCAAGCCTCGCGCCCCAAGCTGCCATCACCCTGAAATGGCCCAATGACGTTCTGCTCAATGGCGCCAAAGCCGCTGGCATCCTCATCGAAACCGAATGGCAGGACCATCGCCTCATCGCTGCCATTGGCTGCGGCCTCAATCTTGCCCACGCGCCGCAAGCCACCCGCTATCCGGCAACCAGCCTGGCCGCAGCAGGGCTGAAGGCCACCCCCGAAATCGCCCTTGAACATCTCGCCCACGCTTTCGCCCAGCATTTCGCAGTCTGGGACGAAGGCCGCAACTTCGCTGCCATCCGCAAGCTTTGGCTCGCCCGTGCCCATGCCCTTGGCCAAACGGTAAGCCTGTCAGTAGGCAATGAAACTTTCACCGGAATATTTACGGATCTTGGACCAGATGGTGCCATGATCCTCACCCTCGCCAATGGCTCCACGCGCGCCCTTCACGCCGGCGAAGTGCAGTCCACGCGCCAATTGATGACTGGAACCACCTAATGACCACCCGTGAACGTCCTGATGAACTCGTCCTGTTGCCTTTGGGCGGCATGGGCGAAATCGGCATGAATATATACTGCTACGGCTTCGGCCCCGCCAATGACCGCAAGTGGATCATGGTCGATTGCGGCGTGAAATTTGGCAATGATGCCGACCCCGGCATTGATGTCATCCTGCCGGATGTCAGTTTCATGGAAAGCCAGCGTTCACGCCTGCTGGGCATCGTGCTCACCCACGCGCATGAAGATCACCACGGCGCACTCGCCTGGCTCTGGCACAAGCTGAAAAAGCCCATCTACTGCTCGCCCTTCGCCGCTGAACTGGTGAAGCACAAATTCAGCGAGGCGGGCCTCTTGAAGGGAGCCAAAATCCATGTCTGTCCCGCAGGTAGTCGCTTTGATCTTGGCCCCTTTGACATTGAAATGATCTCCGTCACCCATTCCATCCCCGAACCGCAGGCGATCATGATCCGCACGCCAGCAGGCGCGGTTCTGCATTCGGGTGATTGGAAGATTGACAACACCCCCAACATCCCCCCGCGCATGGATGACAATGCGCTCAAGGCCGCTGGCGATGAAGGCCTCAGGGCACTTGTCTGCGACAGCACCAACGTGCTGCGCGAAGGGGCATCTCCATCGGAAAGTGAAATCGCCAAGAACCTGAAGCGCCTCATCACGGCGGCACCCGGCCGCGTAGCCGTCACCACCTTCGCCTCCCATGTGGGCCGTATCACCTCCATCGTGGAAGCCGCCCGCGCGACAGGCCGCGAAATCGTCACCGCAGGCCGCGCCATGCGAACGGTCATCGAAGCTGCCCGCAATGTCGGCCTGCTCGCCAATGCCGGCCAATTACTGAATGAAGATGCCTTCGGCTATCTGCCGCCGGAACGCACGCTGCTGCTGTGCACAGGAAGCCAAGGTGAACCGCGCGCGGCCATTGCTCGCATCGCCAACGGCACCCATCCAGCCATTGAGCTGGATGCCGGTGACTGGGTGATCTTTTCCTCCAAAACCATCCCTGGTAATGAATATGCGGTCAGCGACATCCACAACAACCTGGCTGCCAAGAATATTCGCATCATCACAGCCGATGAGGAACTGGTCCATACCTCCGGCCACCCAAGGCAGGATGAGCTGAAAACCTTCTATTCATGGACGCGCCCTGAACTGCTCGTGCCCATGCACGGCGAAGCCCGCCATTTGCATTTTCATGCCGATTTCGCCAAGGCCCAAGGCATCAAGGAAACGGCCATTATCGAAAACGGCCAAATCCTGCGGCTTGCGCCTGGCCCCGCCAAGATCGTGGGCGAAGCACCCACAGGCCGCCTGCATGTTGATGGCCGCCTCATCGTGCCGTCAGTTGAAGGCCCCGCGCGCTTCCGCAAACGGCTTTCCTTCGCCGGTGTTGTTTTCGTCACCGTTGTGCTGGACGATAAGGGCGGCATTGTCGCCGGCCCCCGCATCGCGGGTGATGGCTTGCCGCCAGAAACCGATGATGGCGAAAATTTTATCGACTATCTGTTGGAAGCCGCCGACGACGCACTAGAAACGCTACCCCGCAACCGCCGCCGCGATGATGACTCGGTAGCTGAAGCCTTACGTCTGGGCGTGCGGCGGGCGGCTGATGTGGTCTGGGGTAAAAAGCCCATCTGCCACGTGGTCATTCACCGTGTATAGAGCGGTAGGAAACACCTATTGGCCATCTTCCGCTAGCCCAGCTCCCATTCGTGCCCCGCACACCCATCAGCAAGAAAACGCCGCATCTCATCGCTAAACGGTACAACGCGCCCCATCCATCCATGCAATTGTCTCCAACAAATCCTGTGGCAATTCTCGAATAGGCATTTCCAATCAACTAAGCAGCCCCCCGCATTTTTCGTAGGCGCTTCCAAATAACCGCAGGATTGGTGGCGACCTTGTGTGCGGTAATCAAACTATCGCGTAACCAGCCCAACGAATTGAATGGAACCTGCATCAGTTCGGGCCAATTGGCTCGAATGACCTCGTCAACAAATCGGCTTTCGCGCTTCCATTCATCGGGAAGTACCAGCAGAATCTCAACACAGGCAAATGTAAGTAGCGGCGAAATACGCGTGACGGTAGGATTGCAGCAGAATTGCACACCGTGCCACGTTCCCATTCTCAGCTCCAGATAAGCTTGATCGAGGATTTGAAAGCCATTCAACGGCGGCAGGCCTTTGAGCCATTTGTCTACTGACTCGACGAGAGATGGCTCCTGACGAAGGCCGAACCGACCTATGAGTAGTTGCGGGGTTATCCGCGTGTCTTTGTGATCGGATGCTCGCCAGAAGAACCCTCTACCAACTTCCCCACCCGTTCCTGCAACCATCACATGGCTATCGGCGATCGGCCAACCACTGGGATGGAACCAAGAGTTCGAGTCGCCATAGCAATGCCCACCACGGCGCACAAAGCGATCTCTCTGTTCGGTCGTCGCTGTCGTTCTCGGCAATTCCCGGTGCCTGAACTTGAACTCCCTTGCAATCCGTCGCGCCACAACGCTGTCGATCATGTGTCGATCTGTTCCCACCACAGTGAAGGCTTCGATCTTGTCGATGAACGAGCACGCGCATGCCAGCAGCATTCGTGTCTCCCGACCGGCCGTGAGGCCAAGGCCCAAGCACTTGCGGGTTGCGATAATGGCTTCCAACTGGGCGCGAACAACCTCAACAATCCTGCGCGTTGCTTCCTGTGGCTCTAGGGGTTCTTCAGCCTGAGCGATCGACCAGAAGCGATATGCACACCAGTCTTTCAGATTCAAATAATGACAAGGCAAGAGGCGTTTCAGCCCGATATGTGCTGTTTGATCGACAGGGAACCAGCCCTCTCCATCGACACCCAGTGCGGCATGCAGTTTAACATCCAGCCTTTCGGCATAAGCCGCGTCATCCAGCAGCGCATGTGCAGTAGACCCCGCCATGCCCGCGCTCGCATCCCAGACGCAGGGCACTTGCGCCGAGCAGTCAGGATAAATCCGTGCGAACTCATCGTTGATGAAGATCCAAAGGAAGTTCCCGCCAAGCGACCACAGAACTTGCTTTGCAAAAGCATCAACATCATCACCTAGAGCCACCGGCGCTTGCCAAGCGCTTTCGAGGACCACCTTATTTTTCAGATCGATAACCTGCCCCAGTATCATTCCCACTGGCTTGCCAGTGCTGTCTTGAACCGGAAAATGAGGCAGGTCGGGGCCAGTTTCTAGCCAGAAACGGCCAAGCGGAATGCCATTCTCGAGTCGAGACTTGGAGATACGATACTGCCATTTATCAACGGTCTTCGGTCCCATCTGTTCGCTCATTGTCGGCTTTCCTGAATTTGATCGGCTATGGCTCGCGTCGAAAATCCATTTTTGTTTGCTGTGCCTTTGCCCCGCATCGCAGTCGTTCGCCCTTAGCGAGAGACGATCACGGGTCATGGCCGGGCCGCGGTACTGTCAGTGCCAATCGATCCTTTTACCGCCTGTGCTTCCCCCTGCCAGAGTTTGCGACGGAAAGCCCGGCGCATGGTTCCCAGTACAGTCACCAGCTTGTCTTTGAACGTCGTTTTGCTGAACCACAGATTTGTCAATTTCCAACCCCGGTAGCGTGGTGCCGCGAGCCCAAGAATTCGCAGCCCGATCAAACGGCCAAATAGAATGTGCCGAGAGCGTGCAAGGTTCGGTTGGGCTTCGGCTTGGGATGTGAGAGAGCGGGAACTGGCCGTGACTGCCCCAGCCGCGATAGCATTCCTGAGAAAGGCGCGGCCACGCTCGCTTCGCACAACGATCAGCGAAGCGCCACGCTTGTCGCTGCTCGCACGCGGCTTGTCCCACGGATCGCCGACAGAGATGTCAGCAAATTCGCCAATGTGATCAGCACAGAGCTGGCAGCGCCACTGGCGATGCTTCTGCAAGATGTCGCCCCAGCCTTCCTCATAGCTAATGGACCGGGTCGAATGTTCTTCGCCTTTTGCCGTGACATAAGTTGCGGCCATCTCGCCGGGCCAGCCTTCGCCGCGATAACGGATGCTGGTTACTTTGGCATCAGGCGGCACACCGAGTGTGGCAAGCAGCGCACGGGTGCCGTTGCTAGAGGGGGCACCGGCACAGAAAATCGAGATGGTCAGTGCGATGTTGCGTTTGATTGCGGCATCACGCTTTGCTGCCGATGCCGCTGCCTGAACGTCGCACGGCTTGCCGATAAAAACGACTGGGCTGCTACTTTCCGCAATTTCATTCAGCCGATCGCAAGGACTGGCGGGGGCATAGCGCGAGCCAGCGGCTGAAAGAAGTTGCTGCTCGTTTCGGCTGATGGTGGATTCGTTCAGCAGCGCGTTGCTCGTGCTCTGGCGAATATGGGCCACACCGCCCGCCGCACCACTGGCCAATGCATAAGCGGCAAGGGCCGTGACGACCCCGCCACTCGATCCCCGCCAACGCATCTCGGCGTTGTTTGCGTGCCCCTCCCAGATCTCCAGAACGTTGCCCCACTCATTGTGTGAAGGGCCATCAACCCCTGCGCTAAGATCAGCTGCGGGTGGCGGTTTTGCTTCCGTACCTGCGCCGGGGCAGACAGCGAGCGCCATCTGCTCGCCTGCGGGGTCTTCCGATCCCACAATTCGCATCGGCCGGCGCCCAGTCTCTGGGTTATCTTCCATGCGGAAAAGACGCGGGGCCAGCCCCGCACAGGCACCACAGCCAGTGCATAAATGCCCGCGAACCACCGCGTCGATGGATGAAGGTTGGGTCATGAAAACTTCCATTGTCTCAGCTGCCGACCTGCTGAAGTACCGCGCGCTCCCATAAGGTTGCGGGCAGTCAACCAGATGGGGGTGAAGGCGATGAGCAACATGCGGTTGCCGACGCGATGCCACCGACAGGCCACGTTGGACGGACGCCGCCAGGAGACGCTGCGGTTGCCGTTGTCATCAGGGTCGCCGAAATTGGCTGATTGTTGGCTGTCGAGTGTGATCATGCCCAGACGGTTCGCAAGCCGCGTACCATCTGAAAAAATTCAATAAAACAAGCCTTTGCATTCTCGCCGACCCAGAGCAGCGCGTAAGTTGTGGCTGGTTTCCCGTTGTGGCTCGCAAATTGCGAGGCAAATCATGGACAAAGCGCAGACTGGCCGCTTGCCGGTCGATTCTAAACTACCATGTTAGAGTCTGGACAAAACGGGCAGGGGCAGGCAGTTTGCGTCCCATGAAACCGCACCGCCTATTGTTGCTCGTAAGCCTTGCCGCCCTGCTGGGTGGCTGCGCGGCTTGCTTGCCGGATGCTATGAAAAGAGATGCCAACGCATCCACCGCCGCTTCCGGCGTTATCGGCATTCCGAGCAATCCCACCCCGCAGCCGGAATAATCAGCTCAAGCCTTGTAACGCGCCTCAGCTGGATTGGAATCCCCACCCTTCAGCTTCGGATCATGCTTGTAAACGGTTGAGCAATAGGGGCAAACCGCCTCGTCATCAGCGCCCATGTCGATGAAGATATGCGGATGGTCAAACGGGGGCTTGGCCCCAACGCATTCAAATTCCTTGGCCCCAATCACAATGCGGGCAAGACCCATGTCGTTCTGGTATTTCGGGGTGGAGATATCGGCCATGGGATGCGTCCCGCAAATGTTGGTTTCAGCTGGCGATTAGCATATCTTGGCAGCCGGGCAAAGGGTTGAGGGCAATATGGATTTCTTCGATTCAGGCGGCGTGCGGATCGCCTATGAAGTCACCGGCAACGGCCCGCCGATACTCCTCATCCACGGCTTTGCCTCCAATGCGCGGGTGAACTGGGTGGACACGGGCTGGGTGCGAACCTTGGCCGCTTCCGGCCATCAGGTCATCACACTGGATAATCGCGGCCACGGCGAATCGGAAAAGCTTTACGACCCCGCTTCCTATGGCGCGCCCGCCATGGCCGATGATGCCGCGCGCCTGCTGGCGCATCTGAACATAGGGCAGGCGGATGTGATGGGCTATTCCATGGGTGCGCGCATCGCCGCGTTCCTCACCATCGGCCACCCGCGCCTTGTGCGCCGCGCGGTGTTTGCAGGCCTTGCCGCCAATATGATCGCAGGTGTCGCCGGCGCGGAGGAAATCGCCGCAGCCCTTGAAGCCCCCACAATGGCTGCGGTTCCACAGGGCCAACCCAGCGCCTTCCGCCTGTTTGCCGAACAAACCAAATCCGACCGCCAAGCCCTTGCTGCCTGCATGCGCTCCTCGCGCCAGAAAATCACCCCAGCCGAACTTTCCACCATCACTTGTCCGGTCTTGGTGGTAGCGGGCGAAAAGGATGATATCGCAGGCCCAACCGAACCCCTCATCGCCGCCATCCCCGGCGCTCAAGGCCTCACACTCGCAGGCCGCAACCACATGAACGCCGTGGGCGACCGCACCTACAAAGAAGCTGTGGTGGATTTCCTCAAGCTCCCTTGAAGTGAGGCCGCCGCTTTTCCATGAAAGCGATGCGGCCTTCAGTATAATCGGCACTATCGAAACAACGCGCGGCCAGCGCGTCCATTTCCCCAGCGTCAATATCCCCACCACCCGCCAAAGCCCCGATCATCCGCTTGGCCGCGGCAATCGTCAGCGGTGCGTTTTCGGCCATGGCGGCGGCAAGCGTGCGGGTTTCCCCCTCCAACGCCCGCAAAGGCACCACGCGCCCCACCAGCCCTAATTCGAGTGCCTCCGCCGCTGCCACGCGGCGCGCGGTGAAGACTAAATCCTTGGCGACTGCTGGGGTTACTGCGGAAAGTAACTGCCGCAAGCCCTCCAGCGGATAAGCCAGCCCCAAACGCGCCGGGGGCAGGGCAAAGCTCGCCCCTTCCGAAGCCATCCGCATGTCGCAAGCCAACGCCACGGCCAAGCCGCCACCAATGCAGAACCCGGCAATCATCGCCACAACCGGCTTTTCACAAGCCTGAATGGCCTCGAAAGCCGCCAAATTACGCGCTTCATAAAGCTTGGCCTCCGCCGCCCCGGAACGGTTTTCTCCAAATTCGGAAATATCCGCCCCCGCCGCAAACGCCTCTTGGCCCGCCCCACGCACCACGATGACTTTCACCTCCGGATGCGCCGCCAATGCCGCCACCGCCCCCGGAATGGCGGCCCAAATGGCACTGCAAAGCGCATTGCGCCGCTCTGGTCGGTTAATGACCAGCCACCCGATCACCCCTTCACGGATGGCCAGCAGCTCATCTGTCCCTGTGGGCAGGCTGTCGCCTTCGGGCAATTCGCTCAACATGCAGGGCCTCTCCCTTTGGCTTCGAACTTGGGTTAGAATGGCACCAACGGAGTAACCTTGCCATGCGTCAATCGAATATCCAGCCTGTTTCCAAGCTCGACCCCTTCTGGAACCGCATCCGCGCGGAAGCCGAGGAAATCACCCGCTCAGACCCGGCCCTGGGCGGCTTCGTCTTTGCCGCCGTGCTGAACCATACCAGCTTCGAAAAAGCCCTCATTCATCGCCTCGCCCAGCGCCTCGGCACTGCCGATGTGGCCGCGGATCTGGTGGTCGGTGCCTTTGAGGACGCAATGGCCGCAGAACCCGCCATCGGTGCCGCCGCCCGCGCTGATATCATGGCCGTGCTGGAGCGCGATCCCGCCTGCCACCGCGCCATTGAGCCCCTGCTTTACTTCAAAGGCTTTCAGGCCATCCAAACCTACCGCATGGCGCATCAGCTCTTGAAAATGGGCCGCAAGGATTTCGCCTATTACCTGCAAAGCCGCTCCTCCACCATTTTCACGGTCGACATCAACCCGCACGCAGTCATCGGCCGCGGCATCATGATCGACCATGCCCATGACATCGTGATCGGCGAAACCGCCGTCATCGAAGACAATGTCTCCATGCTCCACGGCGTCACTTTGGGCGGCACGGGCAAGGAGGAGGGCGACCGCCATCCGAAAGTCCGTTGGGGCGTTCTCATCGGTGCGGGTGCAAAGATTTTGGGCAATATCGAAATCGGCCATTGCTCGCGCATCGCCGCAGGCTCGGTTGTGTTGCAAAACGTGCCCCCCAACAGCACCATGGCTGGGGTTCCGGCCAAAGTGGTAGGCTATGCCGGTTGCGCCGAACCAGCCCGCGTCATGGACCACACCATCGGCGAAGACGCCGAACAGTCCTGATGTCAAGCCCTTGTGCACCTCGGCCAAGCCGGGCTAGACCCTCGACCTAGATCATTCGACAAGCGGAGAAACTTCCTTGAATCCCGATGAAATTGCCAAGCTAACAAAGTTCTTCCGCAACAAGTTCCAAGGCTCGAACATCTCCGTTCGCAAACGCCCGCAAAAGGACAGCGCGGAGGTTTATCTGGGCGAGGAATTCATCGGCGTCATCTTCCGCGATGATGAGGATGGCGACCTGTCTTACAATTTCTCAATGGCCATTCTCGACATCGATTTGGACTGACCTATCTTTAACCTACTGCCCTGTAGTCGGATCCAGCTGCCAGATGAGCAGCGTTGGCTTCGCGCATTCTTGCCGCCGCTTCATCATATAGGAATGGCAAGAACGCAAAGCGTTTGCCGCGTGTGATGGGCGAAACTGCGTGAAGCAGTGAACAGGAAAAGACCACCGCCCCACCCGGAGGTGCCTTGTAACCGCGCGGCCCATATTCAGGAAAACGCACCTCCCCGCCGTCAAAATCATCATTGAGGTTGACCGACACCGCAAAACGCCGATGCGCGGTTCCCTTGGTGGTATTATCACGATGCTGGTTGAAGTGGCCCCCGTTTTCAGCGTCATAACAGCCTATCAGATACCGCTCCATCCTGGTCACATCAAACTGGTGCGCTTTCTTGATTTCTGGCACGACGCGGCGGCGGAAAATGGTCTGGATTTGCTGCTGTAATTCCTCATCCGAAATAATGAAGTCGGAACGGCTCTTGTGGCTACGGTCCATCACCTCGACGGTTTTGCCGTCAATGTCGCGCATGAAGCCGGATTCGCGCCCGCCCGCGTCCTGATACATTTTAATGAGGCTTTTGCAGCGCTCTTCATCGAACACATTCGGCAGAATGAGGATTGGGGCCTGCGCGGTGAAGCCATTATATTGGTCCAAGGCGGGCAAGGCTTCTAGGGCGGCAAGAACTGCACCCACACCAGCATCTTCTCCCGTTGCCTCCATCACCGCCCGGATTCGCAAGTCCGGATTAACGATCATCCATAAGCGCCGATAGGCCATGCTCAGATCTAGGCTCACCGCCCCGCAGGCGCGGCTTACGCTCCCATCGAAATCCCAAAAATGGCGGATCCCCGGAAGTTCCTGCTTCACGGCTTTCTGATCATCAGGCGAAACGCTCACGCCGAAAAATGCAATTTTTAAATCATCAAAAAAGTGACGCCCGCGCTGTGCCACTGTGAGCATGGCCTGTCCACCTGCATCGGCAGCAGAACCGAAAAATGCGAACAACAGATAACGCCCGCCGGTTGTCTGAATCTGAAATTCTTCAGAACTCGTGTTGTTTTGAGTAAACCATGGCAGTGGATCGCCAGCCGAAAGATGAACAAAACGATGCTGGTTCATGGCACCTCCCTTCAGCATGTAAACTAGATAAACACTACTGAAGGTAGATTTCTAGACGATTAAAAACTAATCTCTAATTGCTGCGCCATGCGGCAAAACTCACCGACTGAAAGCTCCTCAGCCCGGCGCGTCGGCTCAATTTCAGCCGCCTGCAACAGCACTTCTGGCGTAACGCCAAGACTTTTTAAACTCTGCCGCAACATTTTGCGCCGCTGCCCAAAAGCAGCCGCAGTGATCCGTTCCAGTGTCTCAACACGGATCGCCGCCGTAGGCACACCCGGCACAATATGAACCACACTGGATGTCACATTGGGTGGCGGCGAAAAGGCGCGCCGATCAATGTCGAAAAGCTTCGTCGCCACCGCCCGCCACTGCGCCAGCACGGCAAGCCTGCCATAAGCCTTGCTGCCAGGCTTGGCGGTAATGCGCTCGGCCACTTCCTTCTGGAACATGAGGGTGAGCGAGCGATACCAAGGCGGCCAAGGCTCACTCGTCAACCATCCAACCAGAAGGGGTGTAGCGATATTATAAGGAAGGTTCGCCACGATCCGCGCTGGGCCTTCCACGCGCTGAAGCCACGAAGGATCAAGAGCATCCCCGCTGATGACTTCCAGCCTGCCCGGATAAGCCGCTGCAATTTCCGCCAATGCGGGAAGCGCGCGCGCATCGCGTTCAATCGCCACCACGCGCTTGGCACCTTCCATCAACAAGGCGCGCGTCAGTCCGCCGGGGCCGGGGCCAACTTCAACAACCGTCACATCATCCAGCTTGCCCGCCGAACGCGCAATGCGGCGGGTAAGATTGAGATCGAAAAGAAAATTCTGTCCAAGGCTTTTCTTGGCTGCCAACCCATGCCGCTCAATCACCTCGCGCAAGGGCGGCAAACCATCGTCACTCACGACACGGCATTCCGCGCCATGCCCGCCGCCATACGGATGGCACTGATAAGCGACAAGGGATTGGCCTTGCCCGTGCCTGCCAGTGAAAGGGCCGTGCCATGATCCGGCGAAGTGCGAATGAACGGCAGACCCAGCGTGCAGTTCACACCCTCATGGAAACCAATGGTCTTGACCGGAATAAGCGCCTGATCGTGATACATGCACAGGATCACATCAAAGCCCGCCCGCGCTTCCTCATGGAATAGCGTGTCAGCCGAAAGCGGCCCCAGCACATCCAGCCCACGCGCGCGCAATGCCGTAATAGCAGGTCCGATGATGGTGATCTCCTCATCCCCCATCGTGCCATTCTCACCGGCATGGGGGTTAAGCCCCGTAATGCCGATGCGCGGGCGCGCAATGCCGAACCAGCGGCTCAAACCTTCCGCCGTGGCAACCGCTTGCCGGATAATCAGATCAGCCGACAAGGCTGCCGGAACCGCCTTCAAAGCGATATGAACCGTCACCGGCACCGTACGCAAACCCGGTGCCACCAGCATCATCACGGGCTCCGCCTTGTGGCCCGCCACACGGGCCAGATGCGCCAGATAATCCGTGTGCCCCTGATGGCGGAAACCGGCTTGATAAAGCGTTTCCTTCTGGATGGGATTGGTCACAAGCCCGCAGGCCTCCCCCGCCAGAACCAGCTCAACAGCCTTATCAATGGACGCGATCACCGAAGGCGCGTTGGCAGCGTCAAGCATGCCGGGCAGGCTTTGTGCTGAAAGCGGGTGGGCCAGCACGGGCAAGCCATCAGCAAACACGGCCGGGGCTTCTGATGCTGAGGCAATCTCGCGCAACGACAGCCCGGAATTGCGTGCGCGCAACAGCTCCGCATCGCCAATCAGAAAAAACGCGCAAGCCTTTTGGCCGCGTAGCGCAAGCCAAGCCGCTGCTGTGATCTCCGGTCCGATCCCGGCAGGCTCGCCGAGGGTTAGCGCCAGCGCCGGAATGTCAGTTCTTGGGCTGATAGCTCTTGTCCTTGTAATCGATGAAGGCGCTGCGCCGCAGTTCCTTCACATAGCGTTCTTCGTAAACCGCAAAGCTCTCATTCATAAGAACGTTCTCTACCTGCTGGCGAGACGGCGGCTTGGGGGCGATTTGATTTTTGGAGCACAGGCCAATGAGCTGAATGCCCTGTTGGCCCTGAATCGGCCCCACCAGTCGCTTGGTTCCCGCTTTGTCGAGGGCAGCTTTGAGATCCTTGGGCAGGCGCTGGGCATCGGCCTCAAAAGGCTTACCGACCCGCACGTTGAAAATACCCGATCCAGCCTTCTTCGCGCTGGCGCAACCGCTATAGCGCGACATCACTTGCTGGGCCTCCATCGCGCGCGCCATCAAAAGCTGGCCCGACATGGCACCCACATTCTCCACCGGCAGCATGATTTCCTGCAGCTTGTAGACGGTGGTTGGCTTCATGCGCGGATCACGCTGAAATTGTTCCAGCCGCCGCGTGACTTCCGCCTCATCAACCGTATCGCGTATCTTGTACTTCGATTGGATGAGACGGTTGAAGGCGATGGAAACAGCCACCTGATTGCGCACCGCACCCATATTGATGCCTTTGCTCTTTAGCTGCTTGGCAAGGCCGTCTTCATTCAGGCTGGCATTCTTGGCCAGCCGTGCCATTGCATCATCGACTTGCTTTTTCGATGGCATGGCCTTGAAACGCTCCGCCTCAACACGCTTTAGCACATCATTGATCAATTCCTGCAACACCGCCTTGCGGGAATTGGAGTTAGGTGCGTCGCCGAGCAATTCGGAAATCTTGATGCGCTGGTCAATGTCGAAAGCGGTGATCGGCTGGTCATTCACGATCACCAATACCGTGCCAGCGGATATGGCCGGAACGGTTGCGCCAAACAGTGCCATCGCACCCAGAAGCACGGCAACAACTACGGAAATTTGTTTCATGATTTTGTTCATGTTGTTTCATTTAACATGAAATGCGGCGGCATTGTGAACACCATCTTCAGAACGGTGAAATTGTTTTGGAGGAACCCAGCGTTTTGAGATCCACGGAGAACAAGAGCGAGCGGTTTATACGCAGGCGGCTGGTGGTGTCATAATCCTCGGTATAATAGACCTTGGCGTTCATGCAGTCGCAGTCAAAGCCAAGGCCAATATAATTGCGGATCATGCTGGTACGCTCAATGTCGTAATGATAACCACCAAACAGGTTCCACGGGCCATAGATCGTCACCGTACCATCTGCCCACATTTGTTGTTCACGCTCATTGCGGCCATAGGCTTGTTCGGCACCAAGCTCGGCATAACCACCCTTCAGCGTCACCTGATCGAAACGAGCCTGCAAAGCGGCTTCCTGGGCATGGATTGTGAAGTCTTCATCTTCCATGCGTAGCTGATAGCTCATTTGCAAGGCCCGCCATGGCTGCATGGCAAAACCGGCCACAAGGTCCGATCTTTGGTCACCGAGCCCAGAATCGGTATCAAAACTGTTGTCGCCAGCGATATGATAGCTTTGGCCCAAGCTAGCGCGCACAAAGCCGCCATTGGGCGCAAGGAAGTTATACATGAAACCGGTATTGATGCGGGTTCCGGCTTCGTAGCGATCAAGCCCTGTGAAGCGGTCAGACAAGAACAGGCTGTTGATATCGAAATTCACACTCAGCGCATCTTCATTGCCAATTTTGTCGCGCTTGGTTTCGTCGCCGGAGCTGATGATTTGGGCAACCGGCGTTAACACGTGGTCGCCATAGCCGGAGGCGCTCACAAATGGCCAACGTATGTCGATCCCAGCGGTTGGCAGCACCCGGCCCACCACGTCTCCATCCGATGTGTCCAGCGCGGAAGGTGTCAGGTAATTGGGCAGCTCATCGGTCTGGTAAACATCCGCGCGCACCATGGTGAAGGGCGTCAGCAAGGTTCCCGCGCTGTTGGATGCGCGACGCTGCCAATGCACGGTGGAGGAAGCCCGCGTCTGTCCGGTGGATTGGAACAGGTTCACAGGTTCATTCGTGCGATCGAGGAAATTGTCTCGCGTGACACGGTAAAAGCTGCTCTCAACGCCCACTTCGCCGCCCAGAACTTCCTGCTCCAGCGTCACCGAATGCTGCACATAGGGGGCCGCCACGGGCTGCTCGGCGTCATCATCCAGAACGAGATTGCGGAATGACATGGCGCGGGCGGAGAAATAGTCGCGGTCATCAATGCCGGTCAGGAAAACCTGATTGGTAATCACCCGTCGAGAGTCAATCCTGTAATCGCGAGCGAAGCGATCATCGCTGTCCTGCGTGGCATCAAAGCCCCAAGACCAGCGACGATTGAGGGCAAAGTCGCCTTTGGCGCGGCCATAATGACGCCAGCCATCGTCGTCGGAGTCATTGATCGCCGCCGCTTCAACGCTGTATTGCCCGCTCTTGGTGCGCTGGCGCCATTCGGCGCGCGGCATGATGCCGTGCTTGGATGTGATCATCGGCATGAACGTCACATCATAGGATGGGTCCAAGCTCCACAGATAGGGAACCGACAAGCCCCAGCCATAAACACTGCTCGAGCGCGAAAGATTTGGCGTCAGAAATCCAGATTGGTTCTGCAACGTGCCATCTGGATGCGAGAAATAGGGCGTGTAGAAAACCGGCACACCGGCAAACTCGAATGAGGCATTGCGGTGATAAATGCGGTGGTCCGTTTCCACATGTGTGGCTTTTTGCGAGCGCACCTGCCAGAGGGGCGTTCCGCTTTTCAGCACACAGGTTTTGCAGCGCGTATAAGTGGCGCGCGTGAACACCGTCACATTGCCATCGCTGCGCTTGGCATATTCAGCGCGCACCGTGGCATCATTGGTCAAAAGCAGCCTGAGATGCTCGGCAAAGCCATCGCGGAACTTGTTCTGCAATTCGATAAGATCGCCCGACAGGATATTCCCATTAGGCTCGCGCATATGGATCTGCCCCTGCGCGCGCATGATGTCGTCGTCTTGATCATAGCTGACCTCGGTGCCGACCAGCAGATAAGGCCCATAGGTCAGAACCACATCACCTGTTGCCACACCCACGCGGGTGTTGCTGTCATAAACGAACTGGGTTGCCTCCACATTCACCCGCGTTCCCGGCGGCAATTTCCGCAGGTCCATCTCAGGCACTCTTTCCTGCTTTGCGAAGGCGGATGGCGTGATCGGCGCAAGCGTGAAAATCAGGGCGAGCGTCAGGCAAGCAAGGGCGAGGGCATAACGCACAACTGCGCCCGCACCAGCATGCCTTTGGCATGACCGACCCCAGTTCAAAAATACCTCCGCCGAACGCCAAACTTGGCTCAGGATCAAATTCCATCTTGAGCGTTAGAGTTTTGTACTCTGTACCGGCCATCCGGTGAAAGCAAAAACGCTCAAAAAACAGCCCATTAGGCACTTGGCACTTGCAATAAATCGCTTGACTCGCCTGCCGT
>CAJBCQ010000153.1 GCA_903951595.1 uncultured Hyphomicrobiales bacterium | reverse complement strand
GTTTTCTTGGGTGTTGAAATCATTTGCGCCTCTTATGCCTCGCCTGAATAGACGCGGTTTCGTGCCCGCTCCAACGCCGCACCGATCAGATTGATGCTGGTGAGCGCGATGGCGAGGAAGACACCAGGCGAGGTTGCGATCCACCAAGCATTGATGAGATATTTGCGACCATCGGCGATGATGGTTCCGAAGCTGGGTGTGGGTGGTTGAAGACCCAAGCCCAGAAAGCCCAGTACAGCTTCGAAGATCATCATTCTGGCGACATCCAGAACCGCCACAAAGGCAATTGGCGGCAATATATTTGGCGCGATAAGGAGCAGAATAATGCGCCAGTCAGAGGCACCCAATACGCGCGCGGCGCGAACGAACTCTTTGCCGCGCTCGCTCTGGGTTACGCTTCGGGCAACGCGCGCATAGAGTGGCCAGCCGGAGAGCCCCAGAACGATGATGATGGATGTTGCGCTTGGGCGCGAAACACCCAAAATGGCAATCGCTAAAATAATCATAGGGATAGAAAGCTGCGCATCGGTGATGCGCATGATAATCGTGTCGATCCAGCCGCCTTTAAACCCGGCAATGATACCCAAAAGACAGCCGACAACGAACATTAGCAACACGGTGCAAATGCCGATCAAAAGCGAATATCGCAGGCCGATCAGGCACCGCAGTAAGATGTCTCGGCCCAGTTGATCAGTACCCAAGGGGTGGGCCCAAGTCCAACCCTCGCCCAAGAACATGGGCGGTTGGAATTTTTCCTTCACGCTCATTTTCATCGGGTTGATGTTTGAAAATTCAGGATAGAGCAAGGAAAGCAGAAGCAAGGCGGTGATTAGACCTAGCCCGATCCAGAAGCCCTTGGTGCGAGCCGCGTCTGCTAAAATTCGGCGCGCGATCGTTGTCACCGACTGGGGCGCTGCGTCTATTGTGACTAGCTCAGGAGGGTTCTTACTCATCAATATTCAAGCCTTGGGTCAATAGCGGTGGCCAGAACGTCCACCAAGATGTTGATGAGTACAAAGATCGCGCAGGATACGATGGCAATTCCTTGGATCAATGGGAAATCACGCTGCAATACCGCGTTGACGGTGAGCTGTCCAAGTCCGGGGAAGTCGAAGATATATTCGACCACCAGAACGCCACCCAGCAGGGTTGAGAGCTGGATGCCGAGCAGATTGAGAAGTGGAACAGCGGCATTGCGCAAGCCATGCGCGAAGATGATCCGCTTTTTGCTCAAGCCGCGTACGGTGCCGGCATCGATGAAGGGTTCTCGCATGATCTGAGAAACCGAAACCGTGAGGGTTCGAATAATGAAGGGTGAAAGCTCGATGGCCAGCACGAAGGCGGGCAAAACAGTATAGATGAAAGACTTGTAGCCGATGGATGGCAGCCATTGAAGCTGAACGGAAACGACAAGGGCCAGGACAATGCCCAACCAGAAATTTGGCAAGGATACAAAGAGCGAACCCAGAACAAAGGCGAGCTTGCCGGGCCAAGCCTCGGGATGAAGTCCACCGGCGATCCCAACAGGCAAAGAAATCATCATTGCAAAGATAAAGGCAAGAGCGGCCAGTTGTAATGTAAGTGGTAGCCTTTCCATGATGAGGTCGGAGACGTTAGCCATATCGCCTTTGGTAGGATCGTTGTAGACTCCGCCCTGTGAAATCGCACCGCTTTTAGGACGTTGATAGGAACGGCCAAGGTCGCCAATGACCACACCACCCATGTAGCGGCCAAATTGCACGATAATCGGATCGCGAAGCCCCATCCTGGTCGCCACTTCCTCGATCACATTATCGGGTGCCATGCCACCCACGATCAGCCGAACGGGATCGCCAGGAACGACACGCAGCAATGTAAAGATGATGAGGCTGGTCAGGAACATAATGAGAATGCCCTGCGCCAAACGTCGAACAAGAACCCCTGCCAGATACAATTCGTGGCTCCCTCAAGACTAATTGCTATTCCGGGAGTCCGTGTTGGAAACGGACTCCCGGAAAATCGACTACCAGTTTAGCCGAGGGTAGCCTTGTTCACATCCTGCATCCCATTGGGATAGACATAGATGCCCTGTAAGTCCTTGGTCATGGCATGAAGGAATACAGAGGTGAACAGTGGCAGAGACGGTACCTTTTTGGCCAAGAGCGGCAGGGTATCGGTTTGGAGGATATTCTTGCGCTCTTCCGTTGAAGCGGCATTGCGCTCGCGATCCAGCGAGGCGTCGATCTCCGGGTCAACAATACCGGTGATGCGCTTGGAACTGGAATGGAAATGCGTGCGCAGAATGAGATCGGGCTCAGGCGAACCGGTGCACCAACCGCAGTCGATCATGTGGCCTTCACCGCCACCTTCCTTGTCATAAAGAATATTGCCCCACGCGGCCACTTCCAGAACCGTCAGCTTCACTGGGAAGCCCTGTTCCTGAAGCATTTGGGTGATGGCTTCACCATATTCTTTGGTCTTGGGGTAGAAGCCCACGGAGGTGAAATATTCCAACTCAGGCAAGCCCGCACCCTTGGGGAAGCCAGCAGCGGCTAGCAATTCTTGGCATTTTTCCGGGTTGTATTCAGGGAAATCCGGCACGTCTGTATAGCCGAACTTCACAGGTGAGATATGGGCGGCGCATTTGGTTCCCGAGATGCCCAGAATATCTAGCAATATGCTTCGGTCGATGGCATGAGCGGCAGCTTGGCGCACGCGCTCGTCATTGAAGGGTGCCTTGGAGCAGCGGAACCACAGATATTTGTTTTCTACCGATACCGCCTTGTTAATGACGAAGTCAGGATTTGCCGCAATCGTGTCAACTTGTTCCTGCTCCAGACGCTCGATGATGTCAGCCTCGCCACCCATAAGCGCCAAGGCGCGTGTGGTGGTGTCGCCGACAAATTTATAGGTCACACCGGGAATCTTCGGCTTGCCAGCATAGAAGTTCTCGTTTGCGACCATAATGGTCGAGTCGCCTTTTTGCTCCACAAACTTGAAAGCCCCCGTACCGTTGGGGCGAGATGCCAGAAGCTTTTTATCGGCAACATCTTTGGCCGACATAATCGGCAGGAAGGACGAGAGATAGTAATAGAGCGCGGCCGGATAGCCGAACTTTTCGGTCTTGATGCGAACTGTGAGCGGATCCACGACTTCAACTTCTACCTGCCCAGGATACCATTGGGCCGGACGGTCTGGCATACAGCCATATTCGTAAGTCGCCTTGACGTCTTCAGCCGTAAAGGGCTCGCCATTATGGAATTTGACACCTTCGCGCAGCTTAAATTCGAGCGTGAACTTGTCGATGGAAGTTACGGATGTTGCGAGTTCAAAATCGAGCTGATCAGGATTTTCGGGCCGCATTGGGCAGCGCGTCAGATAACCGAAAACAAAGCTCTCGAAAATGAGCTGGCCAAGATTGGTGTGGGTCGTTGGATCCCAGTTACCCGTCAGCGCTTCGGCTGCAAGAAACACCATCGGGCGGTCGGCTGTTGCCGCATAAGCGGAATTGAACAGAAAATCATGGTTCAACCTTGGAAAACCCATCGAGGCGGCAACAGCGGTTGTCCCCCCCAGTAAAGCACGTCTGCTGATCTTAGACATTTCGTTCCCCATCATGGTTTTGTTTTTATTTTGTTTTTGCTGCATGGCACCAAAATCGCCTGATGCCCGTTTGTGGCTTTGAAAGGCTAACTTCACAAAATTGACATGTCAACCTGCCCGCTAGCCATCTCGATTTTCCTGTTTTATGCGGCAAACTATTGAGAAACCTGTGAAAATGTCTTATTTTTCCTGTGCGGTCTTTGTGGTGTTTGTGGTTTTGTTTGGATTTAGGTGGAGTGAAGCGGCAAACCTCGCACGCAGCGCAGACAAGCCTTCTTTTGGCTAAATGGGGAAATCAGCGAGCTTTGCTGCTCAATTAAAGTGAGAGAATAAGCAGAAATCAGAAGCAGATTTACGAACCGGGTATGATTCAGGGGTTTTCTCCAAAAACCAATTCTTGCCCATCGACCATGGATGATTTCGACCTCGACAAGCCCAATACCGGCATCACTGTAGCAACTGGTTATCTGTGTACTGTCAAAGCGCGCGTGAATTTCAGCCCGACCGCGACAACCCAGCCTAAGACTACGCCGATCACAGCTCCACCGGAGGCGTGGATTAGCCAGGCAAGAAAACCCGATGCCAAGCCGACGGCTTCTCCCACACTGCCGGCAAAGGCAAGCAGGCCGTATTCCGGTGCCTTCCAGCCAAGCTCCGCCAAGCCATGCAGGATGATGCCGCCGCCGACCCAAAGCATGGCAAGCATGCCAACGATGCTGAGCAGCTTGAGAAAGGGCGGCATTCCGCTTACGAGCCCACGGCCAAGGGCGCGCAGCAACCCTGCCCGACTTTTCGCCAGATGCACGCCAAAATCGTCAGCCTTCACGATCAATGCCACAGCGCCATAAACCCCAACTGTTACAGCCACGCCAACGGCGGCCAGTACGGCTGACTTATTCCACAAGGTGGGCGTGGTGATCTGCGATAGGGTAATCGCCATGATTTCCGCCGACAGGATCATGTCGGTCCGGATTGCACTCGCAACCTTCGAATCCTCTGAAATACTG
>CAJBCQ010000152.1 GCA_903951595.1 uncultured Hyphomicrobiales bacterium | reverse complement strand
GTGTCCTCCGGTGCTTCCAAAGTGGGCAAATGCCCCACATCTTCCAATTCCACAAACCGCGCGTTTGGCATTGCCGCACTCATCCGCAATCCGTCCAAGCTTGGTGAATAGCGATCGTCCTTGCCCCACAGCAAAAGGGATGGGCAGGTGATAGCCTCCAGATCACCCCAACGATCGGGACGGATGGTCAGTGCGTCATTGTGGCGGGCGATGGTTTCGGGATTCGTGGCAAGCCCCATGCGGATGAAAGTCTGTTTGGCAGTTGCACCCTCCGGTGAGGCCGGCGAGGTTATCGTTTCAGCCATGTCGCGGATCAATCCTTGGTGGTCACCACCGCGCAGGCGTTCGGAGCGTTTCACGCCACCGGCCGGGTTGGATGCAGCGCCTGCACCCGCACCAATGACCATGAGGCCCAACACTCGATCCGGTGCGGCCAACGCCACTTCGCGCGCCACATGGCCGCCGAAGCTGGTGCCACCGATGAGAAATTTTTGCGGTGCTTGTTCCAGCACATCGGCCACACAGCGCGGCAGCGTGTCGCCATCTGGCACCAACACAAATGGTTCGACCAAATCAGCCATCGCCGCCATGAGGCTTGCATAAAGCCTTTCATCGCAACCAAGTGCTGGAATGAGAATGAAGAATGGTTTTGCCATGCCATCACCTTTACCCAGAAAAAAGGCCCCGGAAAACCGGAGCCTTTTATTTTTATATGTGACCAAAGCTTATTCGGGCTGAGCTTCTTCGGCCTGCTTGCCCGTCAAATCTTCGCCGGTGGCCTGATCGACAACCTTCATCGACAGACGCACCTTGCCGCGCTGATCAAAGCCCATGAGCTTGACCTTGACCTTGTCGCCTTCGTTCACGACATCGCTCACCTTTGCCACACGGCGCGGTGCCAATTCGGAAACATGCACGAGGCCATCGCGCGCACCAAAGAAGTTCACGAAAGCGCCGAAATCGACGACCTTCACGACGGTGCCTTCATAGATCGCACCCACTTCCGGTTCCATGACGATGGAGCGGATCCACTTCATGGCGGCATCAATCGAGTCCTTGGAAGAAGAAGCCACCTTCACGACACCATCATCATTGATGTCGATCTTGGCACCGGTCTTTTCCACGATCTCGCGGATCACCTTGCCGCCCGAGCCGATCACTTCGCGGATCTTGTCGGTGGGGATGTTGATCACTTCAATGCGCGGGGCATAATCACCAAGGCCGGGGCGCGCATTGTGGAGTGCCTCACCCATCTTGGACAGAATATGCAGGCGGCCTTCTTTGGCCTGGAACAGAGCGGTCTTCATGATCTGTTCGGTGATGCCGGTGATCTTGATGTCCATCTGCAAGGCGGTGATGCCGTTTTCGGTGCCCGCCACCTTGAAGTCCATGTCGCCCAGATGATCTTCATCACCCAGAATGTCCGACAGAACCGCAAAGCGTTCGCCTTCGAGAATGAGGCCCATGGCGATGCCCGCGACCGGGGCCTTCAAGGGCACGCCTGCATCCATCAGCGCCAGAGATGCGCCGCAGACGGAGGCCATGGAAGACGAGCCGTTGGATTCGGTGATCTCCGAGACAACGCGGATCGTGTAGGGGAATTCCGAATTGGCCGGCAGCATCGGATGAATGGCGCGCCAAGCCAGCTTGCCATGGCCGATTTCGCGGCGGCCAGCGCCACCCAGACGACCTGTTTCACCCACCGAGAAGGGAGGGAAGTTATAATGCAGCAGGAAGGTTTCCTTGTAGGTGCCTTCGAGTGCGTCAATATATTGCTCGTCATCACCGGTGCCGAGGGTGGTGACAACCAGCGCCTGGGTTTCGCCACGGGTAAATAGCGAGGAACCATGCGTGCGTGGCAGCACGCCTGCTTCGGCGATGATCTGGCGCACGGTGACGAGATCGCGACCGTCAATGCGCTTGCCGGTGTCCAGAATATTGCCGCGAACGATCTGGCTTTCCAGTTCCTTGAAAACTTCCGACACCTTGGAAGGTGAGGGCGCATCTTCCTTGCCCGCCGGGCAGAGGGTTTCCAGAACGGCCGTTTTGACAGCCTTCACCTTGTTCTGGCGCTCTTCCTTCTTGGGCGTTGCGTAAGCATCGCGCAGACCCTTTTCGGCAAGGCCAGACACTTGTGCCAGAAGCACGGAATTGTCCGGGATCGTCACATCACGGGCTTCGCGCGAGGCGCGCTCGGCCAAGCGGATGATGGCGTCGATCACGGGCTGGAAGCCGCGATGGCCGTGCATGACAGCACCCAGCATGGTGTCTTCGGAAAGTTCCTTGGCTTCTGATTCCACCATCAACACGGCGTCCTGCGTGCCCGCGATCACGAGATCAAGCGCGGATTGCTTGATCTGTTCGAGCGTGGGGTTCAGCACATATTCGCCATTGATGTAGCCCACGCGGGCTGCCCCCACCGGGCCCATGAATGGAAGGCCGGAAAGGGTCAAGGCGGCGGAGGAGGCAACGAGAGCCACAATATCGGGTTCGTTTTCAAGGTCATAGGAAAGCACCGTCGCAATGACCTGGGTTTCGTTCTTGTAGCCATCGGCGAAAAGCGGGCGCAGCGGGCGGTCGATCAGGCGGGAAACGAGCGTTTCCTTTTCCGTCGGGCGACCTTCACGCTTGAAATAGCCGCCGGGAATCTTGCCCGCAGCATAGGTTTTTTCCTGATAATTTACGGTCAGGGGGAAGAAGTCGATGCCGGGCTTGGGAGACTTGGCACCCACAACGGTGGCCAGAACAGTCGTTTCGCCATAGGTCACGAGAACCGCGCCATCAGCCTGACGTGCCATGCGGCCCGTCTCGATGCGCAAGGTTCTGCCCGCCCATTCGAATTCTTCTACGTCAATGTTGAACATGGAAATTTTCCTTCGATATGCCCTTTGCCGCGCTCTTTTCCGGCGGCTTCCCCATTGGGCTTTTCAGCTGTGGAGGCCCCATTGCCTCTCACGCCATCATCTCGGGGAGATCGCGGGCGGCATATTGGATGCCGCCCACTCTGACTTCGACTTAGCGGCGGATTTCGAGCCGCTTGATGATCGCCTGATAACGGGCTTCATCCTTGGACTTGAGATAATCAAGCAGGCCACGGCGCTGGCTGACGAGCTTCAAAAGCCCGCGGCGCGAATGGTTGTCCTTCTTGTGCGTCTGGAAATGGCCGGTCAGATACTTGATGCGTTCAGAAATGATCGCGATCTGTACTTCCGGTGAACCCGTGTCGCCCGACTTCTGGGCGTATTCCTTGATGAGTTCGGCCTTGCGTTCGGCAGTCATCGACATCGGTGCTACTCCTGTTTTTTAAAGGTTGAACACGCGTCGGGGCTCCAAAACCGAGCCGTTCAGTTCCGCCAGTGCCACGGGCTTTGTGCCGCATGTCACCAGAACTGTTCCGGCTTTGATTTCAAGGCTTCCCGTCAAAATGACGGTTTGCCCGTGGAGCAGACGCGCCGCATGCGCTTGGCTCAAGGCCAGTGCCGGGATGTCGTCCAGCGCGGTCTCAAGCGGGTGCAATGCAGATAGAATGGCGTTACCGCCGGGGGCCTTATGGGCCAGATCGGCTAAGTTTTCCAGTAGAATCATATGTTCGCGGCGGAAGGGGCCGACATCCTCGCGCCGCAGCCCGCTCACATGGGCGGCGGTTCCCAGCGCCCGGGCGATATCGCGGGCGAGTGCCCTCACATAGGTGCCCTTGCCGCAGCGGACTTCGAAACGGGCCTCATCGGGGCTGGAATCCACCCGTTTCAGGGCAAAAATTTCGACATTTCGCGGCTCTAATTCCACATTTTCGCCCGCCCGGGCCAATTCATAGGCGCGCACACCGTCTTTTTTGATGGCCGAAAAGGCCGGCGGCAGTTGCGAAATGGTGCCCAGAAACTGGGGTAAAATGGCATCTATTTCGGCATCTGTGGGCCGTTTTTGGCTGGTTTGCGTGATCGTGCCTTCCAGATCATCGGTCGTGGTCTCAGCCCCCCAGCGGGCGGTGAAGCTGTAAACCTTCGCCCCATCCATGATGAAGGGCACCGTTTTGGTAGCTTCACCCAAAGCAATCGGCAGCATGCCGGTGGCCAGTGGGTCGAGCGTTCCGGCGTGGCCGGCTTTGTTGGCATTGAAGATGCGTTTGACGCGGGCAACAGCCCCTGCCGAGCTTAAGCCCAGCGGCTTGTCGAGCAGAACCCAGCCATGGACGGCGTCGCCTTTGCGGTGGCGGGCCACTCAGTCGTCCTTGGATTCAATATCCCGGCGCACGGCGGGCGAGTTCAGGATCTCATCAATATGACTTGCATAATCCAGCCCCGTATCGATGCGGAAGCGGATGTCGGGCATGTATTTCAGCTTCACGCGCGGGGTGATGAGCATGCGGATATGGCGGCGGGTGCGTTCGAGCGCCTGCATCAGCGTGTCATTGTCCTTTTCCATGAAAGGACGCACGTAAGCGGTTGCGATGCGCAGATCCGGGCTTGTTTGCACCTCAACCACGGTGACGCCCAACCGATCGAGATCAGGATCATTGGTATCGTTGCGCGAGAAAACCTCCGCGAGTGCGTGGCGGATGATTTCGCCAACCCGCAGCTGGCGCTGGGATGGTGCGGATGAGGCCATGAGGAACCCTCCTCAGATCACAAGGAACGCTTGATCTGCTCGACGCGGAAGCACTCGATCACATCGCCTGCGCGCATGTCTTCGTATTTCTCGAAAGCCATGCCACATTCTTGGCCGGTCGGCACTTCCTTCACTTCGTCCTTGAAGCGTTTGAGTGTCGAAAGGGTTCCTTCATGCACCACGACGTTGTCGCGGATCAGTCGTACCTTGGCGCCGCGCTGGACGGTGCCTTCGGTGACCATGCAGCCTGCGACCTTGCCGACCTTGGTGATGTTGAAGACTTCCTGAATGCGCGCATTGCCCAAGAAGGTTTCGCGCCGTTCAGGGGCCAGCATGCCAGACATTACCTGCTTCACGTCATCCACCAGATCATAGATGATCGCGTAATAGCGGATGTCGATGCCCGAGCGTTCAGCCGCATCGCGTGCCTGCTGATTGGCGCGAACATTGAAGCCGAGAACCAAAGCGCCAGAGGCTTGTGCGAGTGAAATATCGCTTTCAGAAATGCCGCCCACCGCATAATGGACCACGCGGGCCATGACTTCGTCCGTCGCCATTTTATCGAGGGCTTGCACGATGGCTTCGGCAGAGCCTTGCACGTCGGCCTTGATGAGGATCGGCACTTCCTTGCGCTGGCCCTGCTTGAGCTGGGTCATCATCTGTTCAAGGCTGGTGCGGCCAGCCGGTGCGCCGCGGGTTTCACGCCGCTTGCGTTCGCGATAATCGACGATTTCACGCGCCTTGGCTTCGCTTTCAACAACGTCGAAACTGTCACCGGCTTCCGGGGCTGAGCTCAGACCCAGCACTTCAGCGGGAACGGACGGGCCTGCGGCAGGAACCTGCTGGCTCTTGTCGTTGACGAGTGCGCGCACACGGCCCCATGCGGAACCAGCCACGAAAATATCACCGATCTTCAGCGTGCCGCGCTGCACGAGAACGGTGGCCACAGGGCCACGGCCCTTGTCGAGCTGGGCTTCGATGACGATGCCGGAGGCGGGACGGCTGGGTTCAGCGCGCAGGTTGAGCACTTCAGCCTGCAACAAAATCGTTTCGAGCAGCTTGTCGAGATTGGTGCCCTTCATGGCGGACACTTCCACATCGAGCACTTCACCGCCCATGCTTTCCACGACGATATCATGGGAAAGAAGATCGGTGCGGACGCGTGTGGGGTTGGCACTGGGCTTGTCAATCTTGTTGATCGCCACAATGATCGGCACGCCAGCGGATTTGGCATGCGCGATGGCTTCAATCGTTTGCGGCATGACACCGTCATCGGCTGCCACCACGAGCACCACAATGTCCGTCACCTTGGCACCACGCGCGCGCATGGAGGTGAAGGCTTCGTGGCCGGGTGTGTCGATAAAGGTAACAAGGCCAGACTTCGTGGCGACCTGATAGGCACCGATATGCTGGGTGATGCCACCGGCTTCACCGGAGACCACATTGGTTTTGCGGATGGCGTCGAGCAGCGAGGTCTTGCCGTGATCGACATGGCCCATGATGGTGACAACAGGCGCGCGCGGGGTTACGGCATCGCTATCGACTTCACGCGCGGCGGTGAGGCGTTCTTCGACTTCGGATTCAGAAACGCGCTTGACCTTGTGGCCCATTTCCTCAGCGATGAGCTGGGCGGTGTCGGCGTCGATGATGTCGTTGATCTTGAACATCTGGCCTTGGCGCATCAGCATCTTGATGACATCGACTGCGCGTTCGGCCATGCGGTTGGCCAGTTCTTGAATGGTGATCGCGTCAGGGATCATCACCTCGCGGGCGATTTTTTCCTGCGGCATCTGGAAGCCCTGGGCCTGCTTCTTCTGGCGCTCGGTGCGGCGACGGAAGGCGGCCAGCGAACGGTTCTTTTCGCCGTCATCATTGAGGGCGTTGGAAACGGTCAGGCGGCCACGGCGGCGGTCAACTTCGGTTTTAACCTTTTGCGGGGGGGCAGGCACGGCAACTGCCGGACGCTTGGCCTTGTCGGTAAAGGTGCGGCCACCGCGCGGGCGGCCTTCTTCATCCGGCTGCATGGCGCGCAGCGATGGCTGTGCTGAACGCGGCTCGAGACGACGGGCCGTTTCTTCGGATTTGCGCTTGGTTTCGTCGTCATTGCGGCGGCGGGCATCTTCATCGGCCTTGCGAGCCGCAGCGGCCTTGCGCTCGACTTCAGCAAGCGCTTCTTCTTCGGCGCGCCGCTTGGCATCTTCGATCGCCTTGTGGCGTTCATCAGCTTCGCGCAGGCGAGCGTCGGCAAGTGCGCGGCTGCGAGCGTCTTTTTCTTCATCCGTCAATGTACGCAAAACCATGCCGGAGCGATTGCCGCCGGAAGGTGCGCGCGAGGATGGTTGCTGGCCGGAACGGCCCGAAGAGGCCGCAGCTTGCGGCTTTGGGGCGGCTTTTGCGGCAGGGGCTGGAGCCGCCGCCACGGGTGCAGGCGCAGGCGCAGGTGCAGGTGCAGGTGCAGGTGCTGGGGCAGCGGCCACGGGGGCTACGGCAGGTGCCGCAGGAGCGGCTGCCTTCGGGGCAGGTGCCGGTGCCGGTGCCGGCACTGGGGCGGCGGGAGGCGGGGCCACCGCAGCAGGCGCTGGTGCCGGGGCAGCCGGTTCGGCCACAGGTACCCGTTTGCGCTTGATTTCGACGGCAACCGTCTTGGTGCGGCCGTGGGAGAAGTTCTGCTTCACCCGGCTCTGCTCCACAGCGGGACGACGCAGACCCAAAGTCCTGCCCGCTGCCGGTTTGCCGCTCGTATCATTTGTATCGTTCATGCTTACTCTTCTGATCGTGTCATGGTCCGGCGTTCCGGACCCATCCAATTCATCAACCTGCCGGGGTGGCCGCCTGCCCAAAAGCTTCCACCCGAACTGCCTCCAAGACCAGCTTTTCAGCCAATCCGCCTTCTGCCACGGCAGCATGTATCACATTTGTGCGGCCCAACGCCAAACCCAATTCAGCCGATGTGAAACAAGAGATCACATCAAGCCCTTGTGGCCTGATCGCCAGTGCCTTGCGGCGCATGCGCTCAAGCCCGTTGGGGGCACCGTCTTGGGCCTCGATGAGGAGGCGGGCGCGGGCAGCCGCTATCATCTCGTCCACTTTATCATGGCCTGCCACCACAAGGCCCGCCTTATTGGCCAGCGAAAGCGAAGAAAGCGCCTGCTTTCGCAGCAAATGCGCGATTTTCGCCTCTAAATCCGCGTCCGCCTCGACCTTGGCCTTCAGGCCGCGGGCAAAAAGCCTGCGGATGCGGGCTTGCGCCACCAGCTCGGCTGTGGCGGTTACCCAAACACCCCGGCCGGGCAGCACCGCGCGCAGGTCCGGCACGACTTTACCTTGCGGGTCCGCCACAAAGCGGATGAGCGCGCCGGGTTCTTTGACCTCACGGGTGACGATGCACATGCGCTCGGGCATGTCATCATCTGCCTGTTCTTCATCTGTCATGCGCCGCTTTCGATCTTCGTAAAACGGGCTCAGGCCTCCGGTTCGGCTTCAGAAACCTCGTCCGCCGTGATCCACCCAGCCTTGAGGCGGGCCGACATGATGAGGGCTTCCGCGTCCGTGGCGCTCAAGCCTGTTCCCGACAGCGTGCCCTTGTGCTTGATGACTTCGCCTTGCTTGCGCTCGGTCCAGCCAACAAGATCATCCGTCGCGCAACCGGCGAGGTCTTCGATGGTCTTGATGCCTTCTTCACCCAAGAGCACCAGCATTTCGCTGGTAAGCCCTTCCATGGCAGCCAAATCGTCACTCACGCCAAGCTCCTTGCGCCGAGCATCCTGTTCCCCGGCAATACGTTCAAGATAATCGCGCGCACGCGTTTGCAGCTCGCTTGCGGTTTCTTCATCCAGCCCCTCAATCGAGGCCATTTCCTGCAAGGCCACGAAGGCCACATCTTCCACACTGGCAAAGCCTTCGGAAGCCAGCAATTGGGCGAGCATCTCGTCCACATCCAAGGCTTCGGTGAAGCGGGCGGTGCGCTCGGCAAATTCCTTCTGGCGGCGTTCGCTTTCTTCAGCCTCTGTCATGATGTCGATATCCCAGCCGGTAAGCTGGGAGGCAAGCCGCACATTCTGGCCGCGACGGCCAATGGCCAGCGACAGTTGCTCATCCGGCACCACGACTTCGATGCGCTCGGATTCTTCATCGAGCACCACCTTGGCGACTTCGGCAGGGGCAAGCGCATTCACGATGAAAGTGGCCACATCCTGCGACCACGGAATGATATCGATCTTTTCGCCCTGAAGCTCACCCACCACGGCCTGCACGCGCGAGCCGCGCATGCCGACACAGGCACCGACGGGATCAATGGATGAATCCTTCGAACGCACTGCGATTTTGGCGCGCGAGCCCGGATCACGCGCAACGGCCACGACTTCGACAATGCCATCATAGATTTCCGGCACTTCCTGGCCGAACAGGCGGGCCATGAATTCAGGATGCGTGCGCGAGAGGAAAATCTGCGGCCCGCGCGGTTCACGGCGCACGTCATAGATATAAGCGCGGATGCGATCGCCATTGCGGAAAGTTTCGCGCGGCAGGGCCTCATCCCGGCGTACAATGCCTTCGCCACGGCCCAGATCCACGATCACATTGCCATATTCCACGCGCTTAACGGTGCCGTGCAGGATTTCGCCAATGCGGCTCTTATATTCGTCATATTGGCGCTCACGCTCGGCATCGCGCACTTTCTGGACGATGACCTGCTTGGCGTTCTGAGCGGCGATGCGGCCGAAATCAATGGGGGGCAGAGGCTCGGATATAAAATCACCGACATTGGCGGCGGGGTTCTTGTTGCGGGCTTCTTTCAGCAACATCTGGGTTGCTTCATTGTCGATTTCTTCCACCACCTGCAGAAGGCGGTTTAAGCGGATCTCGCCGGATTTGGGATCAATCTCAGCGCGAATGTCATTTTCCTGGCCGTAGCGCGAGCGCGCGGCACGCTGGATGGCGTCTTCCATCGCGGCCAGCACGACCGATTTGTCGATCGTCTTTTCGCGTGCGACCGCATCCGCGATTTGCAGAAGTTCGAGCCTGTTGGCGCTTACAGCTGTCTCAGCCATTATCGTTCTCCGCTACTTCTTCAATTTCCGCCTCAAGGCCGCTTGTCTCATCAAAGAGCGCACCATCGGCTGTTCCAGGTCGTGCCTTGGCGCGTTCGCGCGCGTCGGCAATGAGTGCATCGGTGAGCACGAGCTTGGCTTCCCCAACGGCAGCAAAGGCGAGTCCGATCAGGACTTTTTCCTTGCCTCCATCTTGCGGGTCCACAAACAGGCGCACTTCGCCATCGGCAAAGCCTTCGAGTTCGCCGCGAAAGCGTTTGCGCCCCGCTAGCGGTTCGTTCAGTTCAATCTTGACCTCATGGCCCTGCCAGCGTTCAAAATCTTGCCCCCGTACGAGCGGGCGATCGATGCCGGGGGATGAGACTTCCAGCGAATAGGCACTGGCGATGGGGTCTTCGACATCCAGCACCGGAGAAAGGGCGCGGCTGACGGCCTCGCAATCTTCAATCGCCATGCTACCGTCGGGCTTTTCGGCCATGATCTGCAAGGTATTGCCGAACATGCGCACGCGTACCAAGCGGTAGCCCAGATTTTCCAGCACAGGCTCGGCCAGCCCCGCCACTCTTGCGGCAGGCCCTGTTTCCCGGCTGATTCTTGCTTCGCCCATATCGCGTTCCGTTGTCTTTTCAGTACAAAAAAAGCGGGCCCCGGAAGAGACCCACTCTCAAGGATGAGAATGTCGTGTGATGAGCCCTTATAGTCTTTTGGCAGGCTTTGGGCAAGGGCGGCCTCAGGGCAGGCGGCGAAAGGTGAGATAAGCGGGGGTGCGACCGGCTTTGAGCGCCTTTTCTTCATAGCGTGTGCCGGGCCATCCCGGCGGTGCCTGGCGCCAATCGGCAGCCCTGTTGGCGGTCCATTCGAAATGTGGGCTTCGGGCCAGATGTTCGAGCGTCCAGGCGGCATAATGGGGGATATCGGAGGCAAACAGGAGCTCTGCCCCCGGTTTCAGCACGCGGGCCAGTTCGGAAACAAGCTTATCGGAGATGATGCGGCGCTTGAGGTGGCGGGCTTTGGGCCACGGGTCTGGATAGAGGATGAAGGCGCAGGAAATCGTCGAATCACCCAAGTTTTCAACAAGATAGCGGGCATCATCATCGCAGATGCGGATGTTTTTGAGCCCCCGGTCTTCGATTTGGCCCAAGAGCTTGGCCACCCCGTTCACGAAGGGCTCGGCACCGATCATGCCAATATGGGGGTTTTCGGCTGCCCGGTGAGCCAGATGTTCGCCACCGCCAAAGCCGATTTCAAGCCAGACCTCCTGCGGGGCCTGCGCGAACAGAGCCTTGGGCTGGCTGAGCTCAGGGGCCGTGTTGGCGATCCTGAGGGCGGGAAGCAGGGCTTGCATCAATTCCAGCGGATGCCGACGCAAAGGACGCGCGACGCGGCGGCCGTGGAAATGATGGGCCCTGATTTCAACCATTAGCCAAGCTTGGCGCGGATAGCTTCAGCCAGATCGGTGCGTTCCCAAGAAAAGCCGCCATCGGCTTGCGGAGCGCGTCCGAAATGGCCGAATGCGGCGGTGCGGGCATAAATCGGGCGGTTAAGGCCCAGATGCTCGCGGATGCCGCGCGGGGTGAGGTTCATGACCTTGGCCAAGGCGGCTTCGAGCTTTGCCTCCTCGACATTGCCGGTGCCATGCAGATCGACATAGATCGACAGGGGTTCGGCAACACCGATGGCATAGGAAAGCTGGATGGTGCAGCGGCTGGCAAGCTTGGCGGCCACGACATTCTTGGCCAGATAGCGGGCAGCATAGGCGGCGGAACGGTCCACCTTGGTGGGGTCTTTGCCCGAGAACGCGCCACCGCCATGGGGGGCGGCACCGCCATAGGTGTCCACAATGATCTTGCGACCTGTGAGCCCGCAATCACCATCCGGGCCACCGATCACGAAGGCACCCGTGGGGTTCACGTGCCAGACGGTTTGCGGCGTGATCCAACTTGTCGGGAGTGCTTTGCGGACATAGGGCTCGATGAGTTTACGCACATCGGCGGAGGTGAGTTTTTCATCCAGATGCTGATGGGAAACAACGATCTGGGTAACGGCGACGGGCTTGCCGTCTTCGTAACGCACGGTCACCTGGCTTTTGGCATCCGGGCCCAGCATGCCCAGTTCGCCAGAGCGGCGGGCCACGGACAGGGCTTTGAGGATCTCATGGGCGTAATAGATGGGGGCTGGCATGAGTTCAGGCGTTTCATCGCAGGCATAGCCGAACATGATGCCCTGATCACCGGCACCTTCCGCATCAACGCCTTGCGCGATATGAGCCGATTGGGCGTGCAGCAGCACTTCGACTTGCAGGTCTTTCCAATGAAAGCCCTTTTGCTCATAGCCAATGTCGCGGATGGCAGCCCGGGCATGCTCTTCCACCAGGCGCTTCATATCGGCTTCGGCAAGCGAGGTGCGAACTTCACCGGCAATGACCACCCGGTTGGTGGTGGCCAGCGCTTCAGCCGCCACGCGCACACTGGCCAGATCCATGCCGGATTTGGCCGCTTCGCGGTAGAACAGATCCACGATCTCATCGGAAATCCGGTCGCAGACCTTGTCAGGATGGCCTTCAGAAACGGACTCACTGGTGAACTGGTAATCTTTGCGTGCCACGGCTGTCGTTCTTTCCTTTGTGCGAATCATTGGCTTTTCGCGTTCTCCATTAACACGAACGCAAGTGCCCGCGATCCGGGAAAACGGATCACGGGCGAATTGTGGGAAATTCCATTTGGGCCTTTAAGCGGAAGCCTGCCGCTTACCGGCAATCGCCTTAACGAGGTCGACCACGCGGCGGCGAACTTCGCTGTCAGCGATTTCGGAGAAAGCGCGGTTGAGCTGGAGACCTTCGGACGAGGACAGAAAATCCATGATCATGCCTTCGCTGCCGGCTTCGGCAAAGCCGCCCGGCGGGGTTCCGGCGAGGGAACCGGGAAGGTCGTCATAGAAGAACTGCACCGGCACGCCGAGGATCTGGCCCATCTGGTACAGACGGCTGGCGCTGACGCGGTTCGAGCCCTTTTCGTATTTCTGGACCTGCTGGAACGTAAGCCCCAGCTGTTCGCCCAGCTTTTCCTGGCTCATGCCAATGAGCATCCGGCGCATCCGCACCCGATTGCCGACATGAACGTCGATTGGATTGGCGTTTCTCTTGACCATGATGCTCCTCAGACCGTGTTGCCCCCGGCCTGAACTGCACGATTTACGCGCAATCCCGTTGGTTGCGTGCATCGTATTTGAACCACATTTATTATACCGGAAAGGGTTACGCAACGCAAAATTCGAGAAATGGGGGACCACACGCTCGGAAACTGCGCGGTTAGGGCACTGCCACAACCTGAATCCACCAGCAAATGCAGGTATTTAGTTCGTTATCTCAGGTGATTTAACCCTTAATTCTTTTTTTCTGGCGTATCCACCCGCCAAGACAACAATAATAAATGCGAAAATTGCCGGAAAATCTCCAGATTTGCTGTAAATTGTTGCAGGCAATGCTTGGGGAAGCAGCGTATCAACTATACTTTCCTCGTTGAGCCTGCTCTTTTCGCGAATGCGCCCCAGCCCATCCACGACGCCTGAAATGCCCGTATTGGCTGCACGCACGAGCGGCAGGCCCTCCTCAATGGCCCGCAACCGGCCTTGGTCAAAATGTTGGTAGGGCCCCGACGACGCGCCAAACCAACCATCATTGGTTACATTGAGCAGGAATTGCGGGCGGGATGCACGCTCAGCAACAGACCCCGGAAAGATGATTTCATAGCAAATGAGCGGGCTGAAGGCGGGGGTGGCGGGAAGTTCCACCGTTTGGGGGCCTTTGCCTGCCACAAAGCTTCCCGGCAGGGTGACAAGGCGGCGCAGGCCCAAGGGTGCCAGCCAAGTTTCCAGTGGCAGATATTCGCCCCACGGCACCAGATGGAATTTGTCCGAACGGCCGATCACTTCGCCGGAACCGGAAATGGCCAGCAGGCTGTTGAAAATCAAGTCATCCTCAATTTCCGGCCCGCCTGCCAATTCCCGCCGCAAGCCGCCCATCAAAAGAAGGGTTTCATCCGCCAGCAAGCGGGCGATGGCCGAAAGGGCGGTTTGTTGCTCCTCCATCAAGAAGGGCACGGCACTTTCGGGCCAGATGATGTGGGTGAAGTTATGTGCGCCTTGCGGGGCATCGGGTGTGCGCCGGTCGGACAGCGACAGCAGGCGCATGAAAATTTCATCTGAATTTTCAAAGCGCCATTTTTCAGATTGCGGAACATTAGGCTGCACGATGCGGAGGCGGATTTTTTCGTGATCGACTTGCGGGTGAGACGCAAGACGCCATTCGCCAGCCGCCAAGATCAAGCCAAAGGCCATTATCATGGCAAGGCCTGCACGATATTGCTTGGCGATGAACACAAGGGGGGTGGCACTGGCGGTCAGCACCAGGAAGGTGAGGCCCCATAGGCCGACCACGCAAGCCGCTTGTGAAAACCCCAGTGAGGCCAGACCCGCATAGCCCGGCGTGTTCCACGGAAATCCCGTGAACAGATTTGCTCGGGCATATTCAGCCAGCGTCAGTGCGCTGGCAAAAACCAGAATGCGCCATAGGCCGCGCTGGCCGAAAAGATTTACCAGCCAAGCGGCAGCCCCCCAATATAAGGCGAGAAAAGCGGGAAGGCCCGTGACGGCGAGCGGCAGAAGCCAGCCATAGGTTCCGGCATCGACCAGAAAGGCAATGCCGATCCAATAAAGCGAGGCGGTGAACCAGCCAAAGCCAAAGCTCCAGCCGATGAAGAAGGATTGCCGCAGCGTGGCCCGTTCCAGAAGCCACAGCCACAAGGGCACGGCAATGAGCAAAGCGGGCCAGATATAAAGTGGCGCAAGTGCCAGCGCGCCAACAAGACCGGCGGCAAAGGCACTGACGCATTTATGCCAAGATTTCACACAGAAGCCTTGCGCTCACGGGCGCTGGCAGCGGGGCGGCCTGAGGGCTTCAAATGAATTCGCAATTTCCGCAGGCGGCGAGGATCGGCATCGGTCACTTCAAATTCGATGCCGGTG
This sequence comes from uncultured Hyphomicrobiales bacterium, assembly GCA_903951595.1. Taxonomy (GTDB): domain Bacteria; phylum Pseudomonadota; class Alphaproteobacteria; order Rhizobiales; family Aestuariivirgaceae; genus CABJBCQ01. Next base: position 1,185 of record CAJBCQ010000152.1, on the reverse strand, counting down.
GGATGTTTAATAATCTCCCCGCGCACGGGAACGCGCCCTAACATGGCCACGACAAGCCCGCCCAGTGTATCAACATCTTCCTCGTGTTCTTCAGGCACAAGACTTGCTCCGGCAAGCCGCTCGACTTCTTCTACAAGTGCGCGCGCATCCGCGACATAGATGCCATCGCTCAAAGGCCGGATGAGCGTTTCTTCGCCCTCGTCATGTTCATCGGCAATATCCCCGACAATCTGCTCGACGAGATCTTCAATCGAGACAAGCCCGTCCGTGCCGCCATATTCATCCACCACCACGGCCATGTGAATGTGGGTTGATTGCATTTTAACCAGAAGATCAGCCGCCGGCATGGACGGCGGCACGAAAAGGATTTCGCGCAGGATAGCGGCCTGTTTGACCGTGAGATTAAGATCCACGGCTTTCAGTTCCAGATCGGCGGCCTTCACGGGTGCATTTTCACTGACCGCTTTGGACTTTGCACGTTTGCGGGGCTGGGCTTTTTTCACCACCCAGCTTGTGAAGTCCTTGATGTGAACCATGCCGGCCAGATCATCGAGGGTTTCGCGATAAACAGGCAGGCGCGAATGGCCCACTTCAGCAAAACGCTCCAAAAGCTCGCGCACACTGGCGGTTTCAGCAATGGCTTCGATATCTGCGCGCGGCACCATGACATCATCCACGCGTAAGGAGGCAAAATCGACAAGCCTGCCGAACATCGAGCGCGGATCAATGGGAGCGGCACCGTTCTCATCCAGCGATAGATGTTGAGCAAGGGGCGGGACCTTCATGCCCAGCGCGCGCTTAAGCCGGATCCAAAGGGGGTGAGCCGTTTTATGGCCGTTGGTCATGGTGTTGAATTCAGTTTCATTCATAAGGGTTGGCAAGACCCAGCGCCGCCATGGCGCGGATCTCCAAGGCTTCCATCACGGCTGCCTCGTCTTGCGTTTCATGATCATGGCCGGCCAGATGCAGCAGGCCATGAATGATGAGATGGGTGGTGTGATCTTCCCAGCTTTTGCCCTGCTCTTGCGCTTCTATTCGCGTGACGCCAGATGCCAGAATAATATCGCCGAGAAAGGGCGGTTCATCGGGCGGGGTCATGCCGGGGCCAGCTGGAAAAGACAGGACATTGGTGGGCTTGAGCTTGCCACGCCATTGCGCGTTGAGGCTTGCGAGGGTTTCATCATC
>CAJBCQ010000151.1 GCA_903951595.1 uncultured Hyphomicrobiales bacterium | reverse complement strand
GATCCCAAACGGCGTCATTCCGGGTAGCCGGGCCTTTCAGTCGCTATACGTTCGGGGCGGCTATGTGATGGCACAACTGGCTGGCGTTGCAGACAGGCTTTTACGCCGCGCCTAGCGCATTTTTGGTTTCTCCGCTTCATCGAGCCCGCCTAAAACAGCAACCGCATCCTCGATGCTGCAGCGCTGCAGGACATCGTGCGGACCGGTGGTGAGGCCTGACCCGACATCGGCACCAAAAGCAGGCGCCAGCCAAATCAAGGATCTCGCTTCACAACCCAGCTCTCATCTTTATCTTGTCCGGTGCGCCAAAACCCACCGGCCGGAACAAAGTCGATAACCCGCGTTGCAACAAGAGGCAGGCGGGCTTTGTTCCGAATGCTTTCCAACTCTCGCTCTGGCCGTGTATCTTGAGCTCATAAGGCCGGGCTCGAATTTTTGGCTGCCCGCCTTGATCTGCCTAGCGACATCGATCGCGCCGAAACGGCAAACCACAATGTCCTGAAGCAAAGAAGGGCGATGAGCGGCACCGCGGGCGAGCACCGCTGGGGTCAGCGTTTCGCGCACGCAGGCGGCTCCGATCACAGCCGGACGGAACACGTCATTGCCAGGATTGATCACTCCTCTCTGCCAGAAAACCCCAGACGAGATGCCTCCGGGCAATCTCCGGGCGGTTCTTTATTTGCGACACAGACTCTTTCCAAGAGCATCTCTTTCATTCTAGCATCAACTCAGAACGGTTGCCGCAGAGCACGCTGACCAAGAGCAAGTTGGAGGGAATGACATGCAGCGAATCAAGTTCATTGATCGGATGTCCCAAGGCAAGTTGAGCCGCCGCGACATGCTCACGAAAGCCTCGGCTTTCGGTGTGGGTATGCTGACCTTGCCCTCGCTCCCCAAGGCCGCCGACGTGCTGACCTGCCTTGAATGGGCCGGATACGACGATCCGTCCTATTTCAAGAGCTTTTCCGACAGGAATGGCACGCCCAATTTCTCTATTTTCACCGGGGAAGAAGACGCACTGGCGAAGGTGCTCGCCGGCTTCTCGGCCGATGTGATGCATCCCTGCAACTATTCGGTCAACCGCTTCGTCAATGCGAAAGTCGCCGCCGAAATCGACGTGACGAAACTCTCGAACTGGAAAGATGTCTTCCCGGCACTGCAGACGGCAGACGGCGTCGTGATGGACGGCAAGGTTGTCATGGCGCCGGCAGACTGGGGAAACGCTTCCATCGCCTACCGCCCCGATCTCGTGGACGACGACTTCAAGAAGAACGAGAGCTGGGGAATTTTCTATGATGACAAGTATGCGGGCAAGGTTGCCATGCTCGACAGTGAGCTCTGCATCACGTTTGGCCTGATGCTCGACGGCATGAGTTACAAGGAGGCTGCCTGGGCCACCGGCGACAAGCTAAAGGCAGCAGCAGACACGTGGGGCAGGAAGTGCACTGCCAACAGCCGCTTCCTGTGGACCGATCCAACGGAAGTCAATCAGGGCCTCGCCTCCGGCGAGATCGTCGCGGCCTATGCATGGAATGACACGATCAAGAACCTCACAGACCAAGGCATTCCCATTGCCTATGCGCGACCGAAGGAGGGGTTCTTCACCTGGTACTGTGGATTGACGCTGCTCAACAGCGGCAAGGCAGACAAGGCATTGGCCTATGATTTCATTGATGCCTGGCTTTCACCTGAGACCGGTAAGACACTCATCGAGGGCTCAGGGCTCGGTCATTCCAACACAAAGTCTTTC
>CAJBCQ010000150.1 GCA_903951595.1 uncultured Hyphomicrobiales bacterium | reverse complement strand
AAGGCAACCGCGCGTGGTGCCGTGGTGGCCGGTGCCGAAGGCGGTTCCGGCGTCAATTTCGATGGGGTGCCCGTTCAGGGGCCGCGAAGGCCGATCATGGCTGCCATGCAGGTAAAATCGCCCCGCCGCCACAGGGGCCAAACCCTTCAGCGATTGCGCCACCCAATCGGTCTGGGGCAGGGCTTCGGTGCCCAGAATGGCCGCCGGAAGGCCCAATTCCAAAACATAAGCCTGCGCCTGCTCGGCTTGGGCTTGGCTGGGGTAATAAGCCACCAGTTCCCACAAATCCGCCGCTTCATCATGTTCGGCGGTGCTTACCGCCAGCGCTTCGGGAATAAGACGCGCCTCCAGCCCATCAGCAAGCCTTTGGGCCTGTTCGCGCGGCAAGTAACGGATGAAAAAGCAATACTCGGGAATCTGCATGATAGTGTTTTAGTGCCTAGAGAGATGTTGTGCAAATCGAGGTAGACGAGTGAAATCCCGGCCTATAAAGCCATGCGCCGTAAGCCAGAAAAGCCTGCCGCAATTTGTATCCGCAGTCTGAAAAAAGGCCAGCCCCGAGATTGTCACCCTAGCTGTGCTTATTGCCGCTCCACAAAACTATCAATCACGCGCTTCTCCCCCGCCTTATCAAAGGCGATAGTGAGCTTGTTGCCCTCCACGCGGGTCACACGGCCATAGCCGAATTTTTGGTGGAACACGCGCTCACCACCCTCATAAGCACTGGCTGTTGAACCGGATGCGCTGAGTTCGCCTTCGATGATGCGCGGGCTGGAACGCAGGGCCGTTCCGGCCTCATGCGCTTTTTGCGCGCGTTGCCAACCCGGCGTGTCATAGCTCGACCGGAAGGGCTTTACCTCATCAAAGCGCGATTCCCCGCCATAGCTGCCAAGCCCATAACCACCATAGCTATGGCTCATCGCGGCCACTTCCACATGCGCTTCCGGCAATTCATCAATGAAGCGGGAAGGCAGGGCCGTCTGCCACATATTGTGAACGCGGCGGTTCTGGGCAAAGGAAATGAACGCGCGTTCTTTCGCCCGCGTAATGCCGACATAAGCCAAGCGGCGTTCTTCCTCCAAACCGTTGCGCCCCTTTTCATCCAGCGACCGCTGATGCGGGAAAAGCCCTTCTTCCCAACCGGGCAAAAACACACTGCGGAATTCCAGCCCCTTGGCTGAATGCAGCGTCATAATGGAAACCTTGTCCTCGCCCTGTTCGGTCTGGGCATCCATCACCAGCGCGATGTGCTCCAGAAAGCCCACCATGTTCTCAAACTCGGCCATAGAGCGCACAAGTTCCTTCAGGTTTTCCAGCCTGCCTTGCGCTTCCGGGCTTTTGTCGGCCTGCCACATGCCCGTATAGCCGGACTCATCCAGAATGATCTCCGCCAGATCCGTATGCGGCAACACCGCCAACTGCTCACGCCAGCGGGTGAATTGCTCCAGCAATTCGCGCAGCGCATTGCGCGCCTTGGCGGGAATGTCAGTCGTTGCGGCCATCTCGCCCGCAGCACCATAAAGCGAAAGCCCACGCGCGCGGGCATGTTCGTGCATCTTCTTCACCGATGCATCGCCAATGCCACGCTTGGGCGTATTGATGATGCGCTCGAACGCCAGATCATTGTCCGGCGAAACGGTGATCTTGAAATAGGCCAGCGCATCGCGGATTTCCGAGCGTTCATAAAAGCGCGGGCCGCCGATCACGCGGTAAGGCACGCCCAGCGTGATGAACCGATCTTCAAAGGCGCGCATCTGGAAGGAAGCCCGCACCAGCACCGCCATGTCGTTGAGCTTTTCACTCTTGCGCTGCAAATTTTCGATGTCGTCACCAATGGCGCGCGCTTCCTCATCGCCATCCCAATGCCCGCGCACCACAAGCTTTTCACCCGCCTCGCGGTTGGTATGCAGCGTCTTGCCCAAGCGACCTTCATTCTTGGCGATCAACCCTGAAGCCGCCCCCAGAATTTCGGGTGTGGAACGATAATTGCGTTCAAGCCGGATAACCTTGGCACCGGGAAAATCCTTTTCAAACCGCAGGATGTTATCCACCTCCGCCCCGCGCCAGCCATAGATGGACTGGTCATCATCCCCCACGCAGCAGATATTGCGATGGCCCTGCGCCAGAAGTCGCAGCCACAGATATTGCGCCACATTGGTGTCCTGATATTCGTCCACCAGCATATATTTGAACCGCCGCTGATATTCGGCCAGCACATCCGGGTGTTCCTGAAACAGCCGGAGGCATTCCAGCAACAAATCGCCAAAGTCACAGGCATTGAGCGCCTTCAGCCGCGCTTGATATTCGCCATAAAGCTCCGCCCCCTTGCCATTGGCGAAAGCGAACGCATCCCCATGCGGCACCTTGGCGGGAACCAGCCCCCGATTTTTCCACCCGTCAATCAGATTGGCGAGCTGGCGCGCGGGCCAGCGTTTTTCATCCACATCATGCGCCACCAGCAATTGCTTGAGTAGACGGATCTGGTCATCCGTGTCGAGAATGGAAAACCCGGATTTCAGCCCCGCCAATTCCGCATGGCGGCGCAAAATCTTAACACCAATGGAATGGAACGTGCCCAGCCACGTCATGCCATCCACCGCCCCGCCGATCAGATGCCCGATGCGGTCTTTCATCTCCCGCGCGGCCTTGTTGGTGAAGGTCACGGCCAAAATCTGCGAAGGATAGGCTTTGCCGGTTGCCAGCAAATGCGCCAGCCTTGTGGTCAAAACCCGCGTCTTGCCCGTGCCCGCCCCCGCCAGCACCAGAACCGGCCCATCTGTCGCCTCCACGGCGGCCCGTTGTTCGGGGTTCAAACCCTTCAAATAGCCCGGCTCGGCCTGCATCATGGCGCGCGCGGCAATGCCGCCCGCCTTGGGGGCAGGGGGCAAATCGTCGTCAAAATCGCCAATATCGATGGGCACGCTCAAGGGATTTGATTCTCTGTCAAACTAGCTATTTGCGGGGTATGCCCATGCGGTGCCCCACCTGCGGCGGAATGGCAAGGCCCTTGTGGGCGGCGGCAATGGCGTCAATCTGGGCCAGAATATCGGCTGGAAATGGGGCCGAACGGCGGGTTTCCATGCTCACATGCAGCACCATATTTTCCGTAACACAGGCCAAATAGCCTTCATCAGCATGGAACATTTGCTGCACATAATGCACCCGCTTGGCGTCGTGGTCCAAAATCTGGGTGGTCACCCGCACCTTGTCGCCGGGCTTCAGCTCGGCCAAATAGCTTACATGGGCTTCCACGGTGAAAAAGGTGGCATTGCGTTGGGTCACATAATTTGGCCCCAATCCGATGGCCGAAAAGGCCTCATCCCCGGCCCTGTCGAACAGGACATGGTAATAGGCCATATTCAAATGGCCGTTATAATCGGCCCATTGGGCCTCAACCGTCTGGATGCGGCCTTGAAAGGGAGCCGGATTCGTCATCATGATCCTCGTTGCCTCAATCGCGTTGTCCCGTCATAACAGACCCAAGGGGCAAGCTTAAAGCATGACCGTGCAATGAACGTCTGGAAATCACCCATTCTGTACACCGGCATCGCCCTCGTGCTCATCGTGGGCGGGCTTATCATTGCGCCTTGGTTCATTGACTGGAACGGCTATCGCGGCAAGCTCGAAGCCTTCGGCAAAAATGTGACAGGCCGACAAGTCACCATCGTGGGCGACATTTCCGCCCGCCTTTTCCCCTGGCCGCGCCTGCGGGTGGAGGGGCTTCGCATCGCCAATCCTCCGCAAGCCAAAATGCCCGAAATGCTGCGCGCTGAGGCGGTGGAGGCGCTATTCCTGCTCAGTCCCCTGCTGGGCGGTCAGTTCGAGGTTTCCGCCATCACCATCGCCAAACCCGTCATTGGGCTTGAGCGGATGCAAGATGGCAGCGCCAGCTGGTCACTTACAGGCCAAACTGGTGAAAGCGCGCTGCCGGACAATATCTCCTTTGCCGATATCACGCTGGATGAAGGCATTCTGTTCCTCTCCGATGGCGTCACCGGCACCACCCGCGAAATTACCGGCTTTGACGCCGCCTTGAGCGCGCCCGCCCTGCACGGGCCTTGGAAACTGCGCGGTGCCTTCAATCATGCCGACACCCGCATCGCCATTGCCGCTTCCACCGGGCGCATTTTGCAGGGCAAGGACATGCCCTTCGACATCCGCCTGCGCCCGGAAGCAACCGGCGGCTATGAGCTTTCCTTTGATGGCACCACCACGGGGCAGGGCTTTGCGGGCGAACTCGCCGGGGCCCCCGTGCCAGACCCCGCTGATGAGCAAGCCAAGCCCACCGGCTTCACCCTTTCCGCGCAGGCTGAGGGAAGTCTCAGCATGCTGACGCTGGAAAAGCTCGAAATTGTGCCCGCCAACCCGGATGCCGCCGCCAACACCGTCACCGGCAAGGCCGTCATTGATTTTGCCCGTCAGGTCAACCTTGCGGTGGACATCGGTGCCCCGCATTTTGATCTCGACAAGGTCGCAGGCCCGGGCTTGCCCACCCTTTTCAACGCGCAAGGGCTGGATGCGCTGGCCCAAACGCTAACCCGCATGCCCGCCAATGTTACCGCGCGGCTGGGCCTCTCGCTGGGCAGTCTGAAGGCAGGCGGTGATAGCCTCAATGATGTCGCACTCGATGTGCTGCTGGAAGACGGTGTTCTCAATATCACTCGCGCCAAGGCACAGTTTCCCGGCCAATCGGATGCAAGCTTTACCGGCGCATTTACATTTGCCGATGCCCCGGTGCTGAATGGCACGCTGAACCTGCAATCAGAAGCGATGAAAGATCTGGCGGCTTGGGCCGTGCCCTCTTGGCAAACGGGTATCCAGAATAGCTGGACCGGCTCACGCGGCACGCTAACCCTTGCAAGCCCCATCACGGTGGATGCAAGCGGTGCCACCCTTACCAACGCCGCCTTTACGCTGGATGAAGCCCAAGGCACCGCCACCTTGCACCTGCCCGGCAAGCAAGGCGTCAGCCTGCGCCTGCTCATCGACAAGCTCGATCTTGACCGTTACATGCCCGAAGGCGTTACCGCCGCCGCCGTGGCAAGCCTGTTGACCGATACCGGAAGTGCCGCGCTGAAAGCAGGCTCGGCAGACCTCACCCTACAGGCCGACCGGCTGATGCTGAATGGTGTGACCGCGGAAGATATTGCCATTCATGCCGCCGCCTCGCCCGACGGGCTTGCCGTTCACACGCTCGACATTGGCAGCGTTGAGGGCGCACGGCTGGAACTCACGGGCCTTCTGAAACCGGATGCTTCCGCCCCTTCCGGCAGCGGCACGCTGTTCATCAAGGCCGATGAACCGCATGGAATGTTGCGCCTTCTCGGCCTCATCCCGCCGCTTCAAGCCCGCAAAGCCGATCCGGCCTGGGCCGAAGGCTTGGCCCCCTTTGCCGTCACCTTCAAAGCCGATGTGGAAGCCAATGACGGCATGGCTAACATCAAGCTGGAAAGTGCCGGCTCAGCGGGTGGCTCTGACCTCGCCTCCAACATGGCCTTCAGGGGCGATATCGCCAAATGGCGCACAGGGGATGTGGACATCAAGGGCCGCGTGGTCAGCCCATCCGCTGCCATGATGGCAAAGCTTTTCGGCCTTCCGGCACCCGGTGCCGATACGGCCATGAAGGCCACGGCTGAATTCAACGCCAATGGCAAGCTGGCGTCGGGCTTGGAGACCAATGCCACGCTGGAAGGCTTCGGTGGCCGCTCGCGCTTTACCGGCGCCATTTCCACCGTGGACCCGAACGCCTTCAGCCTGCGCGCCCTGGGCGTGCTGGATGTCAATGCGCGCGAAGGCAATGCGTTGCTCGCCGCCGCCGGGCTTCCCGCCCCGCCCGAAGCCGTCAATCTGGTGGGCGATGGGCGGCTAGATTGGCGCGGCGGCCGCTTTGCCTTGCGCGGCTTTGCCGGCGAGATTGGCGGCCAGAAATTGTCAGGCGATTTTGCCGCCGGTGTGGATGGCGTGGAAGCGGATCTGAAAACCGAATATCTGCGTCTGCCCTTCCTGCTTTCCAGCCTCCTGCTGCGTTCGGATGCCGTGGCCCCGGACATGACCACCATCTTCGCCAAAACGCCACTCGATGGCACCAAGGCCAAGCTGACCCTTAAGGCACAGAACGTCACCGGCATCACCGGCATGGCTGTCACCGATGCCGTCATCACAGCCACCGCCGATGGCAATGCGCTGGATTTCAAGGCCGAAGGACAATCCGCGCAAAAGCCCATAACGCTCGCCTTCCGCGCACTTCCCGAAAATGGCGGCATCAAGCTGGATGGCACGCTGAAAGGCCAAGTGCCCCTATTGCCGCTCACCGGACCCGCGCTGGAAGGCACCGCCGAAATTGACGGGCGATTTGGCGGCTTTGGCCGCAGTCCGGCAGGCTTTGTCATGGCACTCAACGGTGCAGGCAAACTCACCCTGAATGATATGCTGCTTCGCCAAGTCAATGTGCCCGTATTGACCAGCGCGCTGGCTTCTGCGCGTGTTGGTGCCGATGTGAAGCGCGCCATGCAGGTGGACCTGATCTCTGGCGATTTGCAGCCCGGCAAGCTGGAGGCTGATTTCACCATCACCGAAGGCCTGCTCACAAGCGCGCCGATGGCTTTCATGGCCGGTGCGGTGAAAGGCACTTTCACCCCGCAATTCAGCTTCCATGAAGTGAAGTTCGACAATGAGCTGGCACTCACCGTGCTGGCCGACTTGCCACCCGTGTCTGTAGTCTGGGCTGGCCCACTGGGGTCGCTTGCGCGCAGCGATGATGCAAATGCCCTGATCTCGGCCCTGTCGGTCAAGACCATGCGCGATGAAATGGCCAAGCTGGAAGCCGCCCAACTGGAAGAGCAACGCCAGCTCGCAGAAGAAGAAAAGCGCGCCGCGGAAGAAGAAAAGGCCCGCCTCGCCCAACGCGCCAAGCGCAAGGCTGAGGAGGCGGCCCGTGCAGCAGCTGCAAAGGAATCGCAGCGCAAATTAGAAGAAGAAGCCGCCCGCCGCATCGCCGCCGAACAGGCAGCAAACCCGCCATCCACGCCCGCCCCTGTGGCACCACCGGTGAAACCGAAAAAGAAGCCGTTGATTATTTACGATCCGTTCGTGATCGAGACGGCACCCCTGCCGCCGCTGTCGCCATAGCATTCTTGAGCGCATAGACCCGCGCCGCACTGGAAAGATTGGCCTTGCCCCGGGCTGCATCAATTTCAGCAATCAGACCTGCCGTGGTAAGCCCGCGTGATTTGGCAAGCGTTTTGAGAACCGCCCAAAACTCAGGCTCCATCGAAAGCGATGTGCGATGGCCCGAAACCGTGAGCGATCGTTTGACAGGCCCTGTCATGTATCCTCGCGCTTGTGGCCGTCGAGTGTTTGAGCCGCGCGTTCCGCCTCAGCCTCTTGCTTCAGCCGCTGCGCTTTGGTGCGCCCAAACCGCTCCCGGTTCTGCGCCGCCTTGGTCTCAGCCTGCGTGCGCGCTTTACCCTTGCGCGCCCGCCGCAGATTGATGATCTCGGCCATGTTCCTGCCCTCAACCCTGCTTCAACCCGGCCCGATCATCTTCTCCGGCCGCACGATCGCATCGAAATCTTCCGCACTGACATAGCCCAGCCGCAGGGCTTCTTCTTTCAGCGTCGTGCCACGCTTATGCGCGGTCTTGGCGATTTCGGCCGCCTTGTCATAGCCGATCTTCGGTGCCAAGGCCGTCACCAGCATGAGCGAACGATCCAGCGCGGATTTGATATTGTCTTCGCGCGCGATGATGCCCACCACGCAATGATCGGTAAAGCTTACCGCCGCATCCGCCATGAGACGCACCGATTGCAAGAAATTATAAGCCATCACCGGATTGAACACATTCAGCTCAAAATGCCCCTGAGAGCCAGCAAATGTGAGCGCGGCATGATTGCCGAAAATCTGGCAGCACACCATTGTCAGGGCCTCGCATTGGGTGGGGTTCACCTTGCCCGGCATGATGGAAGAACCCGGCTCATTTTCCGGCAAGTTCAATTCACCAAGCCCCGAACGCGGGCCAGAACCGAGGAAGCGTATGTCATTGGCAATCTTGAAAAGGGAAGCCGCCACCGTGTTGATGGCACCGTGGCTCATCACCATCGCATCATGCGCGGCCAAGGCTTCAAACTTATTGGGCGCGGTGGTGAAGGCAAGTCCCGTGATGGCCGCAATCCGCTCGGCCACCTTTTCAGCAAAGCCCACGGGCGCGTTAAGCCCCGTGCCAACGGCTGTGCCCCCTTGCGCCAATTCCATCAGCATGGGCAGGGTCGATTCAATGCGCCGGATGCCATTCGCAACTTGCTGCGCGTAGCCGCCGAATTCCTGCCCCAGCGTCAGCGGCGTTGCATCCTGCGTATGGGTGCGCCCGATCTTGATGATATGTGCCCATTGCTTGGCCTTAGCCTCCAATGCCGCATGCAAATGCTTGAGCGCGGGCAACAGGTCATGAACGATCTGCTCAGCGCAAGCCACATGCATGGCGGTGGGATAGGTGTCGTTGGACGACTGGCTCATATTCACATGGTCATTGGGATGGACCGGCTTTTTCGACCCCATCACCCCACCCAGCATCTCAATGGCGCGGTTAGAAATGACCTCATTGGCATTCATGTTCGACTGCGTGCCCGAACCCGTCTGCCAGACGACCAGCGGGAAATGATCATTGAGCTTGCCCTCAATCACCTCATTGGCGGCTTTCACGATGGTGTCGGCAATGGCCGGGTCGAGCCGCCCGAGAGCGGCATTCGCCTCCGCCGCCGCCCGCTTCACAATGCCAAGTGCCCGCACCACGGGGATAGGCTGGCGTTCCCAGCCGATCTTAAAATTCCCCCGCGAGCGTTCCGCCTGCGCCCCCCAATAACGGGTAGAATCCACTTCGATCGGGCCGAATGTGTCGGTTTCGGTGCGGGTCTTGGTCATCGGGCGAAGCTCCGTTTTGCTGGCGTGTCATGGCGGTTTAGCATGGTCGCAGTCATGCCTCCAGATCAACGGAAGTTGGGCCTTGCGGGCTTGAGTTGCCGGAAACCGAATGCTGTGCCATACTCTGCCCATCATGGTTGAATGCATGCCACGCAGCGGGCGGTTCGCCGCCTTTGTCCAGCCGAACGCGCAAGAAGAACTCCTGCGCCTTTGCGCCCGCATCGGTTATAAACCTTGAGATCTCCACACTTGAACCGGCCCAAGACTGCCCGAAACGGCAGATAATCTGCCTGTATCCATTGGAGACTTCAAAATGAACAAGCCCGCCCGCAATCTGAACATCGCCGAACTCGTCGCCCAAGACACCGCTCACCATTTCCACCCCTTCACCGACCACAAGAGCCTGCACGCCGCCGGGGGTGCCCGCATGATTACCCATGCGTCGGGGGTCAATATTTGGGATGGGGCAGGGCGCAAATATATCGACGCCATGTCCGGCCTGTGGTGCGTCAATATCGGCTATGGCCGTAAGGAATTGGCTGATGCCGCTTACAGCCAAATGCTGGATCTGCCCTATTACAACACCTTCTTCAAAACCTCCTCCGTGCCCGCAACCGAACTGGCCGCCAAGGTGGCAAGCCTGTTGCCGGAGCGGTTCCAGCGGATATTCTTCGTCAATTCCGGCTCTGAAGCCAATGATACGATGGTGCGCCTCATCCGCCATTATTGGGCACTGAAGGGCAAAACCTATCGCAAAACCTTCATCACCCGCGAACGCGCTTATCATGGCTCCACCATGATTTCCGCCTCCTTGGGGGGCATGGTGGGCATGCATGAGCAGGGCGGCTTGCCGCTTCCCGGCTTCACCCATGTGCGCCAACCCCATTGGTATGATTTCGGCGGCAACATGACCCCGGAAGAATTCGGCCTCCACGCCGCTGCCGAAGTCGAAAAGCGTATTCTCGAAGTTGGCCCAGACAATGTGGCCGCCTTCGTGGCTGAACCACTTCAGGGTGCTGGTGGCGTTATCATTCCGCCTTCCACCTATTGGCCGGAAGTGAGCCGCATCTGCAAAAAGCACGGCATTCTCATCGTGGCCGACGAAGTGATCTGCGGCTTTGGCCGCACCGGCAAAATGTTCGGCCATGAAACCTTCGGTTTTGAGCCGGATGTGGTGATCATGGCCAAGGGCCTATCGTCGGGCTACATGCCGATTGGCGCGGTGGCGGTGTCTGAAACCATCCTCAAGGATTTCTTCGATCTGGGCGGCGAATTCTACCACGGCTACACCTATTCCGGTCATCCCGTGGCCTGTGCCGTGGCACTGGAAAACATCCGCATCATTGAAGAAGAAAAGCTGGTGGAACGGGTGGCGGAACTGGCCCCCTATCTCAAGCAGAAGATGGAAACGCTGCTCGATCACCCCATCGTTGGCGAAGTGCGAACCGTGGGCTTTATCGGCGCGTTGGAGCTTACCAACGACAAGAAAAACCGTGGCCGTTTCGCTGATTCCGGCCGTGTCGGCACCATCTGCCGCGACCATTGCATCGCCTCAGGCCTCATCATGCGCGCCTGCTGGGACACGATGGTTTTCGCGCCCCCCTTCTGCATCACCAAGGAAGAAATCGACGCATTCGCCAAGCTGGCGCGCACCGCTCTCGATCTTACGCACGCAGATGTGAAGGCAGAAATGGTCGGTTGAAAATTGGGGGGTTGAATCTTCTCAATTTGATCGCTCAAATAGCAGTAACAAAAAACACACCGGAGGAAAGGCCTATGACGACATTCACCCCGCGCTACCGCCCCGACCGCCGCAATTTCCTGAAAGCCACCGGCATCATTGCCGCTGGCCTCACCTTCCTGCCGCGTGGTGCTTTGGCGGAAGAAGAAAAGAAGCTCAACTTCTATAACTGGGATACTTACATCGGCGAAAACACGCTGGCCCAGTTTCAGGAAGCCTCCGGCATTGAAACCAAGCTCGACATCTTCGCCGATACATCCGAGCTTTTCGCCAAGCTGAAGGGCGGCAATCCCGGCTATGATGTGATCGTGCCCTCCGGCAGCTGGGTGCAGCGCATGGTGGGTGCCAACATGCTCATGGAGCTGGACCATTCCAAAATCCCCAACATCGCCAATGTTGACCCTGCCTTCATGAACCCCGTGTTCGATCAGGGCCGCAAGCATTCGCTGCCCTATATGTGGGGCACCGTCGGCATCGGCTATCGCAAGAGCAAGATTGAAGGCACACCCGACAGCTGGAAATATTTCTTCGGCGACAGCCCATATTCCGGCCAAATCTCCATGCTGGGCGACGCCCGCAATGTGATCGGTGCCGCGCTCAAATTCTTGGGTTACTCGCTCAACTCCGTCAATCCGGACGAGCTGAAGAAAGCCGAAGAACTCCTCATCGCGCACAAGAAGAATATCAAGGTTTTCGCCCCAGATAACGGGCAGGACTTGCTGGCCTCCGGTGAAGTGGTGATCGCCCAGGAATGGAATGGCGACATTCTCCAAGTCATGGGCGAAGATGACGACATCGGCTATGTGCTGCCCTCCGAAGGCGGCCAGGTCTGGGAAGACACGCTGGCCATCGCCGCCGGTGCGCCGCACCCCAACAATGCCCACGCCTTCATCAACTTCCTGCTTGATGCGAAGGTTGGCGCGGAGATTGCCGAGTTCATCCAATATGGCTCGCCCAATGCCGCAGCCAAGAAGCTGACGACGCCGGAATATCAGAACAACCCCGCCATCTTCCCCACCGCTGAAGCGCTAGCCAAGTGCGAGCCGGAAGCCTATCTGGGCGAAGAAGGCCAGAAACTATTCGAAGAAGCCTGGACACGCATCCAGGCCGCCTGATCAACCTCCCGGCCCCGGTGCATGAAACCGGGGCCGTTTTCATCCGGGCGGACACATCTTGGAAAGTTGGCGCAATAATCGTTTCCTGTTCTGGCTGCTCACGCTGCCTGGAGCTTTTTGGCTGGCCCTGTTTTTCGTGGCACCCCTTTCGGTGCTGTGGGTTTACAGCTTTGGTGCAAAATCTGGCATCACGGATATTGAGATCACCGGCACCGCGCTCAACTATTTGCGCGCACTGGATCCGGTTTATTTCCAGATCATGTGGAAATCCCTCTGGATCAGTGCCATTGCCACCTTCGTTTGCTTGGTCTTGGCTTATCCCATCGCCTTTGCCATTTGCTTTGCGCCCACGCGCTGGAAGCCTGTCCTGCTGCTCATCACCATTCTGCCCTTCTGGATCAACCTGCTCATCCGCACCTATGCGCTGATGGCGGTTTTCCGCACCAATGGCTTTGTGAACCAGACACTGGGCGGGGCCTGGAATTTCTTTGATGGGCTGTTCACGGGCGGTTCCTTCCCCTATCAGCCGCTGCAACTGCTTTACAATGATGGCTCGGTGATTGCGGGGCTTGTCTATGTCTATCTGCCCTTCATGGTGCTGCCGCTTTACGCCACCATTGAACGGCTCGACAAATCCTATCTGGAAGCAAGCCTCGATCTGGGTGCCTCGCAATTCCGCACGCTGATGTCGGTAACGGTGCCGCTGACCATGCCGGGCATCATTTCCGGCGTGCTGCTGGTGTTCATTCCCTGCCTTGGCGCGTTCCTAACGCCCGCCCTGCTGGGCGGTGCCAATGCCATCATGATCGGCAATGTGATTGAGGCGCAGTTCAAATCCGCCAATGACTGGCCCTTTGGTGCCGCCCTTTCCTTCATCCTGATCTATGCCACCTTCGGCGCTCTGGCCTTGCGCTGGGTGCTGACGCGCAAATCACAAGGCGAGGGCGCATGATGACCGCTGAAGCTCGCCCCGCGCCCGGCCTTCGCCGCTTTTGGCCCGCCGCCTTGCCGCAAGGCCCGCTGGATTATGGCAGAAGGCTCTGGATGCGCGTGCTACTCGCATCCGTGTTTCTGTTCCTTTATGCCCCCATCGCGGTGCTGATTGCGTTTTCCTTCAACGACAGCAAGCGCAACATTGTCTGGCAGGGCTTCACGCTGAAATATTATGCGGTCGCCTGGAACAATGCCGATTTGTTTGACGCGATGACAAACTCACTCATCATCGCGGCCGTCTCTACGCTGTTTGCCACCGTTATTGGTGCAATGGTCGGCCTTCAGCTCTGGCGTTTCCGCTTCCCCTTCAAGGGTGCTTACGAAGGCTTCATGGCCCTTCCCATCGTGATTCCCGAAATCACCTTAGGCGTGTCGCTGATGGCCTTTTTCTTCAAGCTCGGTTGGATGACCACCGATCTCGGCTGGCCCTTCAACCTGTTCCCCATCATCATCGCGCATATCGCCTTCTGCTTCCCGTTCGTGGCCATTGTCGTGCGCTCGCGCATGGTAGGCTTCAACATGCAGTTGGAGGAAGCTTCGAAGGATTTGGGCGCAAGCCAATGGCAAACCTTCCGCCATGTGCTTTTGCCCTATATGAAACCCGGCCTCATTGCGGGTGCCCTTCTGGCCTTCACGCTGTCGCTGGATGATTTCGTTATCACCTATTTCACCTCCGGCCCCGGCTCGGTCACCTTCCCCGTCAAGGTGTTTTCGATGGTGCGCCGGGGTGTGACGCCCGATATCAACGCCGCCTCCACTGTGCTGATCGTCATCACCGTTGTTGCAACCGTGCTGGCCATGAAAATGCAGGCGCCGGACAAGACAGGAAAAGGCCAATGAGCGCGCCCATCATCCAGATCCGTAATGTGGTGAAACGCTTTGCCGGCGGCACGACCGCGGTGGACAATGTTTCCTTCGACATCGGCCAGAATGAATTCTTCGCCCTGCTCGGCCCCTCCGGCTGCGGCAAGACCACGCTGTTGCGGATGATTGCAGGGCTAGAAACCCCTTCCGAAGGCGAAATCATCATCGATGGCGTGGACATGGCCTTCACCCCGCCCAACCAGCGGCCCGTGAACATGGTGTTCCAATCCTACGCCGTATTTCCGCATATGAGCGTTCTGCAGAATGTGGAATATGGCCTGATGGTAACAGGCACGCCCAAGGATGAAACCCGCAAGCGCGCCAAGGAAGCCCTCGACATGGTGCAGCTCGGCCATCTGGGCGAACGCCGCCCCGATCAGCTTTCCGGCGGTCAGCGGCAACGTGTGGCTCTCGCCCGCGCGCTCGTCAAACGGCCCAAGGTGCTGCTGCTGGATGAGCCGCTCTCGGCCCTAGACGCCAAATTGCGCGAAGCCATGCAGCTGGAATTGGCGCGGCTGCAAAAGACGGTCGGCATCACCTTCATCATCGTCACGCATGATCAGGATGAAGCCCTCTCGATGGCCGACCGCATCGCGGTGATGAATGCCGGCCGTGTCAGCCAGATCGCAGCGCCAATCGCACTCTACGAAGCGCCCGCCTCGCGCTTTGTGGCCGACTTTATCGGCAAGGTGAATCTCATCGACGCCACTGTAACTGGGGTCAAGGGAAACGAAGTTGCCTGCAAGGCCAAGGGGCTGGGGGAAATTCTCATACCTTCCAACCAACCCGCCAAGGGCCAAGTTACGCTGGCCGTGCGGCCGGAGAAACTCACCCTCGGCACGGCCGCGCCCAAGAAAGCAGGCCTCGTCAAGCTTTCCGGCACCGTGCGCGATGTGAGCTATTATGGCGATACGAGCCATGTGATTGTCACCGCCGCAGGAATTGAGCTTGCGGTAAATGTGCAGAATGACGCCCGCCGCTCATCCATCATCACGCGCGGGCAAAATGTTTGGGTCTCTTGGGCCCCGGATGACACCCTTATTTTGACGGAGTAGCCACATGGAAGAACCCAAGCTTGGCGCACCGATGCCCGGTGACGCCGCATTCCGTCGTACCGATCTTTTGGGCACGCAAGTTGAGCCTACCTATGCCGGTGCCCCGTCCTTCATGCGCCGCAAATATACGCGCGATTTGAAGGGCGTGGATGTGGCCGTGACGGGCATTCCCTTCGATCAATCCGTAAGCAACCGCCCCGGCACGCGCTTTGGGCCTGAAGCCATCCGCCGCGCCAGCCTGCAACATGCCTGGGGACCATATTGGCCGTGGATGTTTGACCCGTTCGATACGCTGGCCGTGGCCGATTACGGCGATTGCTTCTTTGATTGGGGCCAGAAAGAACTGGTGCCCAAGCGCATTGAAGACCATGCCCGCGAGATTATCTCCGGCGGCACGCATCTGGTCAGCTTCGGCGGTGATCATTTTGTCAGCTACCCGCTGCTGAAAGCCCATGCCGCGATACATGGCCCCTTGGCGCTGGTGCATTTTGATGCCCACCGCGATGTGGAAGTTGACGAAGGCGGCCGCATCGACCACGGCACCATGTTCTCACTCGCCCTGCGTGAAGGCCTGATCGTGCCGGAAGCCTCCTGCCAAATTGGCATCCGCACCACCTATCAAGGCGAACGCCACCACAACATGAACATCCTCTATGCCGATCAAGTTCATGCCAGCACGCCTGCTGAAATCGCCGCTCGCGTGAAGGCGGCGGTGGGCAACCGCCCAGCTTACCTCACCTTCGACATTGATTGCCTTGATCCGGCCTTTGCACCGGGCACCGGCACGCCGGTTCCGGGCGGGCTTTCCAGCTATCAGGCACTGGCGATCCTGCGCGAGTTGAAGGAGATCAACTTCGTCGGCATGGATGTGGTGGAAGTTTCCCCACCCTATGACCACGCAGAAATCACCGCACTGGCGGGCGCGACATTGGCTCTGGAGTACATATGCTTGCAAGCTTGGCGCAAGGGTGCGCGGGGGCAGGGGTTGTTGCCGTAAATCAAGCTGGTTTCCCGCCTGCGCGGGAATGACATTAAAATTTAGTCGTCATTCCCGCGAAAGCGGGAACCCGGCTTCACGCCAGCAAATCCCTAATCCGATAATACAACATCCCCACCGCCAATGCCGGCCGCCTCAGCACCCCACCCGGGAACGGGAAGTGCTTGATGCGAGAAAACAGGTCAAACCGCCCCACATCCCCCATCACGGCCTCCGCCATCATCTTCCCGAACATGCCCGACAGCACCACACCCTGACCTGAGTATCCTTGCGTGTAGTAAACATTCTTCGAAACCCGGTTCATGTCCGGCAGGCGGTTATGGGTGATGCCGATATAGCCGCCCCAGCCATAATCAATCTTCACATCCGCCAATTGTGGGAACATGCGAAGCATTTT
>CAJBCQ010000149.1 GCA_903951595.1 uncultured Hyphomicrobiales bacterium | reverse complement strand
GGCATTCAGCCCAAGGCCATCGAAGCCATTGTTCCGGCTTATCTTTATCGCTATCGCAAGGCAGGCCAGTTTACCAAGATCGACTGATCAATTGACAATCATAAAGTCGCCCATTCCCATCGAGATGAGCCACAAAAGGCCGCAGCCGAGGATGACGCGGTAAATCGCGAAGGGCAGGAAGCTCATGCGCTTGACCATCGCCATCAGCACGGCAATGGCGGCAAGGGCGGTGAAAAAGGTAAGCCCGCCGGTGAGAATGGCGTCCAAAGTGATGGGTTCGCCCGCCTCCACCG
The DNA here is from genome assembly GCA_903951595.1 of uncultured Hyphomicrobiales bacterium. GTDB lineage: Bacteria > Pseudomonadota > Alphaproteobacteria > Rhizobiales > Aestuariivirgaceae > CABJBCQ01. Next base: position 1,452 of record CAJBCQ010000149.1, on the reverse strand, counting down.
CATCTCCAATGACGAGGATGCCGGCTCCCAGAATGGCCGGAATGCCCAAAAGGAAGGAAAACCGCGCGGCTTCGGTGCGCGTGAAGCCGAGCATGCGGGCGGCGGTCATGGTGATGCCGGAACGGCTGGTGCCGGGGATCAGCGCCATGGCCTGGGCCAGACCGATGATGAGGGCCTTGGGTAGTTTCATGTCTTCCATGACATATTTCATGGGGCCAAAACGGTCAGCGACATAGAGTGCGCTGCCCCAGATGATGGCGTTCCAGGCCACCACTTCAGCCAGCCGCAACGCATCGCCATAGCCTGTTTTTCGCAGGAAAAGGCCGAAAAGCACGGCCGGAATGGTGGCGAGCAGGATGTAGATCGCCATTTTGCCCTGCGGTGTCACCCGGCCGCGGAGCAGGTTCAGGCCACCGCAAGCAAGCCCCAGCACATCGCGCCAAAAATAGGCAAAAACCGCCGCCAGCGAGCCCATATGCACCATGACATCAACCACCAGCCCCTGATCGGCCCAGCCGGTTAGAACAGGCACCAGAATGAGATGGCCGGAGGAGGAGATGGGCAGAAATTCGGTGATGCCCTGAATGACGGCCAGAAGGATGATTTGCTCGATGGGCATGGCTCTGGTTCCTGTTGTCGCGGGAAAGCGAATCGCTTGTTGCCGGGCGCGTCTGATTTCTATATCGCAAGTCGCAGAAGCCGCAATCGCAGGGCGCAAAATGTGTCCGTGTACGGTTGGCGGCAAGTTAAAGGTATGTCTCGCGTTTCATGGCCATTCTTCACCATCACCCACTTGATCCGTTTTCCCGCCGCGTGCGCTTGACGCTGGCTGAACTGGGGCTGTCTGCCGATCTCGTCGAAGAAAAGCCCGGGCCTGCACGGCCTGAGCTTCTGACGCTTAATCCTTCAGGAACGGTGCCGGTGTTGTTGGATGATGACGGCACGGTCGTTTGCGGTGCCTATGCGATTTGCGAATATCTGGAAGAGCTTTATGGTGCGACGCGCAGTTTCATCGGCCAAGAGCCTGCCACGCGCGCCGAGACGCGCCGCTTGGTGAGTTGGTTTGATGAGAAGTTCAATTCTGAAGTCACATTGCCGATCGTGGGCGAAAAGGCCATTGGCAGGTTTTTGCCGGTTGAATTCGGCGGCGGCTCGCCCGACATGGCGCGGGTGCGGGCTGGCATTGCGGCCATTCGCGGGCATTTGCATATGATCGGTGAGTTGACGGACCTGCGTAACTGGCTGGCTGGCGATGAATTATCGGCAGCCGATATGGCGGCAGCCGCGCATTTATCCTGCATTGATTATCTGGGGGATGTGCCTTGGCATGAGAGCCCGCGTGCCAAGGAATGGTATCAGCGCATCAAGTCGCGGCCTTCCTTCCGGGGGCTGCTCAATGACCATGTGCGCGGCATTCTTGCGCCTGCGGCCTATGCCGATCTCGATTTCTAG
>CAJBCQ010000148.1 GCA_903951595.1 uncultured Hyphomicrobiales bacterium | reverse complement strand
TGCCACTGGTGCCACGTCATGGCGCATGAGAGCTTCGAGGATCAGGCCACTGCCGACCTCATGAACGCGCTTTTCGTCAATGTGAAAGTCGACCGCGAGGAACGCCCCGATGTCGATCGCATCTATATGGATGCGCTGCATGCGCTGGGTGAACAGGGCGGCTGGCCGTTGACCATGTTCTTAGGCACCGATGGCTCACCCTTCTGGGGTGGCACCTATTTCCCACCCGAAAGCCGCTACGGACGACCCAGCTTCACCTATGTGCTGCAAGAAGTAGCCCGCATCTGGGCGGACGAAAAAGGCAAAATTGAGCAGAACCAAACCGCCCTTCTCAGGGCCCTGCGCCATGGGCGGGCAGAAAACCCAAGCGGCACCCTCACACCCGAACAACTCACCACAGCCGAACAAACCATCCTCCAAGCCATAGACCCACAAAATGGCGGGCTGCGAGGTGCCCCAAAATTCCCGCAAACACCCATTTTCGAATTCCTCTGGCGCCGCCATTTAACCCATGCGGATCCAGCCGCCGCCCAAGCCGTCACGGTCACCCTTACCCACATCTGCCAAGGTGGCATTTACGATCATTTGGCCGGCGGCTTTTCGCGCTATACGGTGGATGCCCGCTGGCTCGTGCCGCATTTTGAGAAAATGCTCTATGACAACGCCCAGCTCCTGCAACTCATGTCGCGGGTCTGGAGCCAAACCGGCTCACCATTATTGCGCAGCCGAATCGAAGAGACCGTAAGCTTCGTTCTTCATGCCATGCGCGATGAAGATGGCGCTTTCACCGCCAGCTATGATGCCGACAGCGAAGGTGTTGAAGGCAAGTTCTATGTCTGGAATGCGGCTGAGATTGAAACCATTTTAGGACAGAAGGACGCGGAAATTTTCAACGCGGCCTATGATGTAAGCGCGCAAGGCAATTGGGAACACAGCAACATTCTCAACCGTCTGCACCGCCTTGATCTTGGCGACCCGGCTGCCGAAGACCGCCTCTACCGCTTACGCGCCAAACTGCTAACCCACCGCAACGCCCGCGTGGCACCGGGCCATGATGACAAGATCCTGGCTGATTGGAACGGCCTCATGATCAAGGCGCTGGCCGAAACCGGGCTTCGCCTGAAAATGCCGCAATGGATCACCGCCGCCGAACAGGCCTTCATTACGGTACTGAATCATTTACATGGCAAAGGCCAACTCCTGCATTCTTGGCGGCTGGGCCAAGCGCGCGGCCTCGCCACAGCGGACGACTATGCGAACCTCATCGCTGCCGCCTTGAGCCTATACACAGCCACAACGCAAGCCGCGTACCTCGAATCCGCACGCGAACTTTGCGATGAAATCATAGCTCATTATTGGGACCGAGAACGCGGCGGGTTTTTCTTCACCTCCGAGGCAGCGACCGATCTCATCATCCGCACCCGCTATTCCCATGATGACGCCACACCCTCAGCCAATGGCACCATGATCTCCAGCCTCCATCGGCTGCATCGGCTCACCGGCCATGCGCTTTACGAAGATCACGCCCGAAAGCTTGAAGATGTGTTTAGCCAACGCGCCGCGCAAAATCCTTTTGCCCATGGCTCAATGCTTGCCTCTCTGGACGAAGCCCTCACAATGGTTCAGGCGGTCATCTTCGCCAAAGGCTCACAAGCGTCTGATTTCGTCGCGGCCATTCTGAAACTGCCCGTGGCCGAGCCTGTTATTTTTTACGCCAACGACAGCCAATCCTTGCCCCTCGGCCATCCGGCCCATGGCAAAACGGCGACAGAATCAACGCTCTATCTTTGCCGAGGAACAGCTTGCAGCCTGCCCGTAACTTGCCCCGAAAATGTCGCCGCCGCCTGGGCGAGCCTCACTTAATTAGGCATTCATGCTGTCAAAGAAATCTGAGTTGGTCTTGGTCTGACGCAGCTTATCAAGCAGGAACTCGACTGCATCCACCGTACCCATCGGATTGAGAATACGTCGCAGCACATAGGTCTTCTTGAGGATATCCGCCGGGATGAGCAGCTCTTCCTTGCGCGTGCCCGAGCGCAAAATATCGATGGCCGGGAACACCCGCTTGTCGGCAACTTTCCGGTCGAGAATGATTTCCGAATTGCCCGTGCCCTTGAACTCTTCGAAAATCACTTCATCCATGCGGCTGCCCGTATCAATCAGCGCCGTGGCGATGATCGTGAGTGAGCCACCTTCTTCAATATTGCGCGCCGCACCAAAGAAACGCTTCGGTCGCTGCAACGCATTGGCATCCACACCACCCGTCAACACCTTGCCTGACGACGGAACGACCGTGTTATAGGCGCGGCCCAACCGCGTGATGGAGTCAAGCAGGATCACCACATCGCGCCCATGTTCGACCAAACGCTTGGCCTTCTCGATCACCATTTCAGCAACCTGAACATGGCGCACCGCTGGTTCATCGAAGGTGGAAGAAATCACTTCACCCTTCACCGAGCGCTGCATGTCAGTGACTTCTTCAGGCCGCTCATCAATGAGCAGCACAATGAGATAAATCTCCGGGTGATTCACACTGATCGAATGCGCGATGTTTTGCAGCAAAACGGTTTTACCCGTGCGCGGCGGAGCCACGATCAAACCGCGCTGGCCCTTGCCGAGCGGTGACACGATATCGATGACGCGAGAAGAAAAATCCTTGCGCGTTGGATCACCAATTTCCATCTCCAATCGCTCATCAGGATAAAGCGGCGTCAGATTGTCGAAATTGATCTTGTGACGGCCCTTTTCCGGATCTTCAAAATTAATCGTGTTGACCTTCAACAGCGCAAAATAACGCTCACCATCTTTTGGGCTGCGAATTTCACCTTCAACCGTGTCGCCGGTACGCAGGTTGAAGCGGCGAATTTGGCTGGGGCTGATATAGATGTCATCAGGACCCGGCAAATAATTAGCATCTGGCGAGCGCATGAAGCCGAAACCATCCAGCAACACTTCCACCACACCTTCACCAATAATCACCACATCGCGATTGGCGAGCGATTTTAGTATCGCGAACATCAGCTCCTGCTTGCGCATGGCGCTGGCATTTTCAACCTGCACCTCCTCGGCAATCGCCAACAATTCAGCCGGTGTCTTGCGCTTCAAATCGTGAAGCTTAATTTCTTTCAGCTCAGCAATGTTCGTCATATGGCAAGATACCGCGAGGGAGATGGGCCGGGCCTTGCAACAGGCGGGCGGCGGGGATGGGTTAGGCGGGAGGATCAGCGTTCGTCAAAATGCCAAACCGGGCGGCTGGCCTCAGCGGTAGCGAGCGGCGGATAAACCAACCGAACACCTAAGCGCCTACTGGAGACGTTCCTATCAGACTTAATCACCTAATGGAATAGCCCTTAAAAAGGTTTCACAATCACCATGATGACAATGACGATCATGGCCAATGTCGGCACTTCATTGATTATGCGGAAATACCGTCCCGTATGGCAATTCTGGTCCGCCGCAAACAAGCGTACATGCCGTCCGAGCAAGCCTTGGAACCCAGTAAGGCCCAAAACAGCGACCCACTTCACCCATAACCACGTGCCTTCCAGCCCAATTATGCTCACGAGCATAAGGCCAAAAACCCACGAAGCCAGCATGGCTGGCACCATGATCGCCTTGTAAAGCCGCCGCTCCATGACTTTGAAAGTCTCAGATTGAACCGACCCAATTTGTGCATCCACATGATACACAAACAGGCGTGGCAAATAAAACAGGCCCGCCATCCAGGCGATAACCGCCATCACATGCGCCGCTTTGATCCACAGATAAAAATCAGCCAAGATCCGCCTCACGCACTGCGGCCACCAAAGCTGCCACATGCTCAGGCGGCGTTTCCTGCCGCACGCCATGTCCAAGATTGAAAATATGACCATGCGCTGGAAGGGTCGCGGTCAAAGACCGCACCTCGCGGCGCAGAATTTCCCCACCCTGCACCAAGGCCAAGGGGTCTAGATTGCCCTGAACAGCACAACGCGGCACCAATTCCTTGGCCATCCACTGCGCCGGCACCGCCTGCTCGCAGCCCACCGCATTCACGCCCGTTTCGCAAGCCACTCGCAAATGTCCATATCCCAACCCGCGGGCAAAACCAATAATAGGCACCGGCCCCACTTCCCGCCGTAGGCCTTCTACGATTCGGCGCATGGGGCGAATGACCACATCCTCCCACTGACAAGCCGCCAAATCTCCTGCCCAACTATCAAAAATCTGCACCGCATCCGCCCCAGCACGAACCTGTGCAGCCAGATATTGTATAGAAGTATCAACGAGTTGATCGATCAAAAGCCGGAACCAAGGCGCATTCGCATAAGCCGCACTTCGCGATAAAATGCGCTCGTCAGACCCGCCACCCTCAATCATATAGCTCGCAACCGTCCAAGGTGCCCCGCAAAAGCCGATCAGCGACACATGGTCTGGAATTTCTTTTTTGACCCGTGCGACGGTTTCAAATACCGGCGCTAGCTTCTCCAAATAGCTTTCCCGATCCAACCCCGCGACCGCCCTATCATCCCGGATCGTCGATAAATGCGGTCCTTCATTTTCGCGGAAGCTCAGCTCGCAGCCCAAAGCCTGTGGTAGCAACAAAATATCGGCAAACAGGATGGC
>CAJBCQ010000147.1 GCA_903951595.1 uncultured Hyphomicrobiales bacterium | reverse complement strand
GAGGCGCGAGACTTCCATATCGCCATAGCGCGTCAGCGCCAGCGTGCGCGGGATGGGCGTTGCCGTCATCACCAGCACATCCGTCGCCACCCCAGCCTTGGCTTGCAACGCCAAGCGTTGATGCACGCCGAAACGGTGTTGCTCGTCGATGATCACCAGCCGCAAATCCTGGAACTCAACGCCTTCCTGAAACAGCGCATGGGTGCCGAGCACGATATGCGCTTGCCCCAGCGCAATACGTTCAAGGATATCGGCGCGAGTCTGCCCCTTTTCGCGCCCGGTCAAAATCTCAACCGATATCCCCGTGCCAGCGGTGAGGCGCGTGAGCGTGGCGAAATGCTGGCGGGCCAGAATATCCGTCGGCACCATCAGCACGCCTTGCCCACCAGCCTCAACCGCCGCGGCCAACGCCATCAGCGCAACCACGGTTTTGCCGGAACCAACATCGCCCTGAAGAAGCCGCAGCATGCGGTCGCCGGATGCCATGTCAGCCAGAATTTCCGTAATCGCTGCCGTCTGCCCATCGGTGAGCGTGAAGGGCAGGGCGGCCATAATCTTGGCCCGCAGGGCACCATCGCCCGCCGTTACCCGCCCCGATGCCTTCTTCATATGCCGCCGCACCAGCGCCAAGGCCAGTTGGTTGGCGAGTAATTCATCATAGGCCAGCCGTTGCCGCTCCACGCTCATCGGTTCCAGCACCGCCGCCGTTTCCGGTCTGTGTACCGCGCGCAAGGCGCTGCCGAAATCCGGCGAACGATTCCGCGCCAGCCAAGCCGCATCCTGCCATTCCGGCAATTCCGGCAAGCGTTCCATCGCCTGCGCCACCGCCTTGCCGAGGCTTTTGAGCGTAATGCCAGAGGTGAGCGGATAAACCGGCTCTAATTTCGGCATTTTCGCGAACTCATCCGCGTTCAGCACATGGTCAGGATGCGCGATGGTTGCCTGTCCCTGAAACCACTCCACGGCACCCGAAATGAACCGCGTTTCCCCTTCCGGCAAAGCCCGCTTGATGCTGTCGGCAAAGGAATGGAAATAGACAAGCCCCAGCGTGCCCGTTCCATCCGAGCATTCCACCCGGTAAGGCACCCGCTTGTTATAAGGTGGCGGCGGCTTGTGGCGGCCCACGGTTACTTCCACGGTTACGATCCCATCAGGCGGTAAATCCGCGATGCGGGGCCGGTGGCTGCGGTCGATCAATCCGGTGGGCAGATGCAGCAATAGATCGAGAATACGCGCCGGCCCGCCCGCCGCCGCAATGCCGGGGCGCAGCAGGCTGGCAAAGGTTTTTTCCAGCTTCGGCCCGATGCCTTTCAGGCCGGAAGCCGCCGCAAAAAGCGGGTTGAGCAGAGCAGGGCGCATGGGCCGATATGATTCCTCAAATTTGCCCCAGTTTCGGCCAGCGGCGGGGGTTGCGCAACACTCCCTGCCGCGCTTAAACCAGCCCTCATGAACAGCCCGTCCGAAGATATCGAAACCCGCCGCAAACGCCTGCTCTGGCGTGCCACCCATCGCGGCACGCGCGAGATGGATCTGGTGCTGGGCGGCTATGCCCGCGCGCATTTAGCCACCATGGCAGGGGCAGAGCTGGATGAATTCGAACGCCTGATCGGCTTGGAAGACCCGCAGCTCATGGGCTGGGTGGTGGGCCGTGAAGCCGTTCCGGCCGAATTTGCTGGGCAATTGACCGCCAAAATCCTCAGCTGGCGACCGGAAATCTACTGATGAAGCTGAAAGAACTCGTCACCCGCCCCGGCCGCGCCATTCTGGCCGGTGTGCCGGAAGGCCTCGATGCCTTGGCGATTGCGGATGCCGCGCGCCTGTCCGGTCCCAAGGGCCTTTTGCATGTGGCCCGCGACGACCAGCGCATGAGCGCCTTGGCCGAAGCCTTGGCCTTCTTTGCGCCCGATCTGGAAGTGCTGCGATTCCCGGCTTGGGATTGCCTGCCCTATGATCGCGTTTCCCCCGCTGCCGATAACCTCGCCCGCCGCCTTGCCACCTTGGCCAAACTTGCCAATGCCAGCAAGAATGACAAACCGCGCCTTGTGCTTACCACCATCAATGGCGTGATGCAGCGTGTGCCGAGCCCGCAAACAATCGCCGCGGCCACTTTCCACGCAACGCCGGGCAATGTGATCGACATCGCCCGCATTCAGGAATTTTTGCAGGTAAATGGCTTCAGCCGTGCCAGCACCGTGGTAGACCCGGGTGATTTCGCCGTGCGCGGCGGCATTGTGGATATTTTCCCGCCGGGAACTTCTGAACCCGTCCGGCTCGATTTCTTTGGCGATACACTCGAATCCATCCGCAGTTTCGACCCCGAAACCCAGCGCACCACCGGCACATTGCATCAGCTCACTCTGGAACCGGCCAGTGAAGTGCTGCTGAATGAAGCCACCATCTCCAGCTTCCGCTCGCGCTATGCACAGGCTTTCGGCGGGGTGGATCTGAACGATCCGCTCTACGAAAGCGTCACAACAGGCCGCCGCTATCAGGGCATGGAACATTGGCTGCCGCTATTCCATGACAAGCTCGTGAGCCTTGCCGACTACATGCCGCTGGCTGCCATCAGCCTAGATCATCTGGCCGAGGAAGCCGCAATCTCACGCCGCGACCAGATTGAGGAATATTACAACGCCCGCAAACAGGCACTGAAAGAGCAAAGCTTCGGGGCTGCCCCCTATAAGCCACTGCCGCCTGAAGCGTTGTTTCTCACGGATGCTGATTGGAAAGCCATCACCGCCTTCCGCCCGCATTTTGTGCTAAGCCCCTTCGAAGTGCCGGAATCGTCTGGCACGCGCGTTCAGTCGCTGCATGGCAAGCAAGGCCGCAGCTTCGCCGCCGAACGTGCTGAAACTGGACGCAATGTCTATGAGGCCGTGCGCGGCCATGTGAACGGGCTGAAAGCGGACGGCAAGCGCGTTATCTTTGCCGCTTGGTCCGAAGGCTCGCGCGAGCGGATGGAAACCATCCTGCGCGATCATGGCATCACCCCCATCGTCGCCTCCGCCAATTGGACAGAAGCCGCCGCCCGCCCGGCGGACATGGTGGGCAGCGTTATTCTGGGCTTGGAGACTGGCTTTGAAACGCCCGATCTGGCCATCATCGCCGAGCAAGACATTCTGGGCGACCGCCTCGTGCGCCATGGCCGCAAGGCCAAGAAGGCCGCTGATTTCCTCACCGAGCTATCAAGCCTCGATCCGGGTGATCTGGTGGTGCATGTCGATCATGGCATTGGGCGTTTTGAAGGCCTGAAAACCATTGAAGTGCAGGGCGCGCCCCATGATTGTTTGTTCCTGACCTATGCCGGTGGCGACCGCCTTTTCATTCCCGTTGAAAACATCGAACTGCTTTCCCGCTATGGCTCAGAAGTGGCGGGCGTGCAGCTCGACAAGCTGGGCGGCGGCGCGTGGCAGGCGCGCAAGGCCAAGCTCAAAGAACGTGTGCGCGAGATGGCCGCCCAGCTCATCAAAACAGCTGCTGCGCGCGAGTTGAAGCATGGCGAGATTTTGGCCCCGCCAGAAGGTGCCTATGATGAATTCTGCGCGCGTTTCCCCTATGAGGAAACCGAAGACCAGCTTGCCGCTATCGAAGCGGTTCTGGACGATCTGCAAAAAGGCCGACCGATGGATCGCCTCATCTGCGGTGATGTCGGCTTTGGCAAAACCGAAGTGGCCCTGCGCTCAGCCTTCGTCACGGCGATGGCCGGAAAGCAGGTGGCTGTTGTGGTGCCCACAACGCTGCTCGCCCGCCAGCATTTCGCCACCTTCAGCAAACGGTTCGAAGGCCTGCCCATCCGCATCGCGCAAGCCTCCCGGCTTGTCGGCCGCAAAGAGCTGAACGAAACCAAAGCTGCTCTTTCCAGCGGCGACGTTGATATTCTCATCGGCACTCATGCCGTGTTGGGCAAAGAAATCAAATTCCGCGATTTAGGCCTTCTCATCATCGACGAAGAACAGCATTTTGGTGTGAAGCACAAAGAGCGACTGAAAGAAATGCGCGCGGATGTGCATGTGCTGACGCTGACCGCCACCCCCATTCCGCGCACACTTCAAATGGCTTTGTCAGGCGTGCGGGAACTGTCGCTCATCACCACCCCGCCACTCGACCGTTTAGCGGTTCGTACCTATGTGACGCCGTTCGATCCCGTCACCATCCGTGAAAGCCTGCTGCGTGAACTCTATCGCGGCGGCCAGAGCTTCTATGTCGTGCCGCGTATTTCGGATTTGGATGATGTGGCTGAAATCCTGAAAGAACTGGTGCCAGAGATCAAAGTGGCCGTAGCCCATGGCCGCCTCGCACCCACCGAACTCGATGACATTATGACGGCCTTCTATGACCGCCAATATGATCTTCTGCTTTCAACCACCATCATCGAATCCGGCATCGACGTATCCACCGCCAACACATTGGTCGTTCACCGCGCCGACATGTTTGGCCTTGCCCAGCTCTATCAGCTGCGTGGCCGCGTGGGTCGCGCGAAACAACGCGCCTATGCGCTCCTCACCGTGCCCTCCGACAAGCCCATGACGGCGGGGGCTGAAAAGCGGCTGAAAGTCTTGCAATCGCTCGATAGCCTTGGCGCAGGCTTTACGTTGGCAAGCCACGATCTCGATATTCGCGGCGCTGGCAATTTGCTAGGCGAGGAACAGCACGGTCATATCCGGGAAGTCGGCTTCGAGCTTTATCAGGCGATGCTGGAAGAAGCGGTGGCGAACCTTCGCACGGGCGATGAGACGGAAACAGGCGAAGGCACATGGTCGCCGCAGATCAATGTTGGCACCTCGGTTCTCATTCCTGAAGATTATGTCGCCGATCTTTCCGTGCGCTTGGGCCTCTATCGCCGCTTGGCTGATTTGGAAGACCAACAGGCTCTCGATGGCTTTGCCGCTGAACTCCACGACCGCTTCGGCCGCCCCCCGGAAGAAGTTCGCAATTTGTTGGAGGTCGTGTCCATCAAGCTACTCTGTCGCACGGCCAATGTGTCAAATGTCGATGCAGGCCCCAAGGGCGCGCTGCTCGCCTTCCGCAATGGTGCCTTCCCGAACCCAGCCGCCTTGGTCAAATGGATCACCGAACAAGGCACCCGGGCGAAATTACGCCCAGACATGAAGCTCGTGATTATGCGCGATTGGGAAACGGCAGAAGATCGTCTGAAGGGCACACGCCAACTCATGCAGGTGTTGGTGAAGCTGGCGGCTTAACCGGAAGCCTTCTCATAAATTTCGCGCATGGCCCGCGCCAATTCAGCCGGGTCTTGCGCGCCGGAGATGCCATATTGGCCTGCCAGGATATAGGTCGGAACGCCCGTCACCCCAATCTTTTGCGCCATCTCCACTTCCTCGCGCACCTCGGCAATGCCGTCATCATGATGAAGCCGCGCATGGATCGCATCGCCATCCAACCCCACGGCCATCGCAGCTAGTGTCAGAATACCGTGATTGCCAATGTCCTCGCCATCAATCCAATAGCGGCGGAAAAGCTCCTCCACCATTTCGTCCTGTAAATCGGCCTCACCTGCCCAGCGGATCAAGCGGTGTGCGTCCATGGTGTTGGGCGTGCGGGTAATCTTGTCGAACTGATAATCAAGCCCACTATCAGCCCCCGCCGACTTCAGATGCAGATGGATTTGCTGAAGCCTGTCCTCATCATCAAACTTGGCCCGCATATATTCGGCCCGATCCACCCCTTGCGCCGGAATGGTGGGGTCGAGCATGAACGGATGCCATCGCACTTGGGCTTTGACCTGAGGCACCAGCGCCAAAGCCTGCTCCAATCTCCGCTTGCCGAGATAGCACCACGGGCAGATGACATCCGACACGACATCAATCGTCAACACGCTCATTGGGCACTCCAACAGGTTGGCGTTTCAAAACCCTGCAGGGGCGTGTTTTCCGGGCATGCAATGCTGTTCCACCGCGCCAGCCATTGCCCGCCCTGATTATAGAGCGGAATGACATAAATGCCCGAAAGCAAAAGCCTGTCGATGCTGCGTGCCGTTGCCACAAATTCATCACGCGATTTGGCGCCAAGCAGCGTCTTGATGGCCTCGTCAATCGCCGGATCAGCAATGCCGGGGTAATTGCGGGTTCCTTGCGTATCACGACCCGTGGAGCCCCAATAAAAGGCCTGCTCATTGCCGGGGGAAAGCGAATTGAACCACGTCACCGGCACCATGTCATAATCATAAGACTGCAAGCGCCGCTGGAAGCCCGCGCTGTCATTCTGGCGCAGGTTCATCGTAATGCCAATCTGGGCAAGGGAGCGTTGGAAATGCAAACCAACGCGCTCTTGTTCCGGGCTGCTGACCGCCAAGTCGAAAGCAAAGGGCTGACCATCCTTGACGAGCTTGCCGCCTTCCATCTTCCATCCGGCCTGCGTCAAAAGCTCCATGGCTAAACGCATATTCTTGCGGTCGCGGCCGGTACCATCGCTCACCGGTAGTCGATAGCTGCCGTCGAGAATATCATCCGGCACCTTGCCCGCCAAAGCTGCCCGCTCGGCATCACCTGCCGGGTTTCCGATGGCTGAAAGGTCAGACCCCGCGAAATAGCCTTGCGTGCGTTGATAGAGGCCGCCGAACAGATTGGCATTGGCCCATTCAAAATCAAACGCGGCCAACAGAGCTTCGCGCACGCGCTTATCTTCGAATAAGGGTTTGCGCGTGTTGAAGGCCAGTGCCGAAATAGGTTGGGGCATGCCGTTGGGAATGGTCAATTTCGTCACCCGCCCATCCTTGGCGGCGGCGAAATCATAACCTTGCGACCAGCGGGTGGAATCAGATTCCTCGCGCAAGTCCACATCACCCTTCTTGAACGCCTCAAACGCGCCATTGCTGTCACGATAATAATCAAACACCACGCGGTCGAAATTCCACAGGCCCCGGTTCACGGCCAGATCGCGGCCCCAATATTCCGGATTGCGCTTGAACTCCAATTGCTCGCCCGGCTTCACGGTGCCGATCGTATAAGGCCCGGAACCCACCAGCGGCTCCAGCGTCGTCGCCTCGAAATCCTTGCCTTCCCAATGATGTTTGGGAATGACCGGCATAAGGCCGAGGATCAGCACGAGTTCGCGATCTGCCCCATCCAGTGTGAAAACCACCGTGCGCTCATCCGGCGTCTCGGCCTTCACGACTTTGGAATAGGAATTCTTGAAATTCGGTCGCCCATGGTCGCGCAGCGTCTCCATCGAGAACACCACATCCGCCGAGGTGATCGGCAAGCCATCGGAGAACTTGGCGGCGGGGTTCAGGCGGAACGTAACCTTGGAACGATCATCGGCCACTTCGATGCTTTCGGCAATCAAACCATAAAGCGAAAACGGCTCATCCTTCGACCGCGCCATCAGGCTTTCGAAAACATAGGTGCGAAGAAGGAGGAATTGCACTTGGCCCTTCACGATGAAGGGATTGAGGCTGTCGAAACTGCCATTGATCGCTTGGCGCAGCGTGCCGCCTTTGGGCGCATCTGGGTTGACATAGGGCAGGGCGCTGAAATCGGGGGCTAAGGCCGGTTGCCCAAACATGGAAATGCCATGCTGTGGGGCGGCATGCGCCGCACCAGCAACCAGCAGCAGGCCGCCGAAAATGAGGCTAGTGAGCCCGCACCGTTTTGAGGCGGTAAGCGCCAGCCCCCTCATCGAAAATCTCGAAGAATTTGGGAACTTCCGGGTGCCGGACAGGCTCGCCGGAATGATCTGCGAGGAGGTTTTGTTCTGAGACATAGGCCACATACTCCGTTTCCTCATTCTCCGCGAGGAGGTGGTAGAAAGGCTGATCCTTGGCTGGGCGCGTGTCTTCGGGGATGGCTTCCCACCATTCATCCGTATTGGAGAAGGTTGGATCGACATCGAATATGACTCCACGAAACGAGAACAAGCGGTGCTTTACCACCTGTCCGATCATGAATTTTGCGGTTCGGTTTACTTCAGCCATGGTGGCATGTTTCTGGCACGCGCCAAGGCGGCGTTCAAGCCATGCCGTAAATTGCTGCCATGGCAGGCTCGCGCGACACCACAAGCCGGGCCAAGTCCACAATCACGCGCGCCTGCTTCCAGGTGGCGTCATCCTGCATCTTACCATCAATCATCACCGCCCCGGTGCCATCCGGCATGGCTTCCACAATCTTGAGGGCAAAGCGCACTTCTTCCGGGTCTGGTGAAAATACCTTGCGCGCAATGCCGATCTGGCTGGGATGCAGTGACCAAGCCCCGGCGCACCCCATCAGGAACGCATTGCGGAATTGCGCCTCGCAGGCCTCCAAGTCCGAAAAATCACCGAACGGTCCATAGAACGCTTTGATGCCATTGGCCTGACAAGCATCCACCATCCGCGCCACGGTATAATGCCACAAATCCTGCTGCGAAAAGGCCCGAGGAGCATCGCCCGCCTTGTCGGCCAGCACGCCATAGGACGGATGCCCGCCACCCACCCGCGTGGTCTTCATGCCGCGAGAAGCGGCAAGGTCCGCAGGCCCAAGGCTCATGCCATGCATGCGCGGGGAAGCAGCGGCAATCTCGTTCACATTCACCACCCCTTGCGCGGTTTCCAGAATGGCGTGGATGAGAATGGGCTTTTGGATCCCATAACGCGCTTCCAGCTGCGCCAAAAGCTGATCGAGATAGTGGATATCCCAAACACCCTCGACCTTGGGCAGCATGACAACATCAAGCTTGTCACCCGCTTCACCGAGAATCTGCGTCAGATCATCCAATACCCACGGGCTATTGAGGCAATTGATGCGCGTCCACAGGCCCGTTTTGCCAAATTCATTGGCCTTGGCGAGCTGGATAAAGCCCTTGCGGGCTTCCTCCTTCGCATCCGCCGGTATCGCGTCTTCAAGATTACCCAGAACCACATCGACTTGCCCAATAAGCTCCGGCAATTTGGCCCGCACCTTTTCCAAATGTGGCGGCACGAAATGGATCATGCGCTCCAACCGCACGGGCAATTCCCGGTACGGGGCGGGGGCTCCGGTAGCAAGTGCGCGATAAAAATGAGACGGCAGTTTCATGGGGCAAACTCCTCAAATTCAAGCGCGCATCAGGCGCGGCAGACCCGTTTCTGGAGCTAATCCTTGCCGCATGACGCGCGAGCGGATGAAGGGCACATGCCCCGCAATGCCAATGCCCAGAGCGCGGCCCAGTTCCATCGGCAACAGATTGGAAAGCAGCGAGCGGTTCATCAGATCAATCACCGTCTGGCGCGGCACCACATCCGCACGCCGCGCCCTGTCATAGCGCGCAAGCAGCTTGTCATCGCCCGGATCATCGCCCCATTGCAAGGCATCCCCCGCCAACTCCGCCGCAAGGGCCGCATCGCGCAGGCTCATGTTCAATCCTTGCGCCCCGATGGGCGGCACCACATGGGCGGCCTCGCCAATCAGGAATACCCGCGACTTGGCGAATGTCTCAGCCGTCAGCCCCCGCATCGGAAACACATGGCAGGCTGCGGCATCGGTGATAAGGCCCAACTCGCCATGGCTCGCAATCTGGATTTCACGGGCAAGTTCCACCCCAGAAAGGGCCGCGATCTCGGCTGCTCGCGCAGGCCGCTCCATCCACACAAGGCTTGAGCGCCGGCCGGGCAGGGGCACGGTGGTGAAGGGGCCGGAAGGCGTGTGATATTCCGATGAAATGCCACGATGATCAGCACTATGGGCAAAATGCGTCACGATCGCGGCCTGATCATAGGCCCATTCCTGCGCCGCAATGCCCGCCGCCTTGCGCAAAACCGACGCGCGCCCATCCGCCGCAAACACCACGCGCGCGGATACGTCCTCGCCGTCAGCGCACGAAACGGCGGCGAAATTGCCCCTCAATTCAAGCCCAGTCGCACTGTCAGAAACGAACACCACACCCAAAGCCTCACACCGCGCGCGCAAAGCAGGGCAGAGAGCTTTGAGTGGCACATTCCACCCGAAAGCATCCTCATTGGTCTCGCGGGCATCAAATGTCAGCTCAGGCGCGGCCAGAATGCCGCCCGTATCATCAACCAACCGCAGCTTTTTCAGCGGTGAAGAATGCCCCTGCAAATCACCCGGCCAAAGCTCCAGAGCTTGCAGCAGACGAAGCCCCGGCTGCATGATGGCCACCGTGCGCGGATCAACATCAGTATCCGGTCCCGTCAGGCAAATCGTCTTGGCCCCAGACCGCGCCGAAAGAGCCGCCGCTGCAAGCCCTGCTGGCCCCGCACCGGCCACCAGAATGTCGAAAGCGCCTTCCATCAGGGCTTTGTTGCCGACATGGAGGCGCGCGCGCTGAATGTCTCATGCCAACGCGCCAGCGCGGAATGGCTCGCCCGCCAATCAATTTCCGGCATGCGGATATCAAGGTAGCTTAAAGCGCAGGCCATGGAGATCGAGCCAACGCTCAGCGTTTCGTAACCCGAAGCCGCCGCGACGGCTGCCAGAATGCGCTGCTTCTGGCGCGCGGCATATTCCGGCCAGCGCAAATTCTCAGGCCGCGCAAAGGTTTCATAGCGATATTGCACCGCCGCATCCGCCAACCCTTGCGCCAATGCCTGCAAGTTTAGCACGCGGAAACGCTGCACCGGTTCATCCGGCAAAAGCGTTTTATTGCCAGCATGGTGGATCAGATATTCAACAATGACCCGCGAGTCATAAACAGCCGTTCCATGATCCGTGACAAGGGCGGGAATCTTGCCCAGCGGATTGTCTCGGATCACGATTTCATGCGGCACCGCAGGCACCATGCCTTCGGCCAGCACAAGCTCGATCTGATCCGCAATACCAAGCTCATGCGCGATCACCCGCACGATGCGCGCGAAGGGCGAAAAGGGGCTGTAATGCAGCTTCATCATCATTTTTTTCCCGGCTGTTCCACAAGGCGCAAATAGGGCTTCACGGTTTTCCAGCCCTTGGGATATTTCGCCTTGGCCTGTTCATCGGAAACCGAAGCCATGATGATCACATCCTCGCCCTGCTTCCAATTGGCGGGGGTGGCAACCTGCTCCTTGGCGGTAAGCTGGAGAGAATCCACCACGCGCAGAATTTCATGGAAATTGCGGCCCGTGCTCATGGGATAGGTGAGCAGCAGCTTGATCTTCTTATCCGGCCCGATGATGTAAACATTGCGTACCGTGGCATTGTCCGCCGCCGTGCGGCCAGCCGAGGTGCCAGAAGCATTCGGGTGAATCATGCCATAGAGCTTGGCCACCTGAAGCTCCGGGTCGCCGATCATCGGATAGTTCACATCGGCACCCGTCACATCCTTGATGTCGCCCTTCCAGCGTTGATGATCGCCCACCGTATCCACCGAAATGCCAATCATCTTAACGCCGCGCTTGTCGAATTCGTGCTTGAGCTGGGCCATCGAGCCCAGTTCCGTGGTGCAAACGGGGGTGAAATCCTTCGGATGCGAGACGAGCAGGGCCCAAGAGCCGTCAATATAGTCGTGAAAACGGATGCGGCCTTCCGTCGTGTCGGCTTCAAAATCCGGTGCAATATCGCCCAGTTGCAGCGCCATTTGCGTTGTCTCCTAAGGGTAACGGGTTGGGGTTATGCGGTTGTGGCAATGGTGCCCCGGAAAGCCTTTCGGTACAAGCAGAACCACCCTGTTCCTCCTTTGTTGCAATTTCAGCGGGAAAAATTATTTCTTGCACCATTATGGGTTTTATGCAAGAACAAAATAAGAACACGTAAATTGTGGAGAACCCGGTTGTCGAATGGCGGCTGCGGAACCAAACCACTAGGGTGCGATTCAAACTGAATGGAGTGATCGAAATGGCCGGCTCGCTGAACAAGGTTCTTCTCATTGGCAATCTGGGTGCTGACCCGGAAGTGCGCCGCCTGCAGGATGGCAAGCCCGTCGTGAACCTGCGTATCGCCACCTCCGAATCCTGGCGCGACAAGAGTTCCGGCGAGCGCAAGGAAAAGACCGAGTGGCACAAGGTCGTCATTTTCAACGAAAACCTCGCCAAAGTGGCTGAGAACTATCTGAAAAAAGGGTCAAAAGTTTATATTGAGGGCCAAATCCAGACGCGCAAATATACCGATAAGGACAATATCGAGCGTTATTCCACCGAAATCGTGCTCCAGAATTTCAACGGCACACTCACCATGCTCGACGGCCGCAGCGGCGGTGCGGGTGATGCAGCTGGCGGTGATGATTTCGGCTCTGCAAGCCCCATGGGCGCGCGTTCATCCGGCAGCACTTCCAAGCCGCAGCAAAGCTTCGCGCGCGGGGAACTGGATGACGAGGTTCCGTTCTGATCTTGTTTGGATCACCCGTCTTGGCTGGCTCCTCGCCGCGCCCAGAAACGCGGTCGTGCGGTAAAAAAGCCGCTGCCACACTCAGCCCACAATTTGCAGGCTCTTGGCGGCAGAAACGGGGCTGAGTGCTGAGTGCGCCTGCCCATCCTCAGGCAAGGAACGCGCATATGAGAACCGGTTTTCGGCCTGCCATCGCAGGCGCGATGTTGATGATTTTCGGCCTCGGCACGGCGCTGGCTGGTGAACCGCTGTCGCCGCGTGAACTCACCCGCCTTTTCCCCGGTGATTTCCAGGCTGTCGTGCAGAACTACAACGTGCGCTTTTCCGCCAAAACCGATGGCACTTTGGTTGGGAAGGTTCTCGGCAGCTCCGATCAGGGCCGCTGGAGCGTGCGCGGCAGCAAGCTCTGCATCTCGCTGGAAAGCTGGATGAAAGGTCGCACAAACTGTTCTCCGGTCATCGAACAGGCAGGCTGGTATGAGGGTTCTGGCGTCAAATTCCGCAAGCTTTGACGCTGCGTCACTTCGGCCCCCGGAAAACGCGTGAAAAGCCACGAATAACAGGCCCTTTTCATTGCCCGAGCCCCGCCAGAAGGCTAGATTGGCGCATCAATCGAATCGGGGTTCAAATTGGCCGATAAAGACGCAAAACCGGGCATGCCTGCGCCGGACGATATCTCTCCCATTTCCATCGAAGAGGAAATGAAGCGCAGCTATCTCGATTACGCCATGAGCGTCATCGTCAGCCGCGCGCTTCCCGATGTCCGCGACGGCCTGAAACCCGTCCACCGCCGCATTTTGTTCTCGATGAACGAGAATGGCTATGACTGGAACAAGCCCTATCGCAAATCCGCCCGCGTGGTCGGTGATGTGATCGGTAAATACCATCCCCACGGCGACCAATCGATCTATGACGCGCTTGTTCGCATGGCGCAGGACTTCTCCATGCGCCTGCCGCTCATCGACGGGCAGGGCAATTTCGGCTCGGTGGACGGCGATCCGGCAGCCGCCATGCGTTATACCGAAGTACGCATGAACAAATCAGCCCACGCGCTGCTCGATGACATTGACAAGGACACGGTTGATTTTCAACCGAACTACGACAATTCCGAACGCGAGCCCGTGGTCCTTCCCGCCCGCTTCCCCAATTTGCTGGTGAACGGGGCAGGCGGCATTGCCGTCGGCATGGCCACCAACATTCCGCCGCACAATCTTGGCGAAGTGATCGACGCCTGCGTCGCTGCCATTGATGACCCGGAAATCTCCATCGACCGCCTGATCGAGATCGTGCCCGGCCCAGACTTCCCAACCGGCGGCATCATTCTCGGCCGATCTGGCATCAAATCCGCATATCACACGGGCCGCGGCTCGGTCGTGATGCGCGGCAAGGTCGAGATCGAGGAAATCCGCAAAGAGCGCGAAGCCATCATCATCGCCGAGCTTCCCTATCAGGTGAACAAGGCCACGATGATTGAACGCATCGCCGAGATGGTGCGCGACAAGAAGATCGAAGGCATTTCCGACATCCGCGATGAATCCGACCGCCACGGCATGCGCGTGGTGATCGAGCTAAAGCGCGACGCCGTGGGTGATGTGGTGCTGAACCAGCTCTACCGCTTCTCGGCTTTGCAAACCAGCTTCGGCATCAATGCCGTGGCGCTCACGGGTGGGCGCCCGGAACTGATGAATTTGCGCGATTTCATCATGGCTTTTATCGCCTTCCGCGAAGAAGTCGTCACCCGACGCACGAAGTTCCTGCTCGGCAAGGCGCGCGACCGCGCGCATGTGTTGGTGGGCTTGGCCATCGCCGTTGCCAATATTGACGAGGTGATCGCCCTCATCCGCGCCTCACGCGATGCGGCTGAAGCGCGCGAAGGCCTGATGGGCCGCGATTGGCCGGCCAAGGACATGGCCCCACTCATTGAGCTGATCGCCGACCCGCGCCACCGCCTGAGTGCGGATGGCACCTATAGGCTTTCCGAAGAACAGGCCCGCGCCATTCTCGACCTGCGCCTGCAACGCCTCACCGCGCTTGGCCGTGATGAAGTGGCCGAAGAACTCACCCGTTTGGGTACGGAAATTGCCGATTATCTTGAGATTCTGCGCTCGCGCGCGCGTGTTCGCACCATCATCAAGGATGAGCTAACCGCCGCCCGAAACGAATTCGCCACCCCGCGCCGCACCGAAATCATCGAGCAAGATTTCGACGTGGATGACGAAGACCTCATTCAGCGCGAAGACATGGTCGTCACCGTCAGCCACACGGGCTATATCAAGCGCGTGCCGCTGTCGGCTTATCGCGCCCAGCGCCGTGGCGGCAAGGGCCGTTCAGGCATGCAAACCAAGGACGAAGATTTCGTCACCAAGCTGTTCGTGGCCAACACCCATACGCCAGTCCTGTTCTTCTCCTCCACCGGCATGGTCTATCGTGAAAAAGTTTGGCGCTTGCCCATCGGCAGCCCGCAATCACGCGGCAAGGCTTTGATCAACATGCTGCCGCTGGATGCGGGTGAGCGCATCACCACGGTGATGCCGATGCCAGAGGATGAAGCGAGCTGGGCCAATCTCCAAATCGTTTTTGCTACCAAATCCGGTAATATTCGCCGCAATGAACTTTCCGACTTCGTAGACATTCGCCGCTCCGGCAAGATCGCTATGAAGCTGGATGAGGGCGACCAGATCATCGGCGTTGAAATCTGCAATGATGTGTCGGATGTCATGCTCACCACCTCGCTCGGCCAGTGCATCCGCTTTGATGTGAACGATGTCCGCATCTTCAAGGGCCGTGATTCAACCGGCGTGCGCGGCATACGCTTGGCCGATGATGATTTCGTTATCTCCATGGCCGTTCTACGCCATGTGGAGGCAAGCCCCGCCGAACGCCTTGCCTATATCAAACTCCGCCGCGCCATGGGTGGCGAGGAGGCCGAGCCGCTGGCAGCTGCTGAGGCCGATGAAGATGTGGCCGAAGAAGCCTCTCTCAGCCAGGAACGCTATGCCGAGCTTTCGGCATTGGAACAGTTCATCCTCACCGTTTCGATCAACGGCTATGGCAAGCGCACATCCAGCTATGAATACCGCGTCACAGGCCGCGGCGGCAAAGGCATCACCGCCATGACCGTTTCCAAGCGCAACGGCCCGCTGGTGGCATCCTTCCCGATCGAGGAAGGCGACCAGATCATGCTCGTCTCCGATGGTGGCCAGCTCATCCGCTGCCCGGTGCATGATATCCGCGCGGCGGGTCGCTCCACCCAAGGCGTCACCATTTTCGATACAGCCGAAGACGAACATGTCGTCTCGGTCGAATGCATCAAGGAAGAAGATGCGGGCGGGGATGAGAATGGATATGTGGGCGGGGAGGGTGAAGCGGCGAGCTAAGGCAACCCGCCCCAATCCAAATCGTCGCCCTCGGGTCAAGCCCGAGGAAGACAGTGACCTGAGGGGAGAGGATTTCCCAAACAAATGCTCACCACCGCCTACCTCGCTTACGTCCTCGCCTGCACCGCCATCATCATCGTACCCGGCCCGACGGTGACGATCATCATCGCCAACAGCCTGCGCTACGGTCCGCGCGCTGGGTTGCTGAATGTGGTTGGCACGCAACTGGGTCTCTTGGTCTGGCTTACGATCGCCATTCTTGGCCTGTCCGCCATCATCCATAGTCTTGGATTTTGGTATGATCTCATACGCCTAGCCGGTGCCGGCTATCTCGTCTGGCTCGGCTTCAAACTTTGGCGCAGCCGGGGTGCCATGCTGCTTGGCGATGCGCCACCCCCTCGCGGTGGCTTTGTAGCGCAAGGGTTTTTCGTCATCCTGAGCAACCCCAAGGTTCTCATCGTTTTCGGCGCCCTCATCCCGCAATTTGCGGATCCCAATATGGAGTTCACCCGGCAGGTGATCTGGCTGGGCATGACCTTCATGGCGCTCGCCACGCTTCTGGATGGATTTTACGCCCTTCTGGCCGGCCAGCTTCGCACCGCCCTGTCGCAAACCCGCCTGCGCTGGATTGAGCTGGGCAGCGGCACATTTCTCATGGCTGGCGGCCTATGGCTTGCGCTCAAAGTCATCTGAGGAGATAAATAGGTCCATGAAAACACGCATCGGCTTTTATCCCGGCAGCTTCGATCCCGTCACCTACGGGCATTTGGACATCATCGCGCGTGCCGCGCGACTGGTGGATCATTTGGTTTTGGGTGCTGGGGTGCATTACGGTAAGCCCGGCCTGCTTGCCCCCGATGTCCGGCTCGCCCTGCTCAAAGACGCCGCCACCCCCTTGGCCGCCAAGGCGGGCGTGAAGCTCACCCTCATCACCTTCGACGGCCTGGCCGTAGACGCCGCCCGCAAAGCAGGTGCCGGGCTCATCATTCGGGGCCTGCGCGATGCATCGGATTTCGATTATGAGGTCCAAATGGGCCAGATGAACGCCGCAATGGACCCCACCATCGAAACCGTATTCCTCGCCGCTGGCCCCGGCACGCGAATGATCGCCTCGTCACTGGTCAAGCAGATCGCGGCCATGGGCGGTGACATCTCCGCCTTCGTGCCCGATCAATCCGCCGCCGCCATCCGCCAAGCCATCGCGGAGCGTGCCTGATGTTCGTCCATCTCGTCATCTGGCGCACCAAGCCGGAAACCCCGCACGCGGCTTTGGTGGAAGCCAAGCGCCTGCTGGAAAGCCTCAACGGCCAAATCCCCGGCCTCATCCGCATCGAAGTGGGCATCAACACCCAGGAAGGCCCGAATGCGGGCGACCTGTCGCTCATCTCCGAATTCGAATCCCGCGCTGCCTTCGCCACCTACAACGCCCACCCCGCTCACGAAGCCGTGAAACCCCACTTCGCAGGCATCATTGCCGAACGCCGGATTGTTGATTACGAGACTTGAGCTAAATCCAACCTCATGCGTCGTCGCCCCCACTAAGCTGCGCCCGGGATAAAAGCTGAATGGTTGCTCATTTGCCCTCCCGCGCAAACTCCGCTACCAAGCCCCCGCAGATTTAAGGAGAAAGCCAATGATCTCAAAACTCACCCGCCGCACCCTTGGCGCGGCCATGATTGGTGCCGCCCTCATGGCAGGCACCGCCACCGCCGCCACGCCAGACCCGGAAAACACGCTGGTGATGGAGCTGAAATGCGGCAAGGTCACCATCGCCCTTCGCCCCGACCTCGCCCCCAAGCATGTCGAGCAGATCAAGGCACTCACGGCCAAGGGCTTTTATGACGGCATCATCTTCCACCGCGTCATCGACGGCTTCATGGCCCAGACGGGTGACCCGACTGGCACCGGCATGGGTGGCTCTGATCTTGCCGATGTGAAGGCCGAATTCACTGAAGAACCCTTCGTGCGCGGCACCGTGGGCGCGGCCCGCTCCAGCGATCCCGATAGCGCCAATTCGCAATTCTTCATCATGTTTGCCGAAGGCAGCTTCCTCAACGGTCAGTACACCGTTTGGGGCAATGTCACCGAAGGCATGGATTGCATCGACCAGATCAACAAGGGCGAACCGCCCACCGACCCCGATAAGATTATCAGTCTCAAAATCCTCAAGGATGTGAAGTAAGGAGCGACCATGGCCGACCTCGAAAATACTCTCTATCTGGACCTCGAAAAGGGCCGCGTTGTCATCGAAATGCTGCCTGATGTAGCCCCCGGCCATGTCAAGCACATCAAGGAATTGGCGCGCGAAGGCTTTTATGATGGCGTGGTGTTCCACCGCGTGATCGAAGGCTTCATGGCGCAGGGTGGTGATCCCACGGGCACCGGCATGGGCGGCTCCAAGAAGCCGAACCTGAAGGCCGAATTCAACGCCACGCGGCATGTGCGCGGCACCTGCTCGATGGCCCGCTCCTCCAGCCCGGACAGTGCCAATTCACAGTTCTTCATCTGCTTTGATGCCGCCCCCTTCCTCGACCGCCAATATACGGTCTGGGGCCAGGTCACTTCCGGCATGGAATTTGTCGATCAGTTGAAGCGCGGCGAGCCCGTGCAGAACCCCGACAAGATCGTCAAAATGACGGTTGCAGCGGACGCGAAGTAAACCCACCCAAATGCGCGTTGATGCCTTCGATTTTGAACTGCCGCCAGAGAATATCGCTCTGCGCCCAGCCGTTCCGCGAGAGTCAGCGCGCCTTCTTCTGGTAAAACCCGGCGAGGCTCTGGCGGATCATACCATCGGGGCCTTGCCGGACCTTCTGGAACCGGGCGATGTGCTTGTGTTCAATGACACCAAGGTTATCCCTGCCGCCCTTGAAGGCGTGCGTTTAGGCCGCCACGGCACCACCCCAAAAATCTCCGTTTTGCTCCACCAGCGGCTGGATGGCGCGCGCTGGAAGGCTTTCGCCAAACCCGCCAAGAAGCTGGAGCAGGCCGACCTCATCCGCTTTGGAGCGGGCAGTTTGGAAGCCCGTCTGGAGGCGAAGGGCGAGGCGGGAGAAATCACGCTTCACTTCGGCGTTTCCGGCCCCGAATTGGATGCCGCCATCGCCGCAACCGGCACCATGCCGCTGCCGCCCTATATCGCGGGAAAACGCGAACAAGATGAGCAGGACCGCAGCGATTATCAAACCGTCTATGCCAGCAAGGAAGGTGCCGTTGCAGCACCCACCGCAGGCCTTCACTTTACACCCGAACTGCTTCAAAGGTTGAAAGATAGGGGCATCGGCAGCGCCTTCGTCACCCTGCATGTCGGGGCTGGCACCTTCCTGCCCGTCAAGGCGGAAGACACGACCGAGCACAAAATGCATTCCGAATGGGGTGAGGTTACGGCCGCCACCGTGGCCCAGCTCAAAGCCGCCCGCCGCGTCATCGCCGTGGGCACGACCAGCCTGCGGCTTCTGGAAAGTGCCGCAAGGGAAACCGGAACACTGGCTCCGTTCTCCGGCTCCACCGATATCTTCATCACCCCCGGCTTCCGCTTCAAAGCCGTGGATGCGTTGATGACCAATTTCCACCTGCCCAAATCCACACTTTTCATGCTCGTTTCGGCCTTTTCTGGTCTCGAAACCATGCAAGCGGCTTATGCCCATGCGGTGAAAACCGGCTATCGGTTCTATTCCTATGGCGATTCCAGTCTGCTATGGCCCACCTATCATGACTGAACTTTTCAACTTTGAAATCAAAGCCCGCGATGGCGGTGCCCGGTTGGGCCGCATCACCATGCCGCGCGGCGAAATTCGCACGCCTGCCTTCATGCCGGTTGGCACAGTGGGCACGGTGAAGGGCATGTATCTGGATCAGGTGAAGGGGGCAGGGGCCGATATTATCCTCGGCAACACCTATCACCTCATGCTGCGCCCGGGTGCAGAGCGCTTGGAAAAGCTGGGCGGCTTGCATAAATTCATCGGTTGGCAAGGCCCGATCCTGACTGACAGTGGCGGATTTCAGGTCATGTCACTGTCGAAAATCCGCAAACTCACCGAGCGCGGTGTGACTTTTCAAAGCCATATTGATGGCCGTAAATACGAAGTCACGCCTGAACGCTCCATGGAAATCCAGCGCCTTTTAGGCTCCGATATCCAGATGCAGTTCGATGAATGCTTGGCCTTCCCACATTCGGAAAAAGAAGCCGAACGCGCCATGCAGCTTTCGCTGCGCTGGGCTTCGCGCTCGCGCCACGCGCATGGAAACCAGCCCGGCCGCGCCTGTTTCGGCATCGTGCAAGGCGGCGTTACCCGCCGCTTACGCGAAGAATCCGCGGCTGGCCTGAAAGACATCGGCTTCCACGGCTATGCCGTGGGTGGCCTGGCTGTGGGCGAGGGCCAGGAACTGATGCTTTCCACGCTGGATTTCACCACCCCCGTCATGCCGGATGACAAGCCGCGCTATCTCATGGGTGTCGGCACACCGGATGACATTATCGAATCGGTGGCTCGGGGCATTGATATGTTCGACTGCGTCATGCCAACCCGTTCAGGCCGCCACGGGCAGGCCTTTACCCGCTTCGGAAAAATGAATCTCCGCAACGCCAAACACGCCGAAGACATGCGCCCCATCGACCCGACAAGTGATTGCCCCGCCACCTCACAATATTCGCGCGCCTATATTCACCACCTCATTCGCTCAGGCGAAATGCTCGGCATGATGCTGCTTTCCTGGGTAAACATCGCCTATTACCAGCACCTCATGCAGGGCATAAGGCAGGCGATCGCCGATGGTCGCTATGCCGATTTCATGGCAGAAACCAAGCAAAACTGGGCTCGCGGCGAGGCGTTGGATTCTTAATTAAATCAGCATAATCAATAGGTTATGACAGTATTTCAACCATCGTTAAGCCTTAATTGCACAATCCCAATGCAAGCGGGGAAACACACGCGGCAATTGCCTTCGGCCAGTCGGGCTTCATCCGCTCACGCAACCGCACAATCAGCCCGTTGGAATTTGCCTCTTCCCAAGCCCTTATGAAATATGGTGTAAAATGCCCAACTCGATTTTTGTTCAGGCTTAGGGGCACATTTATGACCAACGCATCTCGTTCACTTTCCCAGCGCATCAGCGACTTTTTCGGCGTGACTTCGGCACCCGCTGCCGCACCCAAGGCCAGCGCCTCCGCTGCTCCCAAGCTAGCCCCGGTGACGGCCAAGAAGGCAGCTAAGAAGGCAGCCAAGAAGACTGCTGCGCCCAAGAAGGCCACCAAGAAGGCGGCACCGAAGAAGGCAGCTAAGAAGATCGCAAAGAAATCCGCCAAGAAGGCGTCCAAAAAGAAGTAATAGAAGTAGTTGAGCCAATCCCAAAAAGCGCCCGGCAGCGTCAACGTTCCGGGTGCTTTTTTGTGGTCACCATTCGGGGATAGTTTGATGTTTGCCCACAATGCGGAATTGCGCTCTGTGTTCTGCATGCTAAAGTGACACCAAGTTTCCCGCCCCAAGGGCATGTTTGGAGTTTGCCATTTTGGTTTCAAAATCGCCCGCAACAACGGCGGCTGATCAGCCCGAAGCGGTGGTTGTGAAGGATCTGCACAAGAATTTCGGGCCTCTTGAAGTTCTGAAAGGCGTTTCCATGACAGCGCGGGTCGGCGATGTCGTGTCGATTATCGGCGCTTCCGGTTCAGGCAAAAGCACTTTTTTGCGCTGCATCAATTTCCTCGAAATGCCAACGAGCGGGCGCATCATCGTGAATGGTGAGGAAGTGCGCCTGAAACCTGGTCGCAATAACGATGCAGTTCCGGTGGACATGCGCCAAGTTGAGCGCATCCGCACAAGGCTCGGCATGGTGTTTCAGAGCTTCAATCTTTGGGCGCATATGACGGTTCTTGAAAATGTGATTGAGGCCCCCGTTCACGTTCTGAAGGTTCCCCGCAAGGAGGCTATCGAACGCGCTGAGGGGCTGTTGCAGAAAGTGGGCCTCTACGAAAAGCGCGATCAATATCCCGCTTTCCTATCCGGCGGCCAACAGCAGCGCGCCGCCATCGCGCGCGCACTTTGCATTGAACCCAGAGTGATGTTGTTTGATGAACCCACCTCTGCGCTCGACCCTGAGCTTGTGGGTGAGGTATTGAAGGTGATCCGCAGTCTGGCCGAAGAAGGCCGCACCATGCTGCTGGTTACCCATGAAATGAAATTCGCGCGCGACGTTTCCTCCCATGTGATCTACCTGCACAAAGGCATGGTCGAGGAGGAGGGCGCGCCCGCACAGGTGTTCGGCAATCCAAAATCCGAGCGTTGCAAGCAATTCGTCTCCGGCATTCACTAGGCCGGCGGCGGAAAAACAGAAACGGCAAACAGGGAGTTAAAGAAAATGAATTTCAAGAAACTAGTAATGGCGGCTACCGCTGCCCTTGCGATCAGCGTCACTTCGGCCAAGGCTGACCTCGTGTTCGCGACCGACACCTCCGCCTATCCGCCCTTCACCTCGCAGAATGCGGCTGGCGAATGGGAAGGCTGGGAATATGATCTGATGAATGCCGTGTGCGCTGAAATGAATGAAAAGTGCACCATGATCCCCATCGCGTGGGATGGCATCATTCCCGCTTTGCTCGAAAAGAAGATGGACGGCATCTTCGGCTCCATGTCGATCACCGACAAGCGCAAGGAGCAGATTGATTTCTCCGACATGTACTACAACTCAGCATCCGTGATCATCGGCGCAAAAACCGGCGACATGGACTTCTCTCCTGAGCATCTGTCGGGCAAGGTGATCGGTGTGCAGGGTGCCACCATCCACCAGAACTACATCGACAAGTACTATGTGCCCAAGGGTGCCACCGCCAAGGCCTACCAGAAGCAGGATGAAGTCAACGCCGACCTTTCCGCCGGCCGTATCGACTACATCATGGCTGACGGCGTTGCCTTGCAGGCTTATCTCGAGTCGGAAGAAGGCAAGGCCTGCTGCGAGTTGAAAGGTGCCGTTCCCAATGACACCGAAATCCTCGGCTATGGCGTGGGTGTTGGCCTGCGTAAAGAAGACACAGCGTTGAAAGACAAGATCAACGCAGCCCTCAAGGCGGTTGCCGCCAAGGGCGTGTTTGAAGAGCTGAACAAGAAGTACAAGCTGGAAGGCTTGATGATCGTTCCGCCGAAGGGCTGATGCAACAGGGCGGCCGCTCTTATAGGGTGGCCGCCATTACTTCTGGCGAATGATGATTCCCGAAATTCTCACATTTGGCGACAAGGGTTTCGGAGACGAATTACTCCGAGGCGCGCAATTTACGTTATTCATTGCTGCAAGCGCCTACATTATCGGCATCATGCTGGGTTTGTTGGGTGCTTCAGCCAAGCTTTATGGCGGGCTAGTCTCGCGCGGCATTGCGGCGGTTTACACCACCATCGTTCGCTCCGTTCCCGAAGTCGTTTTGATCCTCATCCTCTATTTTTTCGGAACGCGCGGCATCAACACGCTGCTTGGCCTCGTCGGTTTCGGCCCCATTGAGGTGAATGGAACCCTTGCTGCAATTCTGGTTCTCGGCGTTGTGCAAGGTGCCTACCACACGGAAGTGTTCCGCGCCGCTATTCAGGCTGTACCTGTAGGCCAGATTGAAGCAGGCAAGGCCTTCGGCATGGGTGGATTGCAACTTTTCAGGCGCGTAACGGGCCCAGCCATGCTGCCCAACGCGATACCCGGCCTTTCAAATTTGTGGCTGGTGGTAATCAAGGACACAGCACTCGTCGCGGTCGTGGGCAACTATGAACTTTTGTCAACCACAGCGTCTGCTGCGGCTTTCACCAAGCGTTACATGCTGTTCTTCCTGACAACGGGTCTGATCTACCTGATCATCACACTCATTTCGTCCTACTTCATTGGAATTCTGGAGCGCCGCTATCGGCGCGGCCAGACATCATTGGCTTGAGGTGAGGACATGAACTGGACGTGGTTCCCAGAATATGCGCCCCAGCTTTTGCAAGGGCTGTGGCTGACAGTTCAGCTTCTGGTGCTGTCGATGGTTTTCGGCATGATCCTCGCTGTCCCAGTGGGCTTGGTGCAGGTCACGGGTCCAAAATGGCTGGGTGCAATTTCCAAAGGCTACTGCACGCTGATGCGCGGAACGCCTCTGCTCGTTCAGCTATGGCTTCTCTATTTTGGCTTGGGCTCAGTGTTCGCCGCTTATCCCGAAATCCGGCAAAGTTCACTTTGGCCGATTCTTCGCGAAGGATATTTCTATGCAATCCTCGCTTTCACACTGAATGAAGCAGGCTATGGCGGCGAGATCATGCGCGGTGCTTTCCTGTCCGTTCCAAAAGGAGAATTGGAAGCTGCGCGCGCCTTTGGCATGTCGCCTTGGAAGGTGCTTGTCAGAGTTTGGTTGCCGCGCGCGGTGAGAAATGTTTTGCCAACACTGGCAGGCGAAACCGTGCTGATGCTCAAGGCAACACCACTCGCAGCCACGGTGACGGTGATGGATGTGTTCGGTGTCATCCTGCGGGTTCGGCAGAATACCTATCTCACCTATGAACCGCTGATCACGGCAGCGATCATCTATATGGTGCTGACCTTCATTGTCACACGCGCATTCGGTCATATCGAGCGCCAAGTGCCAATCAGGCGTTAACCCATCCGCTTGAGATATTCCCGCGCCAGATCCACCGTTTGCGCGGTGTATTCCACCCCCATCGATCGCGCCAATTCGGTCTCGCGGTGCGAGCCGATCCATGCGACCAGCAGCAGGCGGCGCAGCAGCAGAAAGGTGGGGATTTCGTCTTCTTCGCGCTGGCCCAAATCCACCACGCGCCGATAGCCGGATAGCCAGTTGCGGATCAGCCCCGGCACCTGCGGCAGATGCTCATAGAACGATACGGGCGTTGCTGCGTCATAAAGATACCAGCTGAACCCGCAATCATCGAAATCCAGCACCTTCACCGCATCGCCATCCACCAGCAAATTCGCCAGCCGCAAATCGCAATGCGAAAGCCCGAACTCATCCGGCCCGCTTCCGAATGCCTCCAGCCGATGCCGCACCAATTTCGCGGCTTGGCCGAATAGATCCCGCTTAGGATCATCCATGCCCAACCCGTCGCGCCAGCGGCCCCAATGGGGCTGTGCGTCACCCAAGGCCGTCTCCCAACTCCACACATGTCGCGTGAAGCCGGCGGGTCGCCGCCAGGCTTTTGCATGCAAATGCATGCGCGCCGTCACCTCGCCGAGCGTCGCGAAATGGGCCGATAAATCCTCACCCACCCCCGGCTCGCGCCCTTCTTCCCACGCACTCAACACGGCATGGCGGCTCGCCGCATCCACTGTCACAAGCTGAATCCATTCCCCATCCCGGCCGGTAAGTGGAATGGGTGTGGTCACAACCCCATCCTGGCGCAACGCCATAAGCCATGAAAGCTCAGACGCAATGGCCTCGCGCGAATGATAGCCCTGCCGGTGTATCCGCAGAGCGAAACGCTTTCCACCCGGCGCGTCCACACGATAGGTGGCATTTTCGGACAGGTTGATGAGTTCAATCGAAACATCCGCGCCAAGCTCATAATGAGCCAACGCAGCATGCGCGAAACGGGAAAGCAGGGCCAAATCAGTCATGGGCGATTGCTTATCACCTTCTCGGACATTGAAAAGCCCATCTGCGGCAGGCTGGCGCAATACAGCGGCTTGGGGCTATAATCGCCCAATGATCCAGAATGAATTGAAAGCATGGGAAGGCGAGTTGATCCGGCTCAGGCGTGATTTCCACGTCCACCCCGAACTCGCCTTTGAAGAACACCGCACCAGTGCCATCGTGGCCGAAAAGCTCAAAAGCTGGGGCTATGCCGTCACCATTCTGGCCGGAACCGGCGTTGTCGGCTCGCTCACGCGCGGGCAGGGCAAACGCATCGGCCTTCGCGCGGATATGGACGCCTTGCCAATCCACGAAACGACAGGCGCTGCCCATGCCTCCGCCACACCCGGCAAAATGCACGCCTGCGGCCATGATGGCCACACAGCCATGCTGCTGGGCGCGGCCAGATATATGGCTGAGACGAGCCAGTTCAACGGCACGCTGAACGTGATTTTCCAACCCGCTGAGGAGAATATTGGCGGGGCCAAGGTGATGATCGAGCAAGGGTTATTCGAAAAATTCCCCTGCGATGCCGTCTTCGCGCTCCACAATCTTCCCGGCTTGGCCGCTGGGCACATCGCAGTAAAGCCGGGATCGGTCATGGCGGCTTGTGATGTCGGCAGTGTCACCATTCGCGGGCGCGGTGGTCATGGCGCGGCCCCGCAATTCACAAATGATTGCGTTGTTGCCGCTGCCTCCATCGTGCAATCATTGCAAACGCTGGTATCGCGCAATGTGTCGCCGGTGGACCCCGCAGTTGTCACCGTTGGCTCATTCCACGCAGGCACCGCGGCCACCATCATCCCCGATACGGCGCAGCTCGAAGTCGGCATCCGCACCTGTAGCCGCGAGGCCCGCGATCTGATGGACAAGCGTTTCCACGAACTGATTCACGCCCAAGCCGCAAGCTTCAACTGCACGGCGGAAATTTTCTATGACAAATCCTATCCCGCCACGATTAATGCCCGAGCGGAAACGCAATTCGTTGCCGATACCGCGCGTGCGCTCAATTGGCCACTGGTAGAATTTGATGCCCCGCTGATGTTCAGCGAGGACTTCGCCTTCATGCTAGAGGCCGTGCCGGGAAGCTATTTCTTCCTTGGCATGGGCGATGGTCCATTCCTGCACGATCCGGCCTATGATTTCAATGATACGCAGCTCACTGCAGGCTCATCGTTCTTCGTACATCTAGCAGAGCGTTATCTTAACCCAGCAAGCCCGCGCCAGTAATCTGCTCACGCACAAGCGCCAAGGCTGCATGAACCGCGCGCCGGCGAATGTCGTCGCGTCCCAGATCACCAAATTCATGCCGCTGATGCAGCGTGGGCAAACCCACCTGCGCGCAGGCAATATGCACAAGCCCCACAGGCTTTTGCCTCGATCCGCCACCCGGTCCTGCAACACCCGTCACACTAACGGCGACTTTTGCGCGGGAAGCTGCAAGAGCCCCTTCCGCCATCGCACGCGCCACAATCTCGCTAACAGCTCCATTGGCAGCGATCTTGGCGGCGGCAACACCCAGCATTTCCGTTTTGGCTTCGTTGGAATAGGTCACAAACCCGCGCTCCACCACATCTGACGATCCCGCGATAGACGTAAGCAACGCAGTGATCAGCCCGCCCGTGCAGCTTTCTGCTGTGGCGAGTTTTAGCCCCTGTTTTCGGCATAAATCGAGAATGTCGCGAGCATCCAAGGTCAGTTCGGGCGAAAACATGAAAGCCTCCGTTACAGCGGCAGGCGCACCGTGGCGGTCGCAAATGCGGCAATGCCTTCGCGCCGTCCGGTAAAGCCCAGACGCTCGCTGGTGGTTGCCTTGACGGCAACCCGTTGCGTCGGCATGGCTAAAATATCCGAAAGGCTCGCCCGCATGGCCGAAACATGCGGGCCGATGCGCGGCTCCTCGCATACGATGGTGATATCGGTATGCGCGATCATGCCGCCACGACCCGAAACAAGGCCCGATGCATGACGCAGGAAGATGGCACTTTCCGCACCCTTCCACTGCATGTCAGACGGCGGAAAATGCTGGCCGATATCGCCCTCGCTGAGGGCACCCAGAATGGCATCGGTAAGCGCATGCATAGCCACATCCGCATCCGAATGGCCCTTCAGGCGCATATTGTGCGGCACTTTAACGCCACACAGAACGACATGATTTCCCGGCTCAAAGGCGTGAACATCAAATCCTTGGCCCACGCGAACATCGGGCAGGCGATCAATGGAAGCGCGCAGAAATTGGCGGTCGGCCTCAGCGATATCGTCCATCGTGGTGAGCTTGCGGTTGGCCGCTTCCCCCGGAACGATGCCAACACTCAATCCAGCATGCTCGGCCACCGCTGCGTCATCCGTCAAATGGCCCAGACCTTCAGCCTGCGCGCGCCGATGTGCCGCGAGGATTTCGGGAAAGCGGAAGCCTTGCGGCGTCTGCGCCCCCCACAGTGATTCACGGCTCACCGTGCTGGTGATCACCCCGCCGGGAGCCCGTTTCAGCGTGTCGGTAACGGGCAAAGCGGGAATCACCCCCTCATGGCGGTCGAGGGCTGCAATCACCTGCGCGATGATGGCATGGCTCACAAAGGGGCGAGCCGCATCGTGGATCAAAACCTTGCTGGGTGAAAGTGGGACGAGGGCTTCCAAACCCCGCAACGCCGATACCTGCCGCGTCAGCCCGCCCTGCACCGGCGGCAACAGGCCAAGCCCCTGAATTGTTTCAGCATAAAGCCCCTCATGGCCTTCGCCGATAACCACCTGAACGTGTGAAATGCCGGGATGCGAAAGGAACGCTTCGACCGTTAAACGCAACACGGTCTGCCCACCTACGGGCTGATATTGTTTCGGCCGCTCTCCGCCAGCGCGTATTCCGGCCCCGGCAGCAAGGATGAGGACTGCAGTTCCCAAAGCGAAAACCTCTTGAATTACAGGGTCGATGTATCAGGCCAAGGGGTACAAGGGCAAGTAAACCATTTAATGCGATTGCCAAGAAGCCTTGCCGGAAGAATTGGGCTACCCTAGAATGCCTTCGAAACAAGCACATTAGAAAGTTGCCTAAAAGATGGGCATTACAATCGGACCGATTACCACCCGAAACCGCATTTTCCTGGCTCCCATGTCGGGTGTAACGGATGAGCCCTTCCGGGTGCTCGCCAATGAGCTTGGCGCCGGCCTCGTCGTCTCTGAAATGGTAGCCAGTGAGGAACTCGTCCGCGAACGCCCCGATGTCGTGCGCCGCACCCATGGCCGCGACAAGGTAGACCCCTTCGTCATCCAACTTGCCGGCCGCGAAGCCCATTGGATGGCCGAAGGCGCGAAAATGGCCCAAGACCTTGGTGCCGACGTCATCGACATCAACATGGGTTGCCCCGCCCGCGAAGTGACCGGCGGCCTCTCCGGCAGCGCCCTCATGCGCGATCTCGACCACGCGCAAACGCTCATCGAAGCCACTGTCGGCGCAGTCTCGGTTCCCGTCACGCTGAAGATGCGGATGGGCTGGGACGATACCAACCGCAATGCCCCCGAACTCGCCCGCCGCGCGCAAGCCTGCGGCATCCAACTCGTCACCGTTCATGGCCGCACGCGCTGCCAGTTCTACAAGGGCAAGGCCGATTGGGCCTTTATCCGCAAAGTGAAGGAAGCGGTCACAATCCCCGTCATTGCCAATGGCGATGTGACCCAGATCCGCGATCTGCCACAAATCCTCAGCCTGTCGGGTGCCGATGGCATCATGATTGGCCGCGGTGCCTATGGCCGCCCGTGGTGGCCCGGCGTGTTGGCCGAAGCCCTCGACCCCGGCACCGGCATTGCCGAACCAACCTTGGCCGAACAGGCGGCCATCGTGAAACGCCATTACCTTGGCATGATCGATCACTATACGCCGCGCGTTGGCGTCAAAGCCGCGCGCAAGCATCTCGGCTGGTATCTAACCGTTCTAGCCCAACGCCCCGGCTTCCCGCGTGAAACACTAACCTCCTGGCGCAGCAAGCTGATGGGCGAGACCGATCCAGTGCGCGTCATGGCCTCCATAACCGCGCTTTACGACATGGCCCAGCAAACCATAACGCAGGCCGCCTGATGGGCCTTAATTATGCAGTTCTGCTGGATTCGATGCCCAACCCGCTATTGGTCATCAATGACGCTGACCGCATCATCTACGCCAATGCAAGCTCGGAAGACTTTCTGCAAACAAGCGCCTCCGGCCTTGCCCGCCTCAACCTTTCCGATGTGATCCCATTCGCAAGCCCGCTCCATGCCCTCATTCAGCAGGTGCGCGAGCAGGGCTCTACCGTGAATGAATATGCCATCACCATCGGCACACCCCGCACGGGCGGCGAGCGCACGGTGGATGTGCAATTAGCTGCCGTTCAGGATGGTTCGTCCCAAGTTATCCTCACGCTCATGCAGCGTTCTATGGCCCAGAAGATCGACCGCCAGCTCACCCACCGTGGCGGTGCGCGCTCCGTCATCGGCATGGCCTCCATGCTGGCACATGAGATCAAAAATCCGCTCTCCGGCATCCGGGGTGCCGCACAGCTTCTGGAACCTTCGCTGAATGGTGAGGACCGGGCACTCACGCAGCTCATCTGCGGGGAAACTGAGCGCATTCGCAATCTCGTCGATCAGATGGAAGTTTTCTCTGACGACCGCCCGATTGAACGCACACCCACCAACATCCACGCCGTTCTTGAGCACGTGAAAGCCATCGCCATCCCCGGTTTTGCGCGCAATATTCCCATCCGCGAAGAATATGACCCTTCACTTCCCTCCGTCCTCGGCAACCGCGATCAACTCGTGCAGGTGCTTCTCAATCTGGTGAAAAACGCAGCCGAAGCCATCGAGCAAGCCGACGGGCAGGGTGAAATCACCTTGGCGACTGCGTTCCGACCCGGCATCCGTCTGCGCGTTCCAGGCTCCGGCGAGCGGGTAACGCTGCCCTTGGAAGTTTGCGTTCACGACACCGGCCCCGGCATTTCCGAGGACATTAGGCCCCATCTTTTCGACCCCTTCATCACCACCAAAGCCACCGGCAAGGGGCTGGGCTTGGCACTCGTTGCCAAGATCGTGCGCGATCATGGCGGTGTGGTGGAATGTGAAACGCTCGGTCGCCGCACCACGTTCCGCATCTTACTTCCCATGGAAACCCGTCACAGCGAGGCGTTTGAACCGTCATGATGACAGGCAAAACCATTCTTCTGGCCGATGATGATGCCGCCATCCGCACTGTCTTGACGCAAGCCTTGGGCCGCGCGGGCTACAGCGTTCGCGCCACCGGCAATGCCGCTTCCTTGTGGCGCATGGTGGCCGATGGAGAGGGTGATCTCGTCATCACCGATGTGGTGCTACCCGATGAAAGCGCCTTTGAAGTTCTGCCCCGGATCAAAAAGCTGAGACCAGACCTTCCCGTCATTGTGATGAGTGCCAATAACACCATCGTCACCGCCATCACCGCTGCCGAGCGCGGTGCCTTTGAATATCTGCCCAAGCCCTTCGACCTGGGTGAATTGATCGGCGTTGCAGCCCGCGCGCTAGAGCAGGCCCGCCGCAAGCCGGTTCCGGGCATGAGTGGCATGACTTCCGAAAATCTGCCCATCATTGGCCGATCGCCTGCCATGCAGGAGATTTTCCGCGTCATCGCGCGGCTCACCCAAACCGACCTCACCGTGATGATCGCTGGTGAAAGTGGTACGGGTAAAGAACTCGTCGCCCGCGTGCTGCATGATTATGGCCGCCGTCGCAAAAGCCCGTTTGTGGCCGTCAACATGGCCGCCATCCCCAAGGAGCTTATCGAATCCGAGCTGTTCGGCCACGAAAAGGGAGCTTTCACGGGTGCTACCAATCGTCATGCCGGACGCTTTGAGCAAGCCCAAGGTGGCACGCTATTCCTCGATGAAATCGGTGATATGCCGATGGAAGCGCAAACCCGCCTTCTGCGTGTCCTTCAACAGGGCGAATATATGAGCGTGGGCGGCACCACGCCCATCAAGACCAATGTTCGCATCGTAGCCGCCACACATCGCGATTTGCGCCAACTCATCGCGCAGGGAAATTTCCGCGAAGACCTGTTCTTCCGCTTGAACGTGGTGCCTCTGCGTCTGCCGCCGCTGCGCGAGCGCATCGAGGACATTGCCGATCTATCCCGCCATTTCCTCGCCGCGGCTGAGGATGAAGGGCTGCCACGCAAGCAGCTTTCGAGCGAAGCCATCAACGCCCTGTGTGCCCATCGCTGGCCGGGCAATGTGCGAGAATTGCAGAACCTGATCCGGCGCATTACCGCCATCTATGTCGATGACGTAATCAGCCGCGCCATGATCGACCAGGAGCTGGCCGCCGGAAACCTGCCGACCGTCAACCAGCCGGCTCAGACGCCGGGAGCCGAAACCATCAGCGAATTCGTCGAACATTTTCTCGCCCGCTATTTTGCCGGATACGGCAGCAGCTTGCCGCCCGCTGGCCTCTATGATCGACTATTGGCAGAACTTGAAATTCCACTCATCAACGCTTCCCTGGCAGCAACCGGTGGCAACCAGATCCGGGCCGCTGAGCTTTTGGGCATCAACCGCAACACTTTGCGCGCCAAAATCCGCGATCACCAAATCTCCGTGGTTCGTGGCGGGGCGCGTCTCGCACCCTAAAGTGGCTGAAATACAACACTGTTGATTTTATGCCACAGGCAGGGCAGTTTGCATCCATGCTTGAGCAGGATTTTGCCTGAATGACATCAGACATTGTTGAGGAACCGCAAGCCGGGTCAAGGCGCGGCGCCTTCGATTTCCGCCACAGATTCAGCGCGGTAAGTGCCACGACCGTCGTCGTAGCGTCGATCCTCTGCGGCCTGGCAACCTATGTCATCCTAACCGGGCTGACGCCCATCAAGCCCACCCAACCGCTCGTCATCACGCTGCTCATCGCCAATCTGGCGCTCGTCACCGCCATGGCGGGCCTCATCGGTTGGCAGATGCTAAGACTGTTCATGGCCCGCCGCCGGGGCATTGCGGGTGCCAGCCTGCATATTCGCATGGTGGGCCTGTTCGGGCTGATCGCGGTGCTTCCGGCCATCATCGTGGCCGTTTTCGCCTCCGTTACCCTGAACCGGGGGCTTGATGCGTGGTTCTCCGAACGCACCCGCGCCATTGTGGATACATCCGTCACAGTGGCCGAAGCCTATATCACCGAGCATGGTCAGGTGACGCGGCAAACCATGGCGCAGATTGCCGCTGATTTGAGCCAACAGCGAGAATTGTTTGATAAGGACCGCCCCGCTTTCATCAAGCGACTGGCTTCTCACGCCCTGTTGCGCGGCCTGTCGGCTGCCTTCTTGGTGGACCGGGACCGCAAGGTTTTGGATGTCCGCGTGACCGCCAATAAGCAAATTCAGTTTCAAGCACCCACGGACGCGATGTTCGAGACTGCCGCCAAAGGGGAACTGGTGATCATCAACCCCGGCAACACCAGCGTTATTCGGGCGCTGTTTAAGCTGGAGAATTTTGATAACCGGTATCTGTATATCTATCGCCAGATCGACCCAGAAGTATTGCGCCAGCTTGCCAAGGCGCAGGAGAGCAAGATTGAATTCGATCAGCTTCTGAACTCCCGCCAAGGCGTGCAAATTACCTTTGCCATTATGTATACGGGCGTTTCCTGCATCTTCTTGCTCGCCGCCGTTTGGATCGCCATGTGGTTTGCCGACCGATTGGTCGAGCCCGTGGTGCAACTCGTCAACGCTTCCCGCCGTATTTCGCGCGGTGAACTGGGCGTGAAAGTGCCTGAGGGCAAGGGGGCTGGTGACTTGTCCACCCTCACACTCACCTTCAACCGAATGACCCAGCAGTTGAAAAGCCAACGCGATGAATTGGTGGCAACCAACACCCAGCTCGACGCCCGCCGCCGCTTCACCGAAGCCATGCTTGCAGGGGTGAGTGCCGGGGTGATCGGGCTTGATGCCGCAGGTCGCATCACGCTCGTGAACCGCTCCGCCGAAAGCCTGTTGCAACAGGATGCCTCCGAACTTTCCGGCCGCAATCTGGCCGATGTTTTGCCCGGCTTTGTCAGCGTTTTCGAGCAATCACGCGAAAAGCCGTCTGGCTCAGCGGAAGATCATGTAAAAATTCGCGCCGGCACGCAGGAGCGCAATTTCATTGTGCGTGCCACGACCGAAAAATCAGCCGAAGAAGACCACGGCTATGTGCTGACCTTCGACGACATGACCGATCTTGTCAGCGCCCAGCGCAATTCTGCTTGGTCCGACATCGCGCGCCGCATCGCCCATGAAATCAAAAACCCACTAACACCCATCCAGCTTTCCGCTGAGCGGCTGAAACGCAAATACGGCAAGGAAATCACCTCCGACCCGCAGGTTTTCGAGCAATGCACCGACACCATTATTCGTCAGGTTGGCGACATTGGCCGCATGGTGGATGAGTTTTCCTCCTTCGCCCGCATGCCCGCCGCCGTGCTGGAGCTGGATGACATCACCCGCGTGGTGAAAGAAGCCGTGATCCTCCAGCGGGTCAGCGCCAGCGACATTACGTTTGATCTGCACCTGCCCGAAAAGCCCCCCGCCTTCGCCTTCGATCGCCGCCTGATTTCGCAAACGGTCATCAATCTCGTCAAGAATGCCCGCGAAGCCATCGAAGCCCGCCAGCAGGACAAGCTCGATCCGCCGGGCAAGATCGCTGTTGATGTGGAGCTAGAAGACGATATGGCTTGGATCCGCATCACCGATAACGGTATCGGCCTACCTTCTGAAAACCGCAGCCGCCTGACCGAGCCCTATATGACGACGCGCGAAAAAGGCACGGGCCTCGGGCTTGCCATCGTTCAGCGCATTATTGAAGAACATGGCGGCAGGCTCACGCTCGAAGACGCGCCCGAAGTGGCAAGTGGCGGTTCAGGCGCGCGCGTGAGCTTTTGCCTGCCACGCAACAATGCCGCAACCGACAAGAACACACGCCCCAAAAACTGAATTTCACTACGGGAAGAAGCACAAGAATGGCTGATATTCTGGTCGTCGATGATGAAGCGGACATCCGGGAACTCATTGCCGGTATCCTACAGGACGAACGCTATGAAACGCGCTTGGCCCACAATTCCGACAGCTGCCTTGCCGCCATCGCCGACCGCAGGCCAAGCCTAGTTGTGCTCGATATTTGGCTGCAAAACTCACGACTCGATGGGCTGGATTTGCTGAATGTCATCAAGGAACAGCACCCGGATGTTCCGGTCATCATCATTTCTGGCCACGGCAATATCGAAACTGCCGTTTCCGCCATCAAGCGCGGCGCCTATGACTATATCGAAAAGCCCTTCAATTCAGACCGCTTGCTGCTCGTCGTTAGCCGCGCACTTGAAGCCTTCCGCCTGCGCCGCGAAATTGAAGTTCTGAAAGGCCGCGCGGGTGCGGATACGGAAATGGTTGGCAATTCTGCCGCCATGCGCCAACTGCGACAAACACTGAAGAAAGTGGCCCCCGCCAATAGCCGCGTCCTCATCAACGGACCCTTGGGTTCGGGCAAAGAGCTGGCCGCCCGCATGCTGCATAGTGCCTCCGCGCGCGCTGAGGCACCCTTCGTCATCCTGCCTGCGGCTGCCATGGCACCTGAGCGCATGGAGGAGGAATTATTCGGCGTGGAAGATCGCCAAGGCGGCATGCTGCGCGTGGGGCTTTTGGAAGAAGCCCATGGCGGCACGCTCTACATTGATGAAGTCTCCGACATGCCACTTGAAACCCAGGGCAAAGTGTTGCGCGTGCTGGTGGATCAAACCTTCCAGCGCGTCGGCGGGGCCAAAAGGGTGAAGGTGGATGTGCGGATCGTCTCGTCCACCAGTCGCGATCTGGAAAGCCTCATCGGCATTGGCCGCTTCCGCGAAGACCTCTATCACCGCCTGAGCGTGGTGCCGGTTGAGGTGCCGCCCCTGAGCGAGCGGCGCGATGATATTCCGGCCCTGATCACCCATTTCGCACAGCTCTATTCCAGCCAAGCCGGACAGCCCTTCCGCCAGCTTGCCGAAGACGCGATAGCCGTGCTGCAAACCGTGGAATGGCCCGGCAATGTGCGCGAGTTGAGGAACAATGTCGAACGCGTGCTCATCATGGCCGGTGGGGATACAGTTGGCGACATCACCGCGGCCATGCTGCCGCCAGAAGTGTCTGCGTCCGCGTCGCCATTGGGCGGAAGTCTCGGTGGCGAACATCTCATGGCCATGCCCCTTCGTGAGGCGCGGGAAATCTTTGAGCGCGAATATTTGATGGCCCAGCTTTCCCGTTTTGGTGGAAACATTTCAAAAACAGCGGCATTTGTTGGAATGGAAAGATCGGCTTTACACCGTAAAATCAAGCTCTTGTCCATTCCGTCCAATGGAAAGTTAGAGGATTGAACATAAGTTCACGCAATTCTTCGCTGGTAAATTCAACCGCCAATAGCATATCCTCAAAATGGGCATCAGGGAATCTGATGCAGATTTGTAAACAATAGGCGCCAGAATTTCCGAACGATGAGCGCCGCATAAAAAAACGCGGGAGTTGATGATGGCACAAGAAAAGCCACAAAATTTGCAAGACACCTTTTTGAACCATGTCCGCAAACAGAAGGTTTCGGTCACGGTGTTTCTCGTCAACGGCGTAAAATTGCAGGGTGTCATCACATGGTTTGACAATTTCTGTGTTCTTTTGCGGCGGGACGGCCTCTCGCAACTCGTCTATAAGCACGCCATATCCACCATTATGCCGGGCGCACCCATTAGCTTGTTTGAGGATGAGGGCCACCACGAGTGAGTTTTGAATATGAAGGCCCGGTCGCAACCCGCGCATTGGTGATACACGCGGAGTTTCGCGGTCGGGGCCGCAACGTGAAGCGCGATGGCCGCAGCGCGGAATCCCGTTTGGATGAGGCACTGGGCCTGGCGCAGGCGATTGAGCTTGAAATCACAGGCGGCGTGATTGTGCCCATCCTGGCCGCAAATCCCTCCACCCTCATGGGCCCCGGCAAGGCAGAGGAAATCCACAAGCTCGTTGAGGAGCAGGGGG
>CAJBCQ010000146.1 GCA_903951595.1 uncultured Hyphomicrobiales bacterium | reverse complement strand
GATGCCACCCGCCAGAACCGGCAAGCTCAACAACAGCAGGAACACCGTCACCAATACCGACCACACGAACAGCGGCATCTTATGCATGGTCATGCCGGGGGCGCGCATGTTGAAGATGGTGGTGATGAAGTTGATAGCACCCAGGATCGAGGAAGCACCCGCCACATGCAACGCCAGAATGGCAAAATCCATGGCCGGGCCAGGCTGGCCGGTGGAAGACAGCGGCGGATAGATCGTCCAGCCGCCACCCGTGCCCATGCTACCCGGCGGGCCTTCAAAGAACATGCTCATGACGAGCAGCCCAAAGGCCGGGATGAGCAGCCAGAACGAGATGTTGTTCATGCGCGGAAAGGCCATGTCGGGTGCCCCGATCATCAGCGGCACGAACCAGTTGCCAAAGCCGCCGATCATGGCGGGCATGACCATGAAGAAGATCATGATAAGGCCGTGAGCCGTCACGAACACATTATACATGTGCTTGCCGGCATCCAGTGCCGAGCCTTCATCCACGCCATAAACCATGGAGGCAAGGCCGTGG
The DNA here is from genome assembly GCA_903951595.1 of uncultured Hyphomicrobiales bacterium. Classification (GTDB taxonomy): domain Bacteria; phylum Pseudomonadota; class Alphaproteobacteria; order Rhizobiales; family Aestuariivirgaceae; genus CABJBCQ01. Next base: position 22,034 of record CAJBCQ010000146.1, on the reverse strand, counting down.
AAAATCTGGATACCCGGGTCTTGCAATTCCATACGCATGGCAACCGACAGCAAAGCCCCGATCACGCCCGCGCAAATGGCGAAGATCAGGTACATCGTGCCGATGTCCTTGTGGTTGGTTGAATAAGCATAGCGCCGCCATCCGGTCGGATGGTCTTCATGCGCGTGGGCTGCGGTTGAGCTTGCCATGATGATAATGCCTTCTGATTACGGCTGAGTCTGAATTGCGGTGGCGGTATCGGCGACCTGGGCTGGGCTTGCGGCGGCGGCAAACATCTTGTTGGCCTCCTCGACACCGGCGGCCTTGGCCTTGACAGCCCATGCGTCAAAATCCGCCTGCGGCACAGCGCGAACCATGATGGGCATAAACGCATGGTCCTTGCCGCACAGTTCCGAACACTGGCCGTAATAAATGCCATCCTTTTCCACCTTGAACCATTCTTCGTTCAAACGGCCGGGAATGGCGTCGATCTTGGCCCCGAAGGACGGGATGGTCCAACCATGGATTACGTCGCCTGCGGTAACGATGAGGCGCACGATCTTGCCCGTGGGCACCACCACTTCATTGTCGGTGGCAAGCAGGCGCGGCAGATTCTTTTCGGCTGCTTCGGCATCTGTCAGCATGGCCGAGTCAAAGCTGATGCCAGCTTGGTCAGGATATTCATAAGACCAGTACCACTGATTGCCCGTGGCCTTGATGGTCAGATCCGCCTGCGGAATTTCGCGCTGGAAATAGATGAGCCGGAAAGAAGGAATGGCAATTGTGATGAGGATCAGGATCGGCACCACTGTCCAAGCCACTTCAAGCACCGTGTTGTGTGTGGTTTTCGAAGGTGTGGGATTGGCCTTGGCATTGAAGCGCACGCACACATAGATCAAAAGCCCCAGCACGAACACCATGATGGCCGTAATGATGACCAGCAAGTAATTATGCAGCCCGTGAATGGCATCCATAACGGGTGTCACCGAGCCTTGCAGGTTCAACTGCCAAGCCGAAGGCTCGCCCGTTCCCGCTGCCGCAAAGTGCATTGCCCCGTCCCACATCAGGGCCGAAGCCACCATTACCGCCAGAGCCGCAAATAGACGCTTCATCGTCCAACTTCCCGCTGTTTTGATCTGTCTTGTCCGTTGGCCGTTTTGACGCCTGCAAAGCCGCGCGAAAAAACCGCCAAATTGGCTGACAGATCAACCACAATCCAAGGCTTGCCGCAACTGGGCTTTCGCGCGGCAAAAACGCACTGCACAATGGCCTGATTGTTGAAAACGGATGCCACCAGACGGGCACAAGCTTCCCCCTCCTCGCATTTCTGCCGCATTTATGCGGGAATAGGCCCGCCAAAGTGCGAAAAGCGGCGACTCAGCCCGCTTGCGGCTTTTTGACACAATATTCGGCTTTGCGGATGGCTTGGCACCGGAACGGGCAGTCCCCCGCAAGAATCACTTGCCCTCGCCTTACCGGAACGGTTACGTCCCCGGTGACACGCATCCGGCCTGACCAGAACGGGGAGATCATAACACCGTGACAAGCGCTAGAATGAACCGCAACGCTCTTGCTATGGGCTTGGCCGCATTGGCTTTTTTGACGACAGCCGTCAGCGCACAAACGCAAGCTCCCCAGCCTATGTTCGGCCCACGCGCGGGCAAGGAAGCCCCCGCCCCGGCAGCGGAAGTGCTCGGCAAATTCGGAAAATGGGCCCTGTCGTGCGAAAACGTACCCCAGCCGCCCGCAAAAGACGCAGCCCCTGACGCGCCCGTTGTCACTGAGCGCAGCTGCGGCCTTGTCCAAGGCACCCGTAGCGAGGAGCGCAAGAGCGTGGGTCTTTCCCTCGTCATCGTGAAAGCCAAGCAGGAAGACGGCAAAGACGGTGTGATGCTGCGCGTCATGGCCCCCATCGGCGTATTCCTGCCCATGGGTGTGGCCCTCGAAATCGACGGCGAAGCCATCAGCCGCGTGCCCTTTACCCGCTGCGCGCCGCAAACCTGCATGGCCATGGGTTCGGCCTCGCCCGAAACCCTCGCCAAGCTGAAAAAGGGCAAAGTGGCCACTTTCATCATCTATGACGGCCCCGCAGCTGGCCTTCCGCTCGCAATCGACCTGAAGGGCTTCACCGATGCCTTGACCGCCCTCGACAAGCAGGTGGCCGCCAAGTGACAAAACCCTCCGGCCCGCTGGTGCCGGAGTGTTAAACACCTTATCTTCAAAGCTCCGGTGCCAAACATGGCCCGGAGCTTTTTCATGTCCGGAGACATCCCTTGGCCGAACCTTCCCACGATTTCTTCGCCCATGCCGCCCTTGACCGGCAAACCGCCACCCGCGTTCTGGGTGACGCGCTGAAAGGTGCCGAGGATGGCGAACTGTTCCTCGAATACCGCCAATCTGAAATGCTGGGTTTCGACGATGGGCGGCTGAAAACGGCGAGTTTTGACACCTCGCAAGGCTTCGGCCTGCGCGCCGTCAAAGGTGAAACCACCGCCTATGCCCATGCCAATGAAATCTCCGAAAGCGCGCTGAAACGGGCAGCCAACACCGTTTCCGCCGTCAGCCGTCAGGGACCAGCCACAGATGTGTCGGCAAGCCCCCAGCACACCAACCAATCCCTCTACACCCCCGAAAATCCTTTAAGCGGCATGGCCTTCGAGGCCAAAGTTGCGCTGTTGCAGACGATCGACGCCTATGCCCGCGCCGCCGACCCGCGCGTGGCCCAGGTCTCAGCCTCCATCACCGGCGAATGGCAGGCGGTGGAAATCCTGCGCGCGGATGGTTTTGGCGCCCGCGACATCCGCCCGCTCGTGCGCTTCTCCGTCTCCGTCATGCTGCGCGACGGCACGAAACAGGAAACCGGCAGCTTCGGCTGCGGCGGCCGCTCGGCCTATGGCGAATTTCTGAGCGAAGCCAAATGGCAACATGCCGTAAAGGAAGCCATCCGCCAAGCCGGCGTGGCGCTGGAAGCCCGCCCCGCGCCAGCTGGCGAAATGGACGTGATTCTCGGCCCCGGCTGGCCTGGCATCCTGCTGCATGAGGCCATCGGCCATGGGCTGGAGGGCGATTTCAACCGCAAGGGCACCAGCGTGTTCACCGGCAAAATCGGCACCCGCATCGCAAGCCCCGGTGTCACCATCATCGACAATGGGGTAATCGCCGACCGCCGCGGCTCCATCAGCGTGGATGATGAAGGCACCCCCGGCCAGATCACCACCCTCATCGAAGACGGCATCCTGGTGGGCTACATGCAAGACCGCCTCAATGCCCGCCTCATGGGCCAAAAGCCCACCGGCAATGGCCGGCGCGAAAGCTTCGCCCATGCCCCCATGCCGCGCATGACCAATACGGTCATGCTCAACGGCAAGCATGATCCGGCTGAAATGCTCAAAACTGTCAAAAATGGCCTTTATGCCGTCAATTTCGGCGGCGGACAGGTGGACATCACTTCCGGCAAATTCGTCTTTTCCTGCACCGAAGCCTATCTGATCGAAGACGGCAAGGTGACAGCACCCGTCAAGGGTGCGACCCTTATCGGATCGGGCGCAGACGCACTCACCCGCATTTCCATGATCGGCAACGACATGGCACTCGACCCCGGCATCGGCACCTGCGGCAAGCAGGGCCAGGGCGTTCCGGTGGGCGTGGGCCAGCCTTCGCTGAGGCTTGACCGCATCACCGTGGGAGGCACGGCGGCGTGACCATTCGCCTTGTCATTTTCGACATGGACGACGTGCTGTGCCGCTATGATCTGGGGGCACGCCTTCGCGCTCTGTCCCGCCTTTCAGGCCAAACGCCGCGCGACATCCGTGCGGCCATCTGGGATTCGGGCTTTGAGGATTTGGCCGATTCAGGCGGCATCCCTTCTGGTGACGAATACCTTGCCCAATTCGGTGACAGGCTGGGCTACCCCCTGACCCGTGACCAATGGGCTGAGGCCCGCCGGAATGCGATGATCGCCTGGCCAGACATGCTGGCAGCCGCCCGCGCCATCGGCGCAAAATACGACATAGCACTTTACACCAATAACGGCCCCATGACCCGCGAATGCCTGCCGATGCTTTTTCCTGAAGCTCATGAGCTATTCGGCAAGCGCGCCTTCTTCTCCCACCAGTTTGGCACAAAGAAACCAGACCCGCTGGCCTATACCCGCCTTCTGGAACATCTGGGCCGGGCTGCCTGCGAAACACTGTTCATTGATGACAAGCTTTCCAATGTGGAAGGCGCCAGAATTGCAGGCCTCACGGGGCTTCATTTCACCTCGCAAGAGCTGTTCCTGGTTGAGGCTGAAACCTTGGGTATTCTGGAAAAAAAGCGCGGCTGATTTCGTTACTTTACGAGCGAAGCTTTATCGGGCAAGCCTCATTTGGGCTGTCGAACGGACGGCTTATAGTGGGTAAATTTTGATGCGAATTATGGTAACAGGTGGAGCCGGTTTTCTTGGCTCGCATCTTTGCGACAAACTCATTTCCCAAGGCCATCAGGTGCTTTGCGTGGATAATTTCTTCACCGGCAGACGGTCCAATATTGTCCATCTGCTAGACCATGCAGCTTTCACGCTGATAGAGCATGACATCACGACACCGCTCGAAGTCGAGATTGACCGCATCTACAATCTCGCCTGCCCCGCCTCACCGGTCCACTATCAGCACGACCCGGTGAAGACCATGAAAACCAATGTGCTGGGCGCTATCAACATGCTCGATCTTGCCTGGCGCAAGAAGGCACGGATCCTGCAAGCCTCCACTTCTGAAGTCTATGGCGATCCCGAAATGCATCCACAGGCGGAAACCTATTGGGGCCGTGTTAATCCGGTGGGTGTGCGCTCCTGCTATGATGAAGGAAAGCGCGCCGCCGAAACGCTGTTCTTCGACTATAACCGCCAGCATGGCGTCGAAATTAAAGTCGCGCGCATTTTCAACACCTACGGCCCACGCATGCACCCCAATGACGGGCGCGTTGTCAGCAACCTCATCGTCCAAGCCCTGAGAGCAGAACCGATCACCATTTACGGTACAGGCAGCCAGACCCGCAGCTTCTGTTATGCCAATGACCTGATCGACGGCCTCATGGCACTAATGGAAAGCCCTGTGGAATTCACCGGTCCCGTCAATCTGGGCAATCCGCATGAGATGTCCATTCTCGACACCGCAAAGCTCATCGTGGAACTTTGCAACAGCCCATCCAAGCTCATCTTCAAGCCCCTGCCCGGCGATGACCCGCAAAGGCGCAAGCCGGACATCGAACTGGCAAAGACGAAACTCAACTGGCAACCCACCACCGGCATTGTCGAAGGTCTGAAATCCACAATCCACTATTTTGAGACAAGCCTGTGAGCGCGCGCCAGAACAAAAACCGGCAAGGGCCGAAAGTCGCCGTTATCATCACGGCTTATAATTATGAAGACTATGTTGAAGCCGCCATCCGCTCGGTGCTTCAGCAAACACACCAGAATTTCGAAATCGTGATTGTCGATGATCATTCCAAGCCCACCTCATCGGCTAAGACGGCAAAGATCGTCAATAAAATCAAAGATGAACGCATCCGCCTTGTGCGTAATCAGATCAATATCGGACAGACGCACAGCTTCTATGTGGGGCTGGACCACACGACAGCGGAATTTGTATGCCTGCTCGACCCTGATGACCTTTTGATGCCAGACTTTCTGGCCACCATGCTGGCCGCGCATCTGAACCCTATCCACATTGCGCCGCTGGCTTTTTGCAATCAGCAATTCATCCGTAATGATGATACGCAACTCACCGCGACACAGTCACTATTCCTGCGCTCACAATTCAAGGCAGGCAAGTTTGACGGGATGCAAGCAAGCCTGCAGCGTTTCGGTTTCTCCAGCTATCTTGAGGCTACCACACGCGGCTGGATCTGGACCGCAACGTCCTCGATCATGTACAGGCGTGATGCGGTAGAGATGATCCGCCCCATCAAGAAGCTTGCCTATAATCATGCCGATACCTATCTGGCCAAGGGAACGCATCTGCTCGGTGGTAGCCTGTTCGTCCACAAGGTTCTTGTATCCAGAACCCTTCATGACAAGAACGACTTCACCCATTCACGCATCTTCGCCAGCAACCAACGCCCAGGTGTCCTCCATCTGAAGGGTGGTGATCCTGCGGTAGACACCATCGAAGCCCTGTATGACAGCGGCAATTACAAGCTGCTGCTTCGCAAGAATCTGCAAAAGGCCATGGCAGCGCGCTTGAAACCTGCCCAGCTAATAAGGCTATGGCGAGCGTCAGAAAATTTCCGGTCTGAGCCGGGCAGCAAGCTGATCATCCTGCGCTGCCTACTTGCGAGGCTACGCCACAAATGAAAATCGCAATTGTCACCTGCTGCACAATAGATTGGCTGCGCTTTTCGCTGGCCACGCATTGCTCCGTTTCCCGCAATATCCGCCTCCCGGTGGATCATATCGTGGTAACTGATGATGAAGATTTACCGCAAGCCACTGCTCTCATCAAAAAATTTATGGAACATTATCAAGTCCCCATACGGCATGAAATCCTGAGAGAGAAAATTTTTGCCGATATTCATGTGGGGCCTTTTAGTCAGTCAACCTTATTCCGCCTCAGGCTGCCGCAAATTCTCGCAAGCGCTTATGACCGGGTGCTTTTTCTGGATAGTGACGTGCTGGCATTGCGGCCACTAGACGAAATGCTGCAAATGAATTTGGGCGATATGCCGATGGCTGCGGTTAATGATACCGCTATCACCTCGGGCATCAGTAAGGTCGCAGCTAATAGCCTTCAGTCCATCAACTTCAAAGCTGGGGATGTTTATTTCAACAGCGGCGTCCTGCTTCTGGATTGGAAGAAAACGACCTCTGCAAAGGTCATGGAAAGTGCCCTGTCCTTCGTCAGCGATAAAAAACTACAATTTATCGATCAGGACTCCTTTAACTTTGTCATGCGTAACAAATGGATGGCTCTGCCGCTGGAATATAACTGGACCAGCAATTTAGATGACTGTCTAAAAGCCGATGCGGTGATCCGCCATTTCACGGGTCGGCGCAAACCGTGGTCTGATAAGGTGCGGGCCAAAGACAGGATACATCGGACATTTTATTCAGATGTCTTCCTGTCCCTCGGCCTGGCACCTTTACCTGTCCGAAATGCCCGCCTTTACGCCAATCGCGCCTTCGCAACCTATCACTATCTGAAGAAACGGCTCAAGATATGGCTGAAGAAGCGGCCTGACGATCGGCGACAGCTTCGCGAATATGTTCTGAACTACCAGACGCCCAAGCGCCGATGAATTTCAGCGCCCGCAATGCAAGCACATGGTCATCGGCTTGCGGCTGAATGATCTCAATAGGCGTAATCGCGGAACACGCGCGTCACATCACCATTCCAGTCACCCTGATAATGCGTAATAAGCTCATCGGCCAGCGTTTGGCCTGATGCCACGGACTCATCCAGCACATCCAGAAACTGCGTTTCATCCCGGCCCTTGCACCCGGTGATGGCGCGCGCGGCAAGCCCAGCGCGCGAAAGCTTCAGCACATCAGCTGCAATTTCTCGCAAAGACCGTCCGGCGATTTTCGCCGCCAAACCTTCCACCGGAACCGCTTGGCGCAAAGACTGGCGTTCCTGTGCCGTCCAGTGCTTGACGATTTCCCATGCCCCATCCAAGGCCGCGGCATTGTAGAAAAGCCCCGTCCAGAAGGCAGGCAGCGCGCAAAGCCTGCGCCACGGGCCGGAATCCGCGCCGCGCATTTCCAAATATTGCTTCAGGCGCACTTCGGGGAAAATGGTGGTGAGATGATCGCCCCAATCCTTGAAACTGGGCTTCCAACCGGGAAACTGTGGCAGTTTTCCTTCCATGAACGCACGGAAGCTCTCGCCCGAAACATCATGATATTTGCCGTCACGCTGCACGAAATACATCGGCACATCGAGCGCATAATCGACATAACGCTCAAAGCCGAAACCATCTTCAAAGGCAAAAGGCAGCATGCCGGTGCGGTCGGGGTCTGTGTCGAGCCAGATGGCCGAGCGGAAGGATTTGAAACCGTTGAGCTTGCCTTCCAGAAATGGCGAGGAAGCAAAAAGCGCCGTCGCCAAAGGCTGCAAGGCCAGTGACACGCGCAGCTTTTTGACCATGTCGGCTTCCGAGCCGAAATCAAGATTCACCTGCACAGTGCAGGAGCGGAACATCATGTCACGCCCCAGCTTGCCCTTCTTGTCCATGTAAGGAGCCATAATGGCGTAACGCCCCTTGGGCATCACCGGCACATCCTCACGCTTCCACAAGGGCGAGGCACCAAGCCCCAGAAAGCCAATGCCCAGACTATCGCCAATCTCGCGCACTTGGGTGAGGTGATCATTCACCTCCATGCAGGTATCGTGCAAATTGCCCAGCGCACCGCCCGAAAGCTCAAATTGCCCGCCAGGTTCAAGCGAAATGGAACCCCCACCCTTCACATCCGAAAGCGCAATAATATTCTCGCCTTCCATCACCGGTGCATAGCCAAAGCGATCCCGCAGGCCCTCCAGAAGTGCCTTGATGGAACGCTTGCCATGATAGGGAACCGGGCCAAGCGTGTCGGTGAGAAACGGGAATTTCTCGTGTTCGGTGCCGATGAGCCATTGGCTTTCAGGCTTTGACCCTGCGGCAAGATAGGCCACGAGCTGATCGCGCGTTTCAACGGTCGCGCGGGCTGCTTCGGTTTCTGGTGTCGGTCCGCTCACAATATCAACCTTTGCGTCAATTATAAGCTGTGCTGTCTAGCCCCATGCTAGGAGCAGCGCAAGTTCAGCGCCAATCCCCGATCACCGCCTGCACCAAGGCCAAGGCCGCCACCGCCGCCGTATCAGCCCTGAGAATGCGCGGCCCCAAGGGCAACACGATGACGCCCGGGAATTTCACAAGTTGCGCCCTCTCGCCCGCCGAAAACCCACCTTCCGGGCCAATGAGCAGTGCCAAAGGCGTGTCCGGTGGAATGGCTTGCAAAGCCGCAAGGGCGGGCTGGCCTGCCGCCTGTTCGTCGCAGAATATAAGGCGGCGGCCTGCTTGCCAGCCCGCGATCATCTTGTCGAAGCCCAAAGGCTCCAGCACTTGCGGCAGTGAGGTCAGCTCACATTGCTCTGCCGCTTCCACCACATTGGCCTGCAACCGCTCCAAATTCACGCGACCGGCAACCGTGTGCTGCGTCAGAATAGGCCGCAAACGCCGCACCCCCATTTCACAGGCCTTCTGGGCTACATAATCAAGCCGGGCAGATTTGAGGGGGGCAAACAGATAATCAATATCAGGCGGCAAAAGGGCAGGCCGCAAAAGGCTGAGACAGGCCATCTCCACCCCATTTTTGCGCGCCGAAGCGATGCGGGCTGACCATTCCCCATCCCCCCGGTTAAACAGCCGCAAAACATCGCCCTCACCCTTGCGCATGACATTTTGCAGATAATGGCTCTGGGCGCGGTCCAGCGTCACCCTTTGGCCTGCCCCCAGCGGAGCCTCCACAAACAGGCGCGGCGATTTATCCATGTCACTCATGCCCCTTCATAGCCCGCCCCGATGCCGATTGCCAAATGCGCTCAAGTGACGCTAATCAAGCCTTATGACCACCCCCGACCAAACCCTAGCCGATGCCGTAGCCGCCCATTGGGCCGATCGCCTTTTGCCGCGCGGCGCGCGCCCCTATGCCCGCCTGATGCGCCTGGAGCGGCCCATTGGCTGGTGGCTGCTGCTCTTGCCCGGCTGGTGGGCCATCGCGCTGGCTGGGCCGGATTGGCGCGTAATGGGGTTATTCTTTGCCGGGGCCATCATCATGCGCGGCGCAGGCTGCGTGTGGAACGACATCGCCGACCGCGATTTTGACGCGCAAGTGGCCCGCACGCGCGCACGCCCCATTCCATCCGGCCAAGTCAGCGTGAAACAGGCTCTCGCCTTTTTGGGCCTGCTGCTGCTGGCAGGCCTTATCATCCTGCTACAATTCAACACCCTCACCATCGCTTTGGGCGTCGCGTCATTGGGCCTTATCGCGGCCTATCCCTTTATGAAACGCTTCACGTGGTGGCCGCAGGCTTTCCTCGGCCTCACCTTCAACTGGGGTGCGCTGATGGGCTGGGTGGCGGTGACGGGAAATTTGGGCGCGACACCGCTATTGTTATACGCAGGCGGCATCTTCTGGACGCTCGCCTATGACACCATCTATGCCCATCAGGACAAGGAAGATGATGCGCTGGCGGGCATCAAATCTACAGCCCTCAGGCTCGCCGACAATTCACCAACTTGGTTGGCCGGTTTCTTTGCGCTAAGCCTTTCTGCCTTCACCATCGCTGGCTTTACGGCGGATGCGGGAATTGCCTTTTTTGCAGGCGTTGGTGCCGCCGGCCTTCATGCACTCTGGCAATTAAAAACCTTCAACGGCGATGATCCCGCCATCTGCCTCAAACTGTTCCGCGCCAACCGCGCTTTTGGTTTACTCCTTCTCGCCGGCATCCTCGCCGATGCCCTTGTGAAAGTCTGGAATTCATGAAAAGCCTTTCCGACATCGCCGCCGAAACCTTGGCCCTTGCCCTGAAAGCGGGCGCGGATGCTGCCAGTGTGACCGTGGTGGATAGCCGCTCACTGGATGCCTCCTTGCTTGACGGCAAGCTCGATCACATCGAGCGTTCCGAAAGCCTCGAAGTGCAGCTGCAATCCTTCGCGGGTCAGTCGCAGGCCATGGTGTCCTCCGGAAGCACCAGCACCGCTGATCTCACCGAACTTGCCACCCGCGCGCTGGCCATGGCGCGCCTGGCCCCGCCCGATCGTTTCGCAGGCCTTGCTGATAAATCCGCAATCGCCACCCACTTTCCCGACCTTGAACTGGATGACCCAACCCAGATCGAAGCCGATCCGCTCATGAAATTGGCAGGCCAAGCCGAAGCCGCCGCGCGCGCTGTTGCCGGCGTCACCAAATCAGCAGGCGCTGGTGCCTCCACCTCGCGCTACCGTTTCGTGCGCGCCATGTCGAACGGCTTTCACGGCGAAGGTGCGCGCACCAATTTCAGCTTTTCTGTTTCCGTCATCGCCGGTGAAGGCGACCACATGGAACGCGATTATGATTATTCATCCGCCGCTTGGTGGAGTGACTTGGAAGCACCCGGCCTCATCGGCACGCGCGCAGGCGAACGCGCCGTCAAACGCCAGAACCCGCGCAAGGTCAAATCGCAATCCGTTCCCGTGGTCTATGATCCGCGCGTAGCCTCAAGCCTGCTATCTCATCTGGCGGGGGCTGTTTCGGGCAACGCCATCGCGCGCGGATCCAGCTTCCTGAAAGAAGCTCTCGGCAGCAAAATCTTTGCCGATGACATCACCATCATCGATGATCCGCTGATGAAACGGGCGCCAGGCTCGCGCGGCTTTGATTCGGATGGCCTTGCCGTTTCTCGCATGGAACTCATCCAAAACGGCACGCTCACAAGCTGGCTTCTCGATCTGCGCTCAGCTCGTCAATTGGGCCTGAAAAGCACCGGCCACGGTCGCGGCCCCAATGCCGGCCCCAGCAATCTTTACCTCACCGCCGGAACCCTCACCCCCCGAGAACTCATCGCCGACATCAAAGAAGGCCTTTATGTCACCGAGCTTCTCGGCCACGGTGCCAATGGTGTCACCGGCGATTACAGCCGTGGCGCGGCGGGCTTCTGGATTGAAAATGGCCAGATCACCTATCCGGTCAGTGAAATCACCATCGCGGGCAATCTGCGCCCGATGTATCAAAGCCTTACCCGCGCCAATGATCTGCGTTTCCGCGGGTCCATTAACGCGCCCACTTGCCGCCTGGAGGGCCTTACCGTTGCAGGCGCTTGAAACCATATTGAAGGACGCGCTGGAAGAAGCAGGCAACCGTGCGCTTCAACTGTCGCGCACCGGCTATAAACGCTGGACGAAACAAGACGGCTCGCCTGTCACCGAAGCTGATTTGGCCGCCGATGAAATTCTGATGAACCGCTTGCGGCCCGCTTTGCCGGAAGCCGGATGGCAGTCCGAGGAATCCGCAACCGACGTGCCGCCGCAAAACCGTTTCTGGATCGTCGATCCCATTGATGGCACGGCCGCCTTTGCAGGCGGTGAGCCTGGCTGGTGCGTGGCGGTTGCCCTCATCCACAATGGTGCGCCAGAGCTTGCAGGCATCTTCGCGCCCGTCTCTGGCACTTTTTTCACCGCCATAAAAGGCCAAGGCGCAAAGCGAGATGGACAAGTGATTTCCGCTTCCAGCCGCCCGCAATTGGAAGGCGCGCATCTCATCGCAAGGCCAGCCCCGCTTGCCCAGCACAATTATCCGCCCGTCAACCGCACAAGCCTTTATTCCATCGCCCTGCGCCTCTGCGCGGTGGCTGAAGGCAGCAAGGACGGCATGCTCGCCATCGGCCATAAACAGGATTGGGACATCGCCGCAGGCGATCTCATCGTGCGTGAAGCAGGCGGTGGGGCTTCAGATTTGGCCGGAGCACCCTTGCGCTTCGGCCTTGCCGGACATAAACGCTCTGGCGTGATTGCGGCTGGTGCCAAGCTTCATCCGCAAATGCTAGCCCACGCGGCACAGGCAAAAGGAACCGCCAAATGAGCCATAAACAACTTTTGCACCTCGTCTTCGGCGGTGAACTCGAAAACCTCGATGGCTTGACCTTCAAGGATTTGGACAAGCTCGATATTGTCGGCATCTTCCCCGACTATGCCAGCGCCCATATCGCTTGGCAGGCCAAGGCGCGGGAAACCATCGACAATGCCGAAATGCGCTATTTCATTGTGCATCTGCACAAGCTGCTCGAACCCGGCACCTGATCAGACACGCCCCTCGGCAGCAAGCTTACCCAACGCAAAGGCGCGCATCGGATCATCCACCGCAAGCGCATCCAGCTTTTGCGAAATCACCGCGCAATCCGCATTCATTTGCCCGATCAGGGCATCAAGCCCTTCGAACTTCTGGTCTGGCCTGATGAAATCGACAAATTCAACATCGATCTTCTGGCCGTAAAGATCACCCGAAAAACCGATGAGATAAATTTCGAGAAAACGCCGGTCGGTGTCAAAGGTCGGCCGCTTGCCAATATAAGCCGCCCCTTTCAAAAATGGCCCGTCCCCGCCAACACGCACGCGGGTTGCATAAATGCCTTCACGCGCTTGCATGCCCGGATCCAGCATCAGATTGGCGGTTGGAAAACCAATGGTGCGCCCGCGCTGATCGCCCTTGACCACTTCACCACTGACCCGCCACCAATAGCCAAGCTGGCGGGCCGCCTCGCGCACCTCACCTTGTTGCAAAGCCTGCCTTATGGCGCTGGAGGAAAAGGCGGCCACACCCATTTCGTCCGTCACCGGATCCACAATGCTCACACCAAACCCGCACCGCGCCCCTGTCGCGCGCAGCATGTTTGGGTTGCCGGTGCGGCCCTTGCCGAAATGGAAATCATAACCCGTCACCACATGCGCCGCCGAAAGCCCCGCCACGATCTCACGGGCCATGAATTCTTCGGCACTCAGGGCTGCAAAATCGGCGTTGAAATCCAAGGCCTTCACGAAATCAAGCCCAAGGGCTTTGGCCAAACGCTCTTTCATCGCAGGCGATGTCAACCGGAACACCGGTTCACCGGGCTTGAAGAACTGTCGCGGATGCGGCTCGAAAGTCAAAATCCCGCACGCAACACCAAGCCGCGCGGCTTGTGTCTTGGCTACCGTAATCAGCGCCTGATGGCCTCGGTGGAAGCCGTCGAAATTACCGATGGCAACCACACAGCTCATGAATGTTGAGACCCGCGCGAAGGCACCCAAACCACCGCCTCACCATCCACCACCGTTTCACCCAAAACCGTGCAGGCACAGGAAAGGGTAGCCCGACGCTTAGCAACATCGATCGCTGTCACGCAGGCCGTGGCCGTCACATGGTCGCCAAGCCGCACGGGTGCGCGGAACTTCACCGTTTGCGACAAATAAATGGCCCCAGGCCCGGGAAGCTTCATGCCCAGCACCGTGGAAATCAGGCTCGCCGTCAGCATGCCATGGGCAATACGGCTCTTGAACTGGGTCTGGCCTGCATAAGCGTCATCCAGATGCACCGGATTGCGATCGCCCGTCAGATGGGCAAAGGCTGTAATATCTTCATCCAGAACGATTTTCTCATGGCTGGCTTGCATGCCAACGCTCAAATCCTCGATGAAATATCCGCTAAAAGTCTCATCCGCCATGACAAGGCACCCGCCCCTTGGTTCAAGATGGGTGCCTATGGCACGCTTTAGGCAAGCTGGGCAAGCACACTGGCCAAATGGATGCCCGCAAAGCGCGCTTTCAGAACGGCTTCGGCGGCCGCATCATCGGCAAAATCTGCCCCATGAATACCACCCCGGATAAAGGCAAGCGCCAAGCCTTGCGCGTGCGCGCCCTCGGCATCTGTCACCATGCCATCCCCGATGGCCACTATCTGCCCGCGCGACAGGCCGGGTTTGAGCTGCATGGCCTGCGCCACCGCCGCCGCATAAATGGGCGCATAGGGCTTGCCTGCCATCACCACTTGCCCGCCAAGGGCTGCATAACGATCGGCCAAAGCCCCCGCACACGGGATCAGCCGTTGCCCTCGCAGCACCACCCGGTCGGGATTGGCGCAGATCATCACAAGCCGCAAAGCTGCCCAAGCCTGAAGCCGTTCTTCATAATCGGCGACCGTTTCCACCTCGTCACGCTCCGGCCCCGTGCACAGAATGAAGCCTGCGTCTTCGGCCCGCCGCGCGCGCGGGTTGGCAAGCTGTTCGAGCAGATGTGCGTCCTTCACTTCTGGCCCGACGAGAAAATAGCTTTCACCCGCGCGTGCAGCCGCAAGCTCCAAGTTAATGTCACCGGAAGTAACCACACGATCATAAGCCTCTCGCGACAGACCCAGATGATCGAGCTGGGCCATGACGGAAGCAGCAGGCCGCGGCGCGTTGGAAATCAGCACCACCACCCCACCCGCCTTGCGGTGCGCGATCATGGCGGCTTGGGTTGCAGGATAAATCCGTGTGCCATCATGAATGACACCCCACACATCACAAAGCCATGCAGGAAAAGCTTTTGAAAGCTCGGCGGCGCAAGTAATGGCGGCTCTCACGCAGCTGCCGCGTCTTGGCTATCGCGCAGCTCACGTACCAACCGGGGGGGCGCAAATAACTCGCCAAATCCAAGCGACGTATGCCCCCGCAACTGCGCCAGCACATCGCGCGTGTCCACATGCGCGGCAATGATCTCAATGCCGGCATAACCACAGGCTTGCGCGAATTCATCATAATCACTGCGCGCCAGCAGATGCGCTTCCACCATTACAAAGCGGAAGCCGATACTGGCCAAAGTGGCCGGATCCGGGCCATAGCTGCTCGCACCCGAGAGACAGAAATGGATCCCCTTGTCGGCAAGCCGGGTAACGCCCTGCATGCCTTCAGCCGAAAGCTCCGCCAGAGCCACTTCGCTCATGTCGAGAACAACAGCATCGGCAATGCCCTCACCTGCTTCCAAAATGTCTTCCACGCGGGCCAAAAAATCCTCGCTGGCAAAGGAACCCGCACTGGCGGGGGTGAAAATCATCGCACCGCGCCCGCGTTCCTTCAGGCGACGCAAGGCCGGAAGCGCACGGGCCAGGGTGAGCGTTTCCAGAAGCGGCCGGACACCAGCCCGGTCAGCGCCGGCTTGTACGCTATCCATGCCAAAGCTTACGCCATCGGCCATACGCAGCATCACGCTGGCGCGATAATGCGCGGTGCGCCCGCTGGACAGGTCCACCACCGGCTCCAGATAAAAATCGAGCTGCTCTTGAGCAATTTGCGGCTGGTCGATGGCTTGAGCCGGTCCAAGCTGCGGCAGCAGCACCTTTTCTTCCGGCTCAGGCTTCATCTTTACGGGCACCCGCACTTCCGTAAGGATCGCCACACGCCGATCGAGTGCAGCCAAATCCGCCAGAAGCTTGCGGATCACCACATCTCGGTTATCCCGGCGGGCAAGGGCCAGGATCGCAAGCTGGGCCAATCCGGCTGCAAAAATGGCAGCGATCACAAGCCTATCGCTGCTGCCCATCAGGGTCGCCACCAAGGCAATACCGATGGCCAGAACGCACATGACGCTTGCCAAAATAAAGAGCGGCTCTGTGCCTCGTGTGATTCGCAAATTCCAAGCCCCCAAATCAGTGCGCCAGAGACTAGTGTGTCCCTGGCGCATTGACAATCAGGCGTTGGTAAAACCTTAAAGTTTCATGACCGAATCGAGTACCGCCGGGATCTTCTTATGGAAAATCTCGGCAATCTGGGCCGGCGTGATCATCAAAGGCGGCGACAGCGCGATAGTGTCGCCCGTGATGCGGATCAGAATGTCATGGTCATGGAACCCATTTTCCATGGCCTTATAGGCCCGAAGCCCGGGCTTGCCTTCAACAGGCTTCATGTCGATGGCAGCAACCAGACCCAGCGTGCGGATGTCTTCGACAAGCGGATGGCCCTTGAGCGACATCGCCTCATCCGCCCACGTATTTTCGAGCGCCAACACGTTTTCGTAGAGCTTTTCTTCCTTGTAGAGTTCGATTGTGGCCAAGGCCGCAGCCGCTGCAATCGGGTGTCCGGTATAGGTATAGCCGTGGAACAATTCGATCACATGCTCCGCGCCACCCTGGAACTGGTCATAGATATGCTGGCGCACCATCACGCCACCCATGGGAACCGTACCGGAGGTGACACCCTTGGCGAAGGTCAGAAGGTCCGGCACGACGCCAAAGCGTTCGGCGGCGAAGGTGTGTCCCAAGCGGCCAAAAGCGGTGATCACTTCGTCGAAAATAAGCAGAATGCCGTGCTTGTCGCACAATTCGCGCAGACGCTTCAAATAGCCCTTGGGCGGCGGCAGAACGCCAGTTGAACCGGCCATTGGCTCCACGATCACGGCAGCGATGGTGGAAGCGTCATGCAGCACCACCATGCGTTCAAGCTCATCAGCCAAATGCGTGCCCCAATCCGGCTCGCCCTTGGTAAAGGCCTGTTCCTTGCGGTTATAGGTGTGGGGAAGGTGATCGACACCCGCCAGCGCATTGCCAAACCATTTGCGGTTGGCAACCATGCCGCCCACCGAAATGCCGCCAAAGCCCACCCCATGATAGCCGCGCTCACGCCCGATGAAGCGTTGGCGTTGGCCTTCGCCGCGCGAACGGTGATAGGCAAGCGCCATTTTCATGGCCGTATCAGCCGCTTCAGAACCCGAATTGCAGAAAAACGCATAGTTGAGATCGCCAGGGGCCAGTGTGGCCAGCTTATTGGCGAGTTCGAAAATCTTCGGATGGCCATATTGGAAGGTCGGCGCGAAATCGAGTTCGGCTGCCTGTTTCTGGATCGCGTCCACGATGGGTTGACGGCAATGGCCGGCATTGCAGCACCACAGGCCAGCAGACCCGTCCAGAATGGCGCGGCCCTTCATGTCGTAATAATGCATATCCTGGGCGCGCGCGATCAGCCGGGGACGCTTCTTGAACGCCGCATTGGGCGTGAACCCCATGAAAAAGGATTCCAGATTGTTCGGCGTCGGCTCCCAGCTCGTCGCGTCGATATTGGTGGGCTTGTTCATGATCGGGTTGCAACTCCTGAAAGGTTCGGATGATCGACTTTAGCAAAGGGGCGGCATGGCGCAAACAGCCAGATTCAGGAGATTGGGGTTGCCACGGGAGAAGACGTCAGGCGCGCGGCAGGTCGCGGCTTCGAGAAATGAGCGTTGCGGTTGGCTGATCCTGTACCAGCTCACCAAACCGGCTCCACGCCTCATTGTGTTCAATGGCTTCCCGAAGCTCTTCGATTTCCGAGGCGAACTGATCCAAGCGGTCGTCCACTTGCTCCAAATGCTGCAAGACCTCAACGAGTTTGGCGTTAAGCTGCTGGGTCAGTTGGCGCGCATTACCCGGCGGGGGGATGCGCATCTTTGCTTTTCGGGCGGTCTCAAGCCATTCCCAGATCGCTTGCTGTGCGTTCTTCAGCGCCTCTTCCGGCGTTTCCCCGTCCGACATGCAACCCGGCAAATCAGGGGCAAAAGCTGCAAAGCCGCCGCCGTCGCGCTTTGACAGAGGCAAAACGGTGACTTCGTATTTCATCCCTTTTCTCCTGCCATGTTTACACAATGATCGTCGATGAAGTTAGTCAAAAGCTTAATATAGATGGCCTTTATAGGGCGTCTGGCTGGAATGGTCAGCACAAAAGCCACCCCTTTGGCTCTAATCCGATAATGACTTCCGCCTCCCGTAAGCGGGTTTATGGTGAGATCCCATTCCGCACAGACGGTTTCCACATCAGCAATTCGCCAATCCTTAGGGTTGGCCTTCATGCGCTCATGGAGTGTCTTCTTTTTGGCCATGCCTAAACAACTTTAGGTATTGCCAATTTATATTGCAACTCAATGTAAATGAGCCAAGAATCCACGCGCCCTCAGCCGGGCTTCCGGCCTCTGGGATGGCTAGCACTTTTTAGGAATAAAGTCAATGAGGCCGCTCGGCCAGCGCCATGTAATTCACATCCGTGTCCCGCGCCCGGCGCCATTCGCCCGACAGGGGGTTATAGGTCACCCCAACAGGCTCGCGCGGCACCAATCCGCCTGATTTCAGCATGCCGGAAAGCTCATCCGGTGTGATGAATTTCTCCCATTGGTGGGTGCCCTTGGGCAGCCAGCCCAGCACATATTCAGCCCCCACAATGGCCAGCGCGAAGGATTTGAAGGTGCGGTTCAAGGTGGCGGTGATCATTACCCCGCCCGGCTTCAGCATGGCGGCCGTAACGCCCATGAAAGCGGCCGGATCGCGCACATGCTCGATCACTTCCATATTGAGAATAATGTCAAATTTCATGCCCTCAGCGGCCAAGTCCTCCGCCGCGGCCACCCGGTAATCAATGGCAAGTCCCTGCTCGGCCGCATGCACCAGCGCGGTCTTGATATTCTTTTCCGAAGGGTCCGCCCCGGTCACAAGCGCCCCCAAACGGGCCATAGGCTCGCTCAAAAGCCCGCCACCGCAGCCAATATCGAGCAATTTCAAGCCGACAAGCGGCTCTCTCGCCATCGGATCACGCCCAAAACGCGCCGTCACCTGCTCGCGGATAAAGGCCAGCCGCACCGGATTGAACTTGTGCAAAACCCCAAATTTTCCACTCGGATTCCACCATTCCGCAGCCAATGCCGAAAATTTGGCCACTTCGGCATCGTCAACGCTAATTTGTCCTGACATTTCGAGCCTTTTGCCTAAACTTGACCGCAGCAGCGGTTGCATGCGGGCGGACCCTCGGTTAGGAAGGGGCCGCGCCGGTTTCGGTGCATCTACCTGACCAGATACGCGCAAGCAGCCTTAGGCCTCAAGGGGCTTTTCCGGCAGCTGGTGCCATTTGAAGGACTGGCCATGGGCCGTTTGGTTATGAAATTTGGCGGAACATCGGTTGCGGATATTGACCGCATCCGCAATGTGGCCCGCCATGTCGAGCGTGAAGTGAAGGCCGGCCATGAGGTCGCCGTCGTGGTTTCAGCCATGTCTGGCACCACAGACCGCCTCGTCGGTTGGTGCCGGGAGGCAGCCCCCATCCATGATGCGCGTGAATATGACGCTGTCGTAGCCTCGGGCGAAACGGTCACCGCAGGCCTTCTGGCCATCACCTTGCAGGAAATGGGCATCCCGGCGCGCAGCTGGGCTGGTTGGCAGGTGCCCATCCGCACCGATGGCGTGCATGGCTCGGCCCGCATCCAGGAAATTGACGGCACCGAAATCAGAAAGCGCATGGAACAGGGCCAAGTGGCCGTGATCGCAGGTTTCCAAGGCATCGGCCCGGACAAGCGCATCACCACGCTGGGCCGTGGCGGGTCAGACACCAGTGCGGTCGCCATAGCCGCCGCGCTGGAAGCGCGTTGTGACATCTATACGGATGTGGACGGCGTCTACACCACCGACCCGCGCATCGTCTCCAAGGCCCAGAAGGTAGACCGGGTTTCCTACGAGGAAATGCTGGAAATGGCCTCGCTCGGTGCCAAAGTTCTACAAACCCGTTCGGTTGAACTTGCCATGGTATATCGTGTGCCCTTGCAGGTACGCTCCAGTTTTGAGGCACCCGACAGCCCCAATCAAAACCGGCCAGACGGAACCGGCCCCGGAACTCTCGTTTGCGATGAGGAAGATATCGTGGAACAGCAAGTCGTCACCGGCATCGCCTACACCAAGGATGAAGCCAAGGTCTCTATCCGCAAGGTGAAAGACCAACCCGGCGTCTCGGCAGCCATTTTCGGCCCACTCGCCGAAGCCGACATTTCGGTCGATATGATCGTGCAGAATGTCTCGATGGATGGCACCACCGCCAACATCACCTTCACGGTGGCCCGCAAGGATCTGAAAAAGACCATTGATGTGCTCGATGCCATCAAGGCGCGCTTGGGGATTCACGAAGTCACCCATTCGGCGGATGTGGCCAAGGTGTCGGTTGTCGGCATCGGCATGCGTAGCCACGCAGGCGTTGCTGCCCGCATGTTCAAGGCGCTGGCTGAAAAGTCGATCAATATTCAGGCCATCACCACATCCGAAATCAAAACCTCGGTGCTGATTGATGAAGCCTATACCGAATTAGCGGTCCGGGCGCTTCACACCGCTTATGGCCTCGACAAGGCCTAAGGCTTCAGTAAACTGGTTGAACCCATGATCAACGCGCCCAAACATAAACGATGGCCCCGGGGGCCGCGCGCGCCGGGCTGGAGGAGCTGATTCGATGTCTCCTTCCGCCCTCGGCCCGCGTGTCCTGCTCCGGCGGCTGCGCGAAGTCATGGCGGAAACCGAGACCGCGCAGCACAAGCTAGACAAGATCGTCACTCTCATCGCGTCCATCATGGTGGCCGAGGTCTGCTCGATCTATGTCATGCGCGAAGGCCAGGTGCTGGAACTTTACGCCACGGAAGGCCTGAAGCGCGAAGCTGTCCATAAATCCAAACTGAAAGTGGGCGAAGGCCTTGTCGGCTCCATCGCCGCCAGTGCCGAACCGCTCAATCTGGCCGACGCGCAAGCGCATCCTTCTTTCAAATATCTGCCCGAAACCGGCGAAGAGATTTACAACTCCTTCCTCGGCGTGCCCGTGCTTCGTGCCGGCAACACCATTGGCGTGCTTGTCGTGCAGAACCGCACGCGCCGCCAATATTCCGAGGAGGAGGAAGAAGCCCTCCTCACCGTGGCTATGGTGCTGGCCGAAGTCATCGCTTCGGGCGGCTTGCAGGAACTGGCGCAAGATGTGGCAACAGACGTTGCCCATATCCGCAGCCATTATCTCAAAGGTACCGTGCTTGCCGAAGGCATTGCCTTGGGCCATGTCGTGCTGCACGAACCGCGCATTATCATCACCAATCTCATTGCCGAAAATGTTCCGGCTGAAAAGCAGCGCCTGCAGGTGGCCATCGAAGGTCTTCGCGCCCATGTCGATGCGCTGGTGGAAGGCAGCGAAGCCACACGCGGCATCGAATATGCCGAAGTGCTCGAAAGCTTCCGCATGTTCGCCCATGATAAGGGCTGGGTTCAGCGCATCCGCGAGGTGGTCGATACGGGCCTCACCGCTGAAGCTGCGGTTGAGCGCGTGCAGTCAGATAACCGCGCGCGCATGATGCGTATGGAAGACCCATATCTGCGCGAGCGCATGCACGATCTTGACGATTTGTCGAACCGCTTGCTTCGCCTTCTCACCGGGCAAACCGCCACCGCCGCCAAGGGTGCCTTGCCGCGTGATACCATTCTGGTGGCTCGCAATATGGGGCCTGCGGAGCTGCTGGACTATGACCGCGCCCTTTTGCGCGGCGTCATCATCGAAGAAGCCGGCACCGGCAGCCACGTTGCCATTGTGGCCCGCGCACTGGGCATTCCCGCCTTGGGCTCGGTTCCGGGCGTCGTTGATCTTGTGGATACCGGTGACGCCATCATCGTGGACGGCCAAACCGGCGAGCTTCACGTACGCCCCTCCACGGCTGTCAAAAACGCCTATGCCGACAAGGTGCGCTTTTATGCCAAGCGGCAGGCGCAATATGCAGCATTGCGCGAAAAGCCCGCCGTAACAGTTGAT
>CAJBCQ010000145.1 GCA_903951595.1 uncultured Hyphomicrobiales bacterium | reverse complement strand
TGCCCATCCGCGCCATGGTGGCGGTGGTGCTTATTATGTGCGTCTGCGCCGCCATGACAGGGGGCCGCAATGACACCTTTTGGCGAACGCCTGCGAAATTTAAGAAGCGAGCGCGACATCACACTGAAACAAATGTCACAAGCGGTGGGCGTCTCGGCCGCCTATCTGTCAGCCCTTGAACATGGCCGCAAAGGCAGGCCCAGCTGGTATCTCATCCAGCGCATCATCGCCTTTTTTAATATCATCTGGGATGATGCAGAAGAATTGGTGAAGCTCGCCAATATTTCCCATCCGCGCATTGCCATTGACACCGCAGGGCTGTCTCCACAGGCCACGGCCTTGGCCAATCAGCTTGCTGAAAATGTGCGCGAATTAAAGCCTGCCGAATTGGCGCGCATTGCCGACATCCTTGCTGAAGCCCAAACCCGCGCCAAGGCGCGACGTGTGAAAAAACCTAGAGGATAAAGCGGCTCAAATCGCGGTTGCGCGCCAGATCACCGACATTGCGCTCGACAAAACCTGCATCCACCAGGATCGCCTCGCCAGAGCGGTCAGCCGCTGTGAAGCTCACCTCATCCAGCACCCGCTCCATCACCGTTTGCAATCGCCGTGCGCCGATATTCTCAACGCTGGCATTGATTTCAGCCGCAACCGAGGCAATGGCAGCAACCCCATCCTCGCTGAAGGAAAGGCTCACACCTTCGGTTGCCATTAGGGCTGAATATTGGCGCGTGAGGCTTGCTTCCGGTTCGGTCAAAATGCGGCGGAAATCATCGCTGGTCAGTGCCTTTAATTCCACCCGGATAGGAAGCCGGCCCTGCAATTCGGGCAACAAATCCGAAGGCTTGGCGATGTGGAAAGCACCCGATGCGATGAACAGAATATGATCGGTACGCACGGGGCCATATTTGGTGGACACGGTCGTGCCCTCAATGAGTGGCAACAAATCGCGCTGCACGCCTTCGCGGCTCACATCGGCACCTGAACGGTCTGATCGCGCACAAATCTTGTCCACTTCATCCAGAAACACGATGCCATTATTTTCGCACGCATCAATCGCCTCGCGCGTGATCTTGTCTGGGTCAATGAGCTTGTCGCTTTCCTCTTGCAACAATGCCTCGCGCGCGGCCATCACCGAAAGCCGCTTGGGCTTGGCATTCTTGCCCATCGCTTTGCCCAGCATCTCTGAAAGATTGATCATGCCAGCATTGGGCATGCCAGGAATTTCAAACATCTGGCTGGAAGCACCGCTTTCGGTAATCTGGATCTCGATTTCCTTGTCCTCAAGCTCGCCATCGCGCAAGCGTTTGCGGAAAGTTTCGCGTGTGTTGACCGAGGCCGCAGGCCCCACCAGCGCATCCAGCAGACGCAGCTCCACATTCAGCTCGGCTTGCGCGCCAACCTCGCGGCGCCGCTGGGTGCGGGCCATCACAATCGCACTTTCGACAAGATCCCGGATGATCTGCTCCACATCGCGGCCTACATAGCCAACCTCGGTGAATTTGGTGGCTTCCACCTTGATGAAAGGGGCATTGGCAAGCCTGGCCAAGCGCCGCGCAATCTCGGTCTTGCCAACCCCGGTTGGCCCGATCATCAGGATATTCTTCGGGGAAACTTCTTCCCGTAATGTTCCCGACAATTGCTGCCGCCGCCAGCGATTGCGAAGGGCAATGGCGACCGCCCTTTTGGCGTCCTTCTGGCCGACAATATGCCGATCCAGCTCAGAGACGATTTCGCGTGGAGAAAATTCAGCCATAACTTAAATTTCCAGCTGTTCCAGAGTGACGGATCGATTGGTGTAAACACAGATATCAGCGGCAATGGCCATGGAACGACGGGCAATTTCTTCCGCCCCCAGCTCCGTTTCATAAAGGGCCAAGGCGGCTGCCAGCGCATAATTGCCACCCGAACCAATGGCAATGACACCATGTTCGGGCTCCAACACATCCCCCGTGCCCGTCAACACAAGGCTCACTTGCCGATCGGCCACGATCATCATGGCTTCAAGTCGCCGCAAATAACGGTCCATCCGCCAGTCCTTGGCCAGCTCCACGCAAGCCCGCATGAGCTGACCGGGATATTGCTCGAGCTTGCCTTCCAGCCGCTCAAAAAGCGTCATGGCATCCGCCGTCGCCCCAGCAAATCCGGCCAGCACGGCCCCCCCGGACAAGGGGCGCACCTTGCGGGCATTGGACTTCATGATCGTATGGCCGACACTGACCTGCCCGTCCCCGGCCACCACAACTCGGTTGCCTTTTCGCACGGTGAGGATGGTGGTGCCGTGCCAGCTTTCGGTGGAATGGCTCATTTTGGCCTCATGGCTGTTTTTGCCTCTTTGCTTCGCTTTCCATGTAATGGTCCGCAAGCCCATTTGCAAAGCCCCGGCCCATTAACCATTCCCTTGGCTGGTAAAGGCGCGCGAGTGCTGCTAAACAGCGGGCCTTCCAAGGAAAAACTCGCGAGAAAGCCCATGCGCCAGGCCAGCATCAGCCGCAAAACCAACGAAACCGCCGTGGCCGTCACGGTGTCGCTCGATGGCACCGGCCGCCATGACATCAAAACCGGCATCGGTTTTCTCGACCATATGCTGGAGCAGCTGGCTCGCCACAGCCTCATCGACCTCGACATCACGGCGCAAGGTGACTTGCACATCGACGCCCATCACACGGCCGAAGATACCGGCATCGCGCTGGGTCAAGCCATCAGCCAAGCCTTGGGTGATCGCAAAGGAATCACCCGCTATGGCACCGCCTATGTGGCGATGGATGAGGCCTTATCGCGCGTCTCGCTGGATATTTCAGGCCGGCCCTATCTGGTCTGGAAGGTGGCTTTCCCCACCCAGAAGCTGGGTGATTTCGACACCGAGCTTTTCCGCGAATTCTTCCAAGCCTTTGCCCAGAATTCTGGCATCACGCTCAATGTGGAAAATATCGATGGCTTCAACAGCCACCACATCGCCGAAAGCTGCTTTAAGGCCTGTGCCCGCGCCCTGCGTCAGGCGGTGGAGATGGACCCACGCCAACAGGGCCGCATTCCTTCGACCAAGGGTTCCCTGAAAGGCTGAACGCGATGCGCTTTTATACGGTCCATGTCGGTCCGGGCGATGCGGAAGGCCAGGGAACGCGGCTGGTGCCGGAAGGCTTCAGCTGGACGGCCTTTCTGTTCCCCATATTCTGGCTACCCATCAAGGGCCTGTGGGTGCCGCTTCTTATCCTTGTCGCTGTTTATGTGTTTCTAGGGCTTGCCGAAACCGAAGGCCTGCTGGCCGGGCATGTGAATTTCGCCATCACCCTTGCGGCAAGCTGGCTTGTGGGCCTTGAAGGGCGCAACTGGCAGCGCCATCATTTGTCACGCTTGGGCTTTGTGGAAGCAGGCATTGTGGCGGGGGCCAATTTGCTGGATGCCGAAACCCGCTGGTTTGCGGCAAGACCACCCGTCAGCGCGCCCAGCATCACGCCCGCCCCCAAACAGGTCGCCGCCATCCCCTCCCTGCTGCCTTGGCCGGGACAGACAGCATGAGCCTCACCGTCATCCTAGATTATGGTTCCGGCAATTTGCGCTCGGCGCAAAAGGCATTTGAGCGTGCAGCTCGTGAGCGTGGACTTGCCATGGAAATCCGTGTGACGGCAAACCCAGATGATCTGCGCCAAGCCGAGCGCATCGTGCTTCCCGGGGTGGGTGCTTTCCGCGATTGCCGCGCGGGGCTGGAAGCGGTGGCGGGCTTGCGGGAAACGCTGGAAGCCGAAGTCATCACCAAGGCCAAACCTTTCCTCGGCATTTGCGTTGGCATGCAGCTCATGGCGGATCTGGGGCGCGAGCATGAGGTGACGCAAGGGCTGGGCTGGATCAAGGGCGAGGTCCGCGCCATCACGCCTTGCGACCCCAACCTCAAAATTCCCCATATGGGCTGGAACACGCTAGAGACGCAAACGCCCCATGCCTTGTTCAAGGATATTCCCTTAGGTCCCAAGGGCTTGCACGCCTATTTCGTCCACTCCTACGCCATGTATTGCGCGCGCGATATGGATTGTCTTGCCACCACCGATCATGGTGGCCCGATCACCGCTGCTATCGGACGCGACAACATGGCTGGCACTCAATTTCACCCCGAAAAGAGCCAGACACTCGGCTTGGCTTTCCTTGGCAATTTTCTGGAATGGCGCCCATGATTCTGTTTCCCGCCATCGATCTGAAAGACGGCGCCTGCGTGCGCCTGAAACTTGGCGATATGAATGAAGCGACCGTGTTCAATCTGGACCCGGCAGCCCAAGCGGCTGAATTTCAGGCCCAAGGCTTTGAGTGGTTGCATCTGGTTGATTTGAACGGAGCCTTTGCGGGCAAGCCCGTCAATGCGGCTGCGGTGGAAGCGATCCTGAAGGCCGTGAAAATTCCCGTGCAATTGGGCGGTGGCATCCGCGATTTGGCCACCATCGAGGCCTGGCTCGAAAAAGGCATCACGCGCCTCATCCTCGGCACCATTGCAGTGCGCGATCCGGCTTTGGTGCGCCAAGCCTGCCGCCAGTTTCCGGGAAAGATTGCCGTTGGCATTGACGCGCGCGCCGGCAAGGTGGCGGTGGAAGGCTGGGCGCAATCATCCCAATTGGGTGTCATGGATCTGGCGCACCAATTCGAAGACGCAGGCGTTGCCGCCATCATCTATACCGACATCGACCGTGATGGCGTGCTCAAAGGCCTCAATATGGAAGGCACCTTGGCACTGGCCCGCGCTACCTCCATTCCCGTCATCGCCTCCGGGGGTCTGGCTAGCATGGCTGATATTGAGCGCCTAACCCAACCGGATGCTCGTATTCTGGAGGGCGCTATTACGGGCCGGGCGCTTTATGATGGCCGGCTTGATCCCAAAGCAGCCCTTGCGGCCCTCGCCCGCCTAACGCAAAACTGAAACCCATGCTCAAAGCCCGCCTCATTCCCTGCCTCGATGTCAAAGACGGACGCGTTGTCAAAGGCGTGAATTTCGTGAATTTGCGCGATGCGGGCGATCCCGTCCAGATCGCTGCCGCCTATGACGCGGCAGGTGCTGATGAGCTGTGCTTTCTGGACATTACCGCCAGCCATGAAAATCGCGGCATCCTGCTTGACGCCGTGCGCGCCACCGCCGAACAATGTTTCATGCCTCTCACCGTGGGTGGCGGGGTGCGAACGCTCGATGACATCCGCCGCTTGTTGTTAGCCGGTGCCGATAAGGTTTCCATCAACACAGCCGCCGTCACCAATCCTGATTTTGTTACCGAAGCCTCGCGCAAATTCGGCGCGCAATGCATTGTGGTCGCCATTGACGCCAAGCGCGTGGATGACAAGGCTTGGGAAATTTTCACCCATGGCGGGCGCAAGCAAACCGGGCTTGACGCCATCGCTTTCGCGCAAGAAATGGTCAAACGCGGTGCTGGCGAATTGCTCGTCACTTCGATGGACCGCGATGGCACGGGGGCAGGCTTTGATGTCAAGCTCATGCGCGCCATTGCCGATGCCGTGACGGTGCCGGTGATTGCTTCGGGTGGGGTTGGCACGCTGGATCATCTGGTGGCGGGCGTCAAAGAAGGCCATGCGAGTGCCGTCCTTGCCGCTTCGATCTTCCATTTTGGAACCCACACCATCGCAGAAGCCAAGGCCTATATGGCTGCAGCCAACATTCCGGTGCGCTTATGAAAACAGAAATCCTCGCCGAGCTGGTTGCTACCATCAAAGCCCGCAAAACGGCTGCCCCCGAAAGCTCCTGGACCGCCAAGCTCTTGTCGCAGGGGGTGCAGACATGCGCGAAAAAATTTGGCGAGGAGGCGGTGGAGGCAGCTCTGGCTTCCGTAACGGGCGACAAAGCGCATCTAAAGGCGGAAGCCGCCGATGTGATCTATCATTTGCTGGTGCTGCTGGAAGCAAGTGGTGTTGATTTGGCCGATGTGCTGGATGAGCTTGCCGCCCGCCAGCAACGCTCTGGCATCGCCGAAAAAGCAGCGCGCGGAAAATCTTGATGCGCCCGACGGATTTTTCTCCTTATGAGTATTTTGCCCGTGAAGAATGGGCCAAGCTTCGCGCCGATACGCCGCTAACGCTGACGGCACAAGAACTCGACGCGCTGAAAAGCCTCAACGACCGCGTCGATATGGATGAAGTGGTGGCCATTTACCTGCCGCTGTCGCGCCTGCTCAATCTTTATGTCGATGCCACTCAGCAATTATTCCGCGCCACGCAGAAATTCTTGGGCAAGAACGGCACCAAGGTTCCTTATATTATCGGCATGGCAGGTTCCGTGGCGGTGGGCAAAAGCACCACGGCGCGTATTTTGCAGGCTTTGCTTGCCCGCTGGCCGAACCATCCCAAGGTCGATCTCGTCACCACCGACGGCTTTTTGCTTCCCAATGCCACGCTGGAGCGCGAAGGCATTCTGGACCGCAAAGGCTTTCCTGAATCCTACGACCTTCCCGCCATGCTGCGTTTCCTCACCGACATCAAAGCCGGCGTGCGCCATGTGACGGCTCCCATCTATTCGCATCTGACCTATGACGTGCTGCCCGACGTCAGGCTTTCCATCGACATGCCGGATATTCTGCTCGTTGAAGGATTGAACGTGCTGCAAGCAGGCCGGCCCCCGCGGGATGGTGCAGCTATTCCCTATGTGTCAGATTTCTTCGATTTTTCCGTTTATATGGATGCAGACGAAGAAGTGCTGCGGCGTTGGTATATTGATCGCTTCCTGCAATTGCGCTCAACCGCTTTTGCGAATCCGAAATCTTACTTCCACCGCTATGCCACCCTTTCAGATGAAGATAGCCGCGAGACGGCCAACCGCATTTGGGAGACGATCAATCTGGTGAATTTGCGCGAGAATGTGTTGCCCACGCGCCAGCGCGCCGACCTTATCCTGCGTAAAAGTGCCGATCACGTCATCCATGAAGTGGCCTTGCGGAAATTATAACAAGCCTGCTTGCCGCGCGAGAATTTTGAGATCCGCCTGCGGGCGCGCGCCCAAGTGCCCGATCACTTCCGCCGCCGCCAAGGATCCCAACCGCGCGCAATCCACAAGGCTGCGCTTGTGCGTGAGCCCAAACAGGAATCCCGCCGCATAAAGATCACCCGAGCCGGTTGTATCGACAACCGCATCGACGGGGTGCGCGGGCACGCTATGGACCTCGTCGCCGCTAACAATAACACTACCTTGTTCAGAGCGCGTGAGAGCGGCAAGCCTGCAATCGGCCTTTGCCTGCCGCATGGCTTCGGAAAAATCATGCGTCTGATAAAGAGCGGTGATCTCACTCTCATTGGCGAACAGAATATCCACTTCATCGCGGATGAGCTGAAGGAAACTATCGCGATGCCGGTCTACGCAGAAGCGGTCCGATAAGGTCAGCGCCACTTGGCCACCCGCCTTGCGGGCAATCTGCGCGGCAGTGACAAAGGCTTGCTTGGCCTGCGGGCGATCCCACAAATAACCTTCCAGATAAGTGATGGCGCTGGCTTTAATGAGGTCCGAATCGATGTCGGCGGCGCTGAATTCCACCGAAGCACCCAGATAGGTGTTCATCGTGCGCTCACCATCGGGTGTGACGAGCACATAGCAGCGCGCGGTGGCGGGGCCATTTTCTGCCGCTGGCGTGGCATAGGTGACACCGCCTGCGCGGATGTCGTGGGCGAATAATTCACCAAGCTGGTCATTCTTCACCCGCCCGATAAAAGCTGCCTTGCCACCAAGTGCGGCATGCCCGGCAATCGTATTGGCCGCCGACCCGCCGGAAACCTCAATGGCAGGTCCCATATCGGCATAAAGGGCTAAGGCTTCCGGCTCCTCAATCAACCGCATGCTGCCCTTGGGCACACCATGGCGGGTGATGAAACCCTCATCCACCCGCGCCAGCACATCCACAATCGCATTACCGATACCGAGAACATCATGAGCGTGGGCCATCATTGCGGCTCCTTTGTTTTGGATTTGAATTTGCAGATATCTGCGATGATGCAGGTGGGACAGCGCGGCTTTCGCGCCTGACATATATAGCGACCATGCAGGATGAGCCAGTGATGGGCGTGGGCCTTGAATTCATCGGGAATGACACGGGTGAGCGTGGTTTCCACCGCAAGCGGCGTCTTGCCGGGGGCAAGCCCCGTGCGATTGCCCAGCCGGAACAGATGCGTGTCCACCGCGATGGTGGGCTCTCCAAAAGCCTGATTCAAAACCACATTGGCCGTCTTGCGCCCGACGCCCGGCAACGCTTCCAGCGCCTCGCGCGAGCGGGGAACTTCGCCGTCATGCTTATCGATAAGCTGGTGGCATAGCGCGATCACATTCTTGGCCTTGGCTCGGTAAAGCCCAATCGTCTTGATATGCCGCTCCAACCCTGCAACCCCCAAGGCTGCCATTTTGGTAGGCGTATCAGCAACCGCGAACAGGGCTTTGGTCGCCTTATTCACCCCCACATCCGTCGCTTGTGCTGAAAGCACCACGGCCACCAAAAAGGTGAAATCATTCACCGAATTGAGTTCGCCCTTGGGTTCGGGTTCCGCCAAGCGGAAACGCGAAAACATCTCGGCAATTTCAGGGGCTTTGAGCTTGCTGCGGGCCATGCCTGCCCTTGCCGCAAAGCCCGCGCTGCGTCAAGCTTACCGCTATGCGAGCCTTAGACGAAAAATCCGGCTTTGCCGTCATCCTCAACCCCCACCGCTCCCTCACGCGCGCGGGCTTTATCGCGATCATGCTGGTGATCGCAGGCGTCAGCTTTCTTTGCGGCGTTGCCTTTGTGTTTATGGGTGCATGGCCTGTGGCAGGCGTGTTTGGGCTGGATGTGGCCCTTGTTTGGTATGCCCTTCACCGCAATTTTGATGATGCGGACCGCCATGAAACCCTCCAATCTTGCGGCAGCGAACTGATCTTGCGCCGCTTTGTGAAGGGCGTTGAAACCGAGGCTCATAATTTCGTGAAAAGCTGGACGCGGGTGGAGATCGCGCATGATGAGGAGCGCGACTTAACCGGCCCCCTCTATCTCATCACGCGGGGGCGGCGGCATGAATTGGCAAGCTTTTTGGGCGCTGCCGAACGCCTGAGTCTGGCAGATGCCATCAAGGCGGAACTTGCCCTTCGCAGGTCTTGAGCAAGAAACGGGTGGCGGGCCTGTGTAGCTTGCGCTTAGATCATCCCATGGAACCGCAAGCCGACTATGCCCATGTGAAACAGACGCTGGCCTTCATCTCGCAGAATTGGCGTGAGCAGCCGAGCCTTGAGGTAATCGCCGCCCAGTCAGGCCTGTCGCCTTTTTATCTGCAAAAGCTGTTCACGCGCTGGGCGGGCTTAAGCCCCAAGCAATTCTTGCAGGCCGTAACGCTCGACCACGCGCGAAGCCTTTTGCGCGGCGACGCCAATCTTCTGGATGCTTCCCATGAACTGGGCCTTTCCGGCCCTTCCCGCCTGCATGATCTGTTCGTCACGCATGAGGGCATGACGCCGGGTGTCTACAAGGCACGCGGCGCGGGTCTTACCATCACCTACGGTTACCACCCCTCGCCCTTCGGTACGGCCCTCATCATGCGAACGCAAGGCCGCCTTGCAGGCCTTGCCTTTGCCGATGACGGCGGTGAGAGCCAAGCCTTGGCCGACATGACACGGCGTTGGCCGCAGGCGGATTATGTGGAAGATCAAGCCGCCACCGCCGCCCTCGCGCGGCGCGTATTTTCCCGGCAGGAATGGTCGAAGGACCAGCCGCTCAAAATCATCTTCATCGGCACGGATTTTGAAATCCGCGTCTGGGAAACGCTGCTATCCATCCCCCTGGGGTCCGCCTCCACCTATTCGCAAGTGGCCGACCAATTGGGAATGCCGAAAGCTTCCCGCGCGGTGGGTTCTGCTGTGGGGCGCAATCCGCTCGCCTTTGTGGTGCCCTGCCATCGCGTGCTCGCCAAATCAGGGGCCCTTCATGGCTATCACTGGGGCCTCACGCGCAAACGCGCCATGCTGGGTTGGGAAGCGGGTGCCGTTCACAGCAGCTTGTAATAAATCTCCGTCGCTTCCGGCACCCCATCCGGGTTCAACGCATAATCGGGAATACGGCCGGAAAACTGATAACCCAAGCTGCGATAAAGTGCGGCGGCATCCTCGGTTGCCGTGTCGAGCGTGAGCAGGCGACGACCGAGCTTCAACGCGCTGGCCTCTGCCAGTTCCATCATTCCGCGCGCCAAGCCTTGGCGACGCATGTCAGGCTCCACGATCAATTTCGAAATATCCGCCCGATGCGGCTGATTCGGCATTTGTGCCAGAACAAGCTGCACACTGCCGCAAAGCTTGGCGTCGTGATAAGCGCCAAATACCAGCCGCTCGCCGCGCTGCTCGGATTGCAAAACACCGCGCCAGAAGCCTTGCGCGCTTTGCAGATCCAAGGGTCGCAGGAAACCGATGCTTGCACCCGCATCGACGCAAGCAACCAGAAGGCTGGCGAGCCTTTCAAGCTCCGCCGCAAGCTCCACGCCTGCAAGTTGGCGCAATTCAGCCATGCAGAATGTCACGCGAAGCGACGGTAGAATCCGCGTGGAGCCGATAGACAACCGGCACACCTGTTTCCAATTCAAACTTCAAAATCTCTTCCGGGCTCATGCCGGAAATCGCCATGATGAGCGCGCGCAGCGAATTGCCATGGGCGGCCACAATCACGCGCTCGCCCCGCAATACGCGCGGCTGAATGTGCTTCATGTAATAAGGCAAAGCGCGCGCCAACGTATCTTTGAGGCTCTCACCCCCCGGTGGCGGCACATCATAGGAACGCCGCCAAACCAGCACCTGCTCCTCACCCCATTTGGCACGCGCATCATCCTTGTTGAGGCCAGTGAGGTCGCCATAATCGCGCTCATTCAGCGCCTGATCCTTGATGGTCTGAAGCCCTGTCTGGCCGATCTCGCCCAAGATCAGATCGAGTGTTTGATTCGCGCGCGACAGAACGCTTGTATAAGCGATATCAAAGCCCAAGCCCTTGGCCTTCAGCCTCTGGCCTGCGGCCTTGGCTTCTTCGATGCCCTTGTCGGTGAGGGCGGGGTCTTTCCAACCGGTGAACAGGTTCTTCAAATTCCATTCGCTCTGGCCATGGCGCACGAGCACGAGAAGACGGTCCATTCGGTTCCCCTTTATGTCAGATCGAGCACGTCAGCCATGCTGTAACGGCCGGGCTTCTTGCCCTTGGCCCATATGGCAGCTTTCACGGCCCCACGGGCAAAAATATCGCGTGATTCGGCCCGATGGCTCAGTTCAATGCGCTCACCATCTCCGGCAAACATCACCATATGATCACCCACCACACTACCGCCGCGCAAAGTGGCAAAGCCGATGTCACCAGCCTCGCGCGCACCTGTATGGCCATCGCGCACGCGAACCGAACGCTCTTTCAAGCTGATGGCGCGGCCTGCGGCGGCCGCCTCACCCAAAAGCAAAGCGGTTCCCGAGGGCGCATCTACCTTGGCCCGATGGTGCATTTCGGCGATTTCAATATCAAAATCCTCGCCCAATGACGCTGCCGCTCGCTTCACCAATGCCGCCAGCAGATTGACGCCCAGGCTCATATTGCCGGATTTGACGATGGTTGCATGGCGAGCTGCTGCATCAATGGCCGCTTCCTGGGTTTCGGATAATCCGGTCGTTCCGATCACATGCACAATGCGCGCCTGTGCTGAAAGCCCAGCCAGTTCAACGCTTGCCGCAGGGACGGTAAAATCAATGATGCCGTCAATGCGGGTGAACAATTCTGGCGCCTGATCGGTCAGCGGAACATTAAGTATTCCAAGCCCCGCCAGCTCACCAAAATCGCGGCCCACAAATTCGGATCCTGAACGCTCCAGCCCGCCACCCAATGTCACACCCGGCGTTTCATGAATGATGCGCGCAAGTGTGCGCCCCATGCGCCCGGTAGCCCCTGCCACCGCCAGCCTCATGATGCAACGCCTTCCACGAGCACGATGTCGGCTTCACCCGCCCCTTTGCGCTTGGCTTTGGCGGCTTGATATTCAGCCGAACGATAGCAATCCTTGGCCGCCTGAAGGGATGGGAATTCGATCACCACATTGCGCGGCCGGCCCTCACCTTCCATCTGCTCATAATCGCCACCGCGCGCCAAAATCACCGCCCCATATTTGGCAAAAGCGATGGGAGCTGCCTCGGCATAAAATTTATATTGATCCGGGTCCATCACACTCACATGCGCGATCCAATAGGCCTTTGGCATTGCCGCTCCCTTTCCGCTTTAAGACCCGAAGCCTTCCCAGAAGGCGCGTGCCTTTGCAAAAAAACCTTCGGACTGGGGCGAATTATCTTTCGCCTCCTGGTCAAATTCCTTGAGCAATTCCTTCTGCCGCCGTGTCAGATTGACGGGCGTTTCCACACTCACCTGAATATACATGTCGCCATGCTGGGCGGTGCGTAATACGGGCATGCCTTTACCTTTCAGGCGGAACTGCTTGCCCGTCTGCGTGCCATCGGGCAGCGCCACGCGCGCTTTTTTGCCGTCAATGGTTGGCACCTCAATCTCACCACCCAAGGCTGCCGTTGTCATCGAAACCGGAACGCGGCAGAACAGGTCTGATCCATCGCGCTGGAAAAACTCGTGCGGGCGGATGGACAGGAAAATATAAAGATCACCCGAAGGCCCACCCCGGAACCCAGCCTCGCCTTCACTGGCAAGCCGGATGCGGGTTCCATCTTCGACACCGGCCGGAATGCTCACCGACAACATGCGCTCGCGCGTGGTCCGGCCTGTACCAGAACAATTGGGGCAGGGGTCGGAGATCACTTGGCCGCGGCCCTGACAGGAAGCGCAGGTGCGTTCCACCGTGAAGAAACCGGAAGACTGGCGCACCGCACCCGAGCCATTGCAGGTCGGGCAGGTT
Organism: uncultured Hyphomicrobiales bacterium; assembly: GCA_903951595.1. Classification (GTDB taxonomy): domain Bacteria; phylum Pseudomonadota; class Alphaproteobacteria; order Rhizobiales; family Aestuariivirgaceae; genus CABJBCQ01. The sequence goes on along the minus strand of CAJBCQ010000145.1, from coordinate 5,926 downwards.
TTGGCCGATGTGCCGGGCTTTGCACCCTGGCCCTTGCACGGCTCGCAGGCGACTGATCCGGGAACCCGGATTTGCGCGGTCTTGCCGGACCAAGCTTCGGTGAGCGAAATTTCCATATTGTAGCGAAGGTCAGATCCGCGCGCGGCACCCGATGGATTGCGCCCCCGCGCTCCGCCACGCTGGCCGCCCCGGCCACCCGCACCGCCCATGAATTCGCCGAACAAATCTTCGAAAATATCCGACATGGATGAGGTAAATTCCGGGCCGAAACCCTGTCCACCCCCACCAGCGCCACCACCACCCATGCCGTTCTCGAAAGCCTGATGGCCGAAACGGTCATAGGCCGCTTTTTTCTGCGGATCCTTCAGAACGTCATAGGCCTCGTTCAGTTCCTTGAATTTGGCATCTGCGGAGGCATCCCCCGGATTGGCGTCCGGGTGGTGCTGCTTGGCAAGCTTGCGGTAGGCGCTTTTCAGCTCCTTTTCGTCCGCAGACTTGCCCACACCCAAAATTTCATAGTAATCGCGCTTGGCCATGGCCCTGCTTATCATCAATTGCCGGACCCGTCACCGTGGGCTTGTCCGGCGCAAAATTGCCCGAATGCGGAAACGGACCCCGGTTTGCCGGGGTCCGCTTTGGAGGCTTGGAAGGGGTCAGGAAGCTTTCTTGTCGTCGTCGCGGACTTCTTCGAAATCAGCGTCCACAATGTCGTCATCCTGTGCCTGGCCGGAAGCATCGCTTTGCGCGTTAGCCTCGGCTTCGGCCTGCTGGGCCTTATAGATCGCCTCACCCAGCTTCATGGCCGCCTGCGTCAGCGCCTGGGTTTTCTGTTCGATCTCCTCGGTATTTTCACCTTCAAGGGCGGTTTTCAGTTCCGCAATGGCCGCTTCAATACCTTCCTTGATGGATGCGTCCGCTTTCTCGCCCAATTCGACGACCGATTTCTGCGTCGAATGGATGAGGGCTTCAGCATGGTTCTTGGCTTCCACCAATTCCTTGCGTTGCTTGTCCTCGGCGGCGTGCGCCTCAGCGTCCTTGACCATCTTTTCGATCTCGGCATCCGACAAACCACCGGAAGCCTGAATGCGGATCTGCTGCTCCTTGTTGGTCGCCTTGTCCTTGGCCGACACATTCACGATGCCATTGGCGTCGATGTCGAAGGTCACTTCCACCTGCGGCATGCCGCGCGGTGCTGGCGGAATGCCGACAAGGTCAAACTGGCCGAGCATCTTGTTGTGCTGGGCAATTTCACGCTCGCCCTGGAACACGCGGATGGTGACCGCCGTTTGGTTGTCATCAGCCGTTGAGAACACTTGGCTCTTCTTGGTGGGGATCGTGGTGTTGCGTTCAATCAGCCGCGTGAACACGCCACCCAGTGTTTCAATGCCCAGCGAAAGCGGCGTCACGTCCAACAGCAGAACGTCCTTGACTTCGCCCTGCAAGACACCCGCCTGAATGGCCGCACCAATGGCCACCACTTCATCCGGGTTCACACCCTTATGCGGTTCCTTGCCGAAGAAGCTTTTCACCGTTTCGATAACCTTGGGCATGCGCGTCATGCCGCCAACCAGCACCACTTCTTGGATTTGGCCTGCGGTAATGCCTGCATCTTTGAGGGCTGCGCGGCAGGGTTCCACCGTGCGCTGGATGAGATCATCCACCAAGGCTTCCAGCTTAGCGCGCGTCATCTTCATGGTCAGATGCTTCGGCCCGGAAGCATCTGCCGTGATGAAGGGCAGGTTCACTTCCGTTTGCGTGGCCGAAGACAATTCGATCTTGGCCTTTTCAGCCGCTTCCTTCAGGCGCTGCAAGGCCAGCTTGTCGGAGCGCAGATCAATGCCCTGCTCTTTTTTGAATTCATCGGCCAGATAATCGACAATCCGCATATCGAAATCTTCACCACCGAGGAATGTGTCACCATTGGTGGATTTGACTTCAAACACGCCATCGCCAATTTCGAGGATCGACACGTCGAATGTGCCGCCGCCCAAATCATAAACCGCAATCACACCCGCTTCACGCTTGTCCAAACCATAGGCCAAGGCTGCCGCCGTGGGTTCGTTGATGATGCGCAGCACTTCCAGACCGGCAATCTTGCCTGCATCCTTCGTGGCCTGGCGTTGGCTGTCGTTGAAATAGGCAGGCACGGTGATCACGGCCTGGGTCACGGTTTCGCCAAGATAACGCTCGGCGGTTTCCTTCATCTTCATCAGCGTATAGGCAGAAATCTGCGACGGCGAATAAGGTTTGCCGCGACCTTCCACCCAAGCATCCCCGTTGGTGCCCTTGGCAATCTTATAGGGAACGAGCTTTTTGTCCTTTTCCACCGTCGGATCATCATAGCGCCGACCGATCAGGCGCTTGATGGCAAAGAAGGTATTTTCAGGGTTCGTGACACCTTGGCGCTTGGCGGGCTGGCCCACCAGCTGCTCACCATCGGCGTTGAAGGCCACGATCGAAGGCGTGGTGCGCGCACCTTCCGCATTTTCGATGACCTTCGGGGTTTTGCCTTCCATGACGGCCACACAGGAATTGGTGGTGCCGAGGTCAATGCCGATTACTTTTGCCATGTCTGTTATCCTTGCTTGCGGCTGATTTCCCCGAAAGCGTCCAAAGGCACGCATCCTGTACCCGATGACGCCCGGGCGGAAATCTCCGGCTGGTTGTTCAATTTCAAGCCGCTGCTCCGGGTCCGGCCTTTATAAAGGGGCCGAAAGAGGCTGCAACGGCGTCTTGGCGGTATATAGGAGCGGGGGTTTTTCGCATCAAGCGTCAGACCCCCAATTCGTCATGTCTTGTAGGTGGAATATGGTAAAAACACCCTTTATGGGGCTTTTGCCACCCCCACAAGGGCGGGCCTGAGGCAACGTTCGCCAATGGCATAGCCGGTTTGCACCACCTGCACGACAAATCCGGGCGGATGCTCGTTTGTGGGCACCTCGAACATGGCTTGATGCAGATTGGGGTCGAATTTCTCGCCTTCCGGCTGCAGGCGGCGAATGCCGTAACGCTCAAAAACCTGCAAAAGTTCACGCTCGGTCACTTCAATGCCCGACAAAAGACTGCGGATCGAAGGGTCCGCACCGTCGCGCTGTTCGGGCGTGATGGCTTCCAGCGCGCGGGTGAAATTGTCGGCCACGGGAAGCAGGTCCCGGGCAAAATGGGTGGCGGCATAAAGGGTGGCTTCGGCCTTTTCGCGCTCGGCCCGCCGCCGCAGGTTTTCCATATCGGCAAGCCCGCGCAGCACCTTGTCTTTCAATTCGGCATTTTCCGCGCGTGCACTTTCCAGTGCCGTTTCCAGCGCCTGAACTTCGCCGGCGGCACCTTCGGCTGGCGCGTTCAAGTCCTCGAAAGCGTCGTTGAAGGGGTCATGGGTCTCGTCTGCCGTCATGAATGGCTCTCGGTTTTTCTGAATAAGAGTGGATGGGTTGAGCTGGATATCAGCCCTTAAGCGCCAAAAATCAAGTGAGCAGCTGGCCGACCAGCTTGGCTGTGTAATCCACCATCGGAATAATGCGGGCATAATTGAGCCGAGTGGGGCCGATAACGCCCAAAACGCCGACAATCCGCTCCTCGCTGTCGCGATAGGGCGAAACGATTACCGACGAGCCGGACATGGAGAAAAGCTTGTTTTCCGAGCCGATGAAGATGCGTACACCCTCCCCACCTTCGGCCGCCCCCAACAGGCGCACCAGCTCGTTTTTGCTCTCCAGATCATCAAAAAGCTGCCGGATGCGCTCCAGATCGGCCATGGCTGTCTGGTCATCCAACAGATTGGCCCGGCCCCGCACGATGAGGGTTTTGTCCTCCGGCGAGCCGCTGCCGGCCCATGTGGCAACGCCTGCCTGCACCACACGCGCGGTCAACTCATCAAGCTCAGCCCGCAGCGTCCCGATCTGCTCGCGCACAAAACGGGCGGCATCGGGAAGCGTTTTGCCGTGGCAATGGGCGTTGATGTAATTGGCCGCCTGCTGCAAGGCTGAAGGTGGCAGATCCGCCGGGATGTCGATCGCCCGGTTTTCCACCGATCCGTCATCACCCACCAGCACCGTCAGCGCCTTGCCCGGCCCCAGGGCTACAAATTCCATATGTTTGAGCCGCGCATTCACCTTCGGCGCCACCACAACGCCTGCGCAATGGGAAAGGCCTGATAACAGGCTCGTGGCCTTGGTTAGCATGTCCTCGCGCGTGCCACCCCGGTTGGAACCGGCTACCTGCTGGTCGATCTGCACCCGCTCATCTTCGTGAAGGGGCCCCACTTCCAGAAGGGCATCGACGAAAAACCGCAGGCCAAACTCGGTTGGCATGCGTCCGGCACTGGTATGGGGCGAGAAAATCAGCCCCGCCGCCTCCAGATCCGCCATCACATTGCGTATAGAGGTCGGAGACAGCGAACCTGGCAGCACCCGCGAAATGGTACGCGAGCCGACAGGTTCACCCGTTGCCAGATAGGTATCGACAAGGCGGCGGAAGATTTCGCGCGAGCGTTGGTCGAGCCCCGCAAGGCCTGTCATGCGTTCATCCATGCCCTGAACCTAGGACACCGATTGCGGCAGCTCAAGCCCCGGTCTAGAAGGCAGGCCAGACACAGCCATCTCAGGAAACATCTCATGCGCCCATCCGGCCGCGACCTTGCCCAGCTCAGACCCGTAAGCCTTGAGCGTTCCGTCACCAAGCACGCCGAAGGCTCTTGCCTTGTGAAATTCGGGGATACCCATGTGCTCTGCACCGCCTCTATTGAGGAGCGCCTGCCGCCCTGGCTCAAAGGTCAGGGCAAGGGCTGGGTGACGGCTGAATATGGCATGCTGCCGCGCTCGACCGGCGAGCGCATGCGCCGCGAAGCATCCGCCGGCAAGATTTCCGGCCGCACCCAGGAAATCCAGCGTCTCATTGGTCGTTCGCTGCGCGCGGTGGTGGACCTGCCCGCCCTTGGCGAACGCCAGATCACGCTCGACTGCGATGTGCTGCAAGCCGATGGTGGCACCCGCACCGCCTCCATCACGGGCGCTTGGGTGGCCCTTCATGATGCGGTGGGTTTCCTCATCAACCACGGCAAGCTGAAACAAAGCCCCATCCGCGATCACGTGGCGGCCATTTCCTGTGGGCTTTATAACGGCCATGCCGTGTGCGACTTGGATTATGCTGAAGATTCAACCGCCCAAACCGACGCCAATTTCGTCATGACCGGTTCTGGTGGCATTGTTGAAATTCAGGGCACGGCAGAAGGCGAGCCTTTCACCGAAGCCCAGCTTATGTCGCTGATGGGTTTGGCCAAAAACGCGGTTACCGAATTGGTGGCCTTGCAGAAAAAGGCCATTGCATGAGCCTTCTGCCCAAAGGCACCCGCCTTGTCGTGGCCACCCACAATCCCGGCAAGCTCACCGAGATCAACGATTTGCTGCGACCTTTGGGATTTGATGCAGTTTCGGCGGCAAGCTTGGGGCTTGCCGAACCAGATGAGACAGGCGACAGCTTCGCCGCCAACGCCATTCTGAAAGCGCAAGCCTCAGCCATGGCTTCAGGCCTACCTGCTTTGTCGGATGATTCAGGCCTGTGCGTGGATGGGCTTGATGGGGCACCTGGCATCTACTCAGCCCGCTGGGCGGGGCCATCGAAAGATTTTTCGCAGGCCATGCAGCTTGTGGAATCCGAACTGCAAAAAATTCGCACATCCAATCGCCGCGCTCATTTTATCTGCGCGCTGTGCTTGGCTTTCCCGGATGGCACGACCCATGTGTTTGAAGGCCGTGTCGATGGCACGCTTGTGTGGCCGCCGCGCGGCACTCGTGGTTTTGGTTATGACGCCATGTTCCTTGCCGATGGTGAAAGCCTCACCTTCGGCCAGATGGAGCCTTCTGAAAAACACGCCATGTCGCATCGGGCACGGGCCTTCCAATTATTTCTGGATGCCTTGACGTGAACACAT
>CAJBCQ010000144.1 GCA_903951595.1 uncultured Hyphomicrobiales bacterium | reverse complement strand
TTGGCCGTTTCCCGCAAGCCTGATGATCGGGCTCATCGGCAAGGCGCGCAATGCCGATATTCGGATTGATCCGACGGAGATAGCTGACGCACGCTGGTTTTCAAAAGAGCAGGCGGCGGCTTTGCTGGCTGGGAATCATCCGGAAAATCTAATTGCACCAAAGCCTTACGCTATCGCATATCATTTGGTGCGCGCCGCACTGGCTGGGATGTGACGCGGCGCACGGGTGGCGATATAAACGCCCCCCAAAATGAGGCCAGCCGCAGCCACAAGCCACGGGCTTAAGGTTTCCCCAAGCAAAAGCGCCGCGCATAAGACGCCGACAACAGGCTGGAAAAACTGGAATAATCCCACCCGCTCAATGCCGCCTTTTGCCAGCGCGTAATACCATAAAATATAGCCCAGAATGGTGACCACGGTGCCCATATAGAGAAGGCTCGCCCAAGCCGTGAGGGTGATGGCCTGCCAGTCGAGAGCGGAAAACAAATAGGGCACCGCGGGGATGAGAATGAGGCTGGAAAGCACTACCCCCCAATAGGTTACACCTTGGGCCGGGTAGGCCGTGCGCGTGAGCCGTGCGCCTGCGACATAGCCCAGCGAGGCAAAGCTCAAAGAGGCCCAGATGAGCAAATCGCCGGTGAGCTGGCCTTCACCCGCACTGGCCATTTCGCGTGAGAAAGTGAGCACCGTTTCGCCCACCAGCGCCATGGCGCAGCCCACCCACCAGAGCCGATCGGGCATGCGGCGGTCCCATAGATGGGCGATGGCGCCCGTTGTGACCGGCAAAAAGGCGAGAATCATGGCCCCGTGAATGCCGGAAGTGAGGCTCATGCCGAGGGTGAAAAGAACTGGAAAAACAATGAAACCCGCAATTCCAGATGCCATGAGCAAAAGGCGCTGATGATGGCTGGGCGGCAGGCCGATGCGGAAGGCGAGAATGAGCGGAATGGCCGACAGCCCGCCCATCAAAGTGCGCGCAGCCGCCATGGTGAGGGGTGGGAAGCCCAGGACGGCAAATTTGGTGGCAACCGGGGAAGCGCCCCAGATGATAATGGCGGCAAGGGCTGCCAGAAAGACCCGGAGGTTCATTCCGGCAACGCGTTGCGGCGGGCAATTTCAGCGCGCAAGGGGCTTGCTTTGTAAACGCCCAGAATACGCAGATAGCTGGTGAAAAACTCAAGTTCTTCCAAAGCCAGCCGCACATTGCGCTCGGACGGATGGCCTTCAATATCGGCATAGAACTGGGTGGCCGAGAACTGGCCTTCCACTTGATAAGACTCAAGTTTTGTCATGTTCACGCCATTGGTGGCAAAGCCGCCAAGGGCCTTATAAAGGGCGGCGGGCACGTTGCGTACGCGGAAGACAAAGCTTGTGACAACAGGCTGCTCTTCCGGCTCAGCATCGCGCGGGGTGGCGGATAAGAACACAAAGCGGGTGGTGTTGTGGTCTTCGTCCTCGATATTGGATTTGAGGTTTTCGAGACCATAAATCTCGGCGGCCAAATGGCTGGCGATGACGGCGCGGGTGGGATCGCGCTGTTCGGAAAGCTCGCGTGCCGCACCGGCCGTATCCGCCGCGACCACGGCTTTCAGGCCCAATTCGCGGATGACGTTACGGCATTGGCCCAGCGCATGGACATGGCTGTGGACAGAACGAATATCGCCCAATTTCCTGCCCGGAAGGGCAAGAAGCTGGTGGTGGACGCGCAGGAAATGCTCGCCCGTAATATAGAGTTTCGACTGCGGCATCAGATGGTGGATATCGGCCACCCGACCTGCGACTGAATTATCGATGGGAATCATCGCCAAATCACATTCGCCGGAGCTTACCGCGGCAAAAGCATCCTCGAACACGCGGCAGGCGACCGGCTCATGGTCTGGGCAGGCTTCCAGACACGCGATGTGGGAATTGGCCCCCGGTTCCCCCTGGTAGGCAATCTTCAGGCGTTCGGGCTTGGTCACTTGGGATTCCCCCGGATTTTACCCTTGCAGATCAAGGGCTGTGGCAAATTGGTGCGGGCCTGTCATACATGTTGCGAAGCCCCAGCGGAACCGTTAGTTTTCGCGCCCAAAGTCACCGTTTTGCGGGAAGCGAAACCACAGCATGAACAGTTTTGAATTCAACAAGATCGCCGGCGCCGTTTTGGGTACCACCCTTCTGGTTTTCGGCCTGCAAAACCTATCTGGCATTATTTATCACGCCGAAAAGCCGGAAAAGCCCGGTTTTGCCATCGAAGTGGCCGAAGCGCCCGCAGCTGGCGAGGCTGCTGCCCCGGCTCAGGAAATCGTGCCGATTGGCGTGCGTTTGGCCACAGCTGACCCCGCCAAGGGCCAGGCTTCCGCCAAGGCCTGCATGGCCTGTCATAGTTTGGAAAAGGATGGTCCCAACAAGGTTGGGCCGGGCTTGTGGAATGTGGTTGAGGCACCCATCGGCACCCATGCGGGCTTTGCCTATTCGGATGCCTTAAAGGCCAAGGCCGGTACGGCCTGGAGCTTTGTGGAGCTTGACGCGTTTATTGCCAACCCCAAGGGCTATGCGCCGGGCACCAAGATGGGTTATGCGGGCATGAAGGATGACGCCAAGCGGGCCGATCTCTTGGCCTATCTACGCACCCTTTCGGATGCGCCCAAGCCGCTGCCGCCGGCCCAATAAAAGCCTTATTCCGATATGGAATTCCAGACACCGGCAGGCCTACTTGCCGGTGTTTTCTTTTGCCGACTTACAGGCCATGATAGCCAACGGAAAGTGCTTACAGGAGTTCCATATATGCGTTTGAACCGCCGCCAATTCGCCAAGCTTGCTACCAGCCTTGGCCTGCTTCCGGCCCTGCCCGCGGGGCTTGGCCCACGGGCTTACGCGCAAGAGCCCACTTGGCGGCACGGTTTGTCGCTGTTCGGCGAGCTGAAATATGGCGCGGATTTCATGCATTTTGACTATGTGAAACCGGATGCGCCCAAGGCTGGCCGCGTGCGGCTTTCAGGCGTTGGTTCATTCGACAATCTCAACCCCTATACGTTCAAGGGCGATCCCTTTGGCGGGGCGGCGAATAATGAAACACTCCTGTCATCTTCGCTGGATGAGGCATCGGCCGAATATGGTTTGATTGCTGACGCGGTGCATTATCCGGAAGATTATTCCTCCGCCACCTACCGCCTGCGCCCTGAGGCGCGGTTCCATGATGGCAAGCCGATCACGGTAGATGATGTGATCTGGAGCCTTTCGGCGCTGAAAGGCGCGCATCCCTTCTATAATGCCTATTACGCGAACATCGCCTCTGCCAAGCCAACCGGCGAGAACGAGGTGACGTTCCGTTTCTCTGAAAAAGGCAACCGAGAACTGCCGCAAATCTCCGGCCAGTTGCCGATCCTGCCCAAGCATTGGTGGACAGGAACCGATGCGAACGGCAAGGCGCGCGATATTAACGCAACCACGCTTGAAATTCCGCTGGGCTCTGGCCCCTACCGCGCGACCGAGGTGAAGCCTGGCGAATTTGTGCGGTTGGAACGGGTGAAGGATTATTGGGGCGAAAAGCTGCCTGTAAATGTGGGGCAGAATAATTTCGACGAGATCACCTATGTGTTCTTCAAAGACCAGATCGTCGCCCATGAGGCCTTCAAGGCGGGCCAATATGATTACCGGCTGGAAAACAGCGCCAAGCAATGGGCCACGGGTTATGATTTCCCCGCCGCCAAGCAAGGTGATGTGGTGCTGGAGAAGATTAAGACGAAAAATGGCAGGGGCATGCAGAGCTTTGCCTTCAATCTGAGGCGCGCGAAATTTCAGGATGCGCGGGTGCGGCAGGCCTTTAATCTTGCTTTCAATTTTGAATGGTCGAATGAAAATCTATTCTTTGGCCAGTACAAGCGCAGCGATAGCTATTTCTCCAATTCAGAACTGGCATCTACCGGTCTGCTGGCAGACCCTCTGGAGATAGAGATTCTTGAAAGCGTGAAAGATCAGGTGCCGGGGGAAGTGTTCAGCGCCGAATACAAAAATCCGGTAAGCGGAAGCCCAACCGAGCAGCGCAATAATCTGCGCCAAGCCGCGCGGCTTTTGCAGCAGGCCGGATTTGAACAAAAGCTCGTGGATGGCAAGACGGTGCTGGTTGCCAAGTCGGGCGAGACTTTCAATGTCGAGTTCACCCTCGACAGCCCGCTATTTGAACGCATCGTGCTGCCTTACACGCAGGAATTAGCCAAGCTTGGCATTGTGAGCACGGTGCGGACTGTTGATAGCGCGCAATATCAAGAGCGCGTACGCAATTTTGATTTCGACATTGTGGTGGGTTCCTTCGCCCAGTCGCTGTCGCCTGGCAATGAGCAGCGCGATTATTGGGGATCGGAAGCGGCCAAGCGGCCGGGCAGCCGCAATATTCTGGGTATAGAAAACCCGGCTATCGACAAGCTCATCGACCGGCTGATCTTCGCCAAATCACGCCGGGAACTGGTGGCAGCGTGCCGCGCGCTGGACCGGGTGCTGTTGTGGAATCATTATGTTGTGCCCATGTGGCATATTCCCTATGAGCGGATTGCCTATTGGAACCGCTTCAGCAAGCCTGA
>CAJBCQ010000143.1 GCA_903951595.1 uncultured Hyphomicrobiales bacterium | reverse complement strand
TCCCGGATCACCAGCATTTCGGCATGCGCCGTGGGATCGAAAAGCTCGCGCGTGCGGTTGCCCGCAGTCGCCACCACAGCCCCCGACGGATCGGTGATCGCCGCCCCCACAGGCACCTCGCCACGTATGGCTGCGGCTTCCGCTTCAGCAAAAGCGGCGCGCATTCCGGGTGAAAGTTCCAAAACCATGCCAAAGCCATCGCGCGGGGTGGTGCATCCCGTCAAGGCTCCTGATATGAAGCCCCTATGGAAAAGATCGAAAAGCCGCAATCCGCCCCGAAAAAGTCACCCCCCGGCGACCGTATCGCCAAGGTCATCGCCCGCGCAGGCCTTTGCTCGCGCCGCGATGCCGAAAGGCTGGTGGAGGAGGGCCGGGTGAAATTGAACGGCAAAACCCTCAAATCCCCCGCCCAGAATGTCACCGCGCGCGATCTTGTTCTGGTGGACAACAAGCCGCTGCCAGACCGTGAACCCGTGCGCCTGTGGCTCTATCACAAGCCCGCAGGGCTGGTGGTCAGCCACCGCGACCCCGAAGGCCGCCCCACCGTTTTTGAAAAGCTGCAAGATTTGCCGCGTGTAATGTCAGTTGGCCGTCTCGACATCAACACCGAAGGCCTGCTGCTGCTCACCAATTCAGGGGCTTTGGAACGCGCGCTCGAATTGCCCTCCACGGGCTGGACCCGCCGCTATCGCGTGCGCGCCTATGGCCATATCAGCCAAGCGACACTCGACAAGCTCAAAGACGGCGCGGAAGTGGATGGCGTGCAATATGGCCCCATCGAAGCCAAGGTGGAACGCTCCCAGGGCGATAATACCTGGCTCAGCATGGCGCTGAAGGAAGGCAAGAACCGCGAAGTCAAAAAGCTGTGCGAGCATGTGAACATCACGGTGAACCGACTGATCCGCGTGTCCTATGGCCCATTCATCTTGGGCGAAATGCCGCGTGGCATGGTGGAAGAAGTGCCCCGCCGCGTCATCGCCGCCCAGCTTGGTCCCAAGTTCAAGGACATAAAATAACATGAGCCGCATGCGTATCGTCGGGGGCGCTTTGCGCGGGCGTGTCTTGTCGGCACCCGAGGGGCTGGAAACACGCCCCACCTCCGAGCGCGTGCGCGAAGCGATCTTCAACATTCTGGCGCATGGAGTTGACGGCTTCGACATCCAAGGCCAGCGCGTGCTGGACCTGTTTGCAGGCACCGGTGCCTTGGGGCTGGAGGCCTTGTCGCGCGGTGCGAAATTCGCGCAATTTGTCGATGAAGGTGCCGAAGCCCGCGGCATCATCCGCCAGAATGCCGATGGGCTGGGCCTCATCGGCCAATCGAAAATTTGGCGGCGCGATGGCACCAAGCTCGGCCCCTGTGCGCCACTCGCCCCCTTCGGCCTGATATTTGCAGACCCACCCTATAACAAGGGCATGGGATCAGCCGCGCTGAAATCCATCACCGAAGGCGGCTGGGCGTTACAGGGCGCGGTGGTGGTGTTGGAAGAAGCGGTGAAGGCGGAAGTCACCGTGCCAGAGGCATTAGAGCTTTTGGACACACGCGAATATGGCGTCACGCAGGTATTATTCCTCCGCGCCCGCAGCATTTGAACGCAACGGCCCATTATAGGCCGCGCATGGCCAAAAAATTTGAAGTGCCGCGCGGATGCGGATAGCCAGAGAGTCTACTCAGTTCAGGAGTTGATTATGAAAAGGCTTATCATCACCGCCATCATGCTAGGCAATCTTTCCGGCATGGCCATGGCCCAAGTAGCACACTGCGGCGACTCGTCCGATGTCTCCGTGATGGCGGGTCTTGCCTATAGCTTTGGCCCCAATCGCACAGAAGAAAATCTGGGCTTCACCTTGAAGGCCGTGAACACCAATGAGGCCGACCACTTTGTCGTTGGTGCCGGTGGCACTTTCTATCCCTGGTCAGAGGAACGCTTCGGCCTCGATCTGAGTGTCGGCTATAACGCCACGGATTCATCCGCCCTTGTCGGCTATGACTTCCTAAAGAAAGCCCCCGTCGTCAGCGGCGGCTGGGTGGATACGATCGACACCTCTTGCTCACTTCCACCCCCCTGATACGTTTATTCATCTTCAAGGACTCTGCCATGAAAAAAATTCTTCTTGCCGCCTTCGTGCTTGCCAATTCCTTTGGATTTGCCAATGCAAAGGTTTATTGTGAAACCGAAACAAATGCCACCTTCATGGCCGGTATCGCCTTCAATTTTGGCGGCAATGCTGGTGCTGAGAATATTGGCTTCACGCTGAAGGCGCTGAACACCAATGAGGCCAACCACTTTGTCGTTGGTGCGGGTGGCACTTTCTATCCCTGGTCGGAGGAACGCTTCGGCCTCGACCTCAGCGGCGGTTATAACTTTAATGAATCAACAGCACTCGTTGGCTACGACTTTTTGAAGAAAGCCCCCGTCGTCAGCGGCGGCTGGGTCAACACGGCCGATGAAAGCACAGACTGCTTTAAGTGAAAATCAAAGCCGGGTTCCCGCAGAAAAGCGAGCCCGGCTTCACCTTCTCGAAAACAGCTTCTCAATATCCGTGAGTTTCAATTCCACAAATGTCGGCCGCCCATGATTGCACTGGCCGGCATTGGGGGTGACTTCCATCTCGCGCAACAGTGCGTTCATCTCCTCCGGTCGCAGCCGTCGTCCAGAACGCACCGAATGATGACACGCCATGGTGGCCAGCACATGGTCGAGCTTTTCAGCCACCGTTGCCACTGAACCCACCGCCTCCATCTCATCGGCCAAATCGCGCACGAGATCAGCAATCGCAGCACCTGAGAGCATCGCAGGCACCTCACGCACCAGAATGGATGCGGCCCCGAAAGCCTCCAGCACCAGCCCTGAAGGCTCCAGCAATTCCGCCGCCGCCGCCAAACGCGCAACACTCAGCGGATCAAGGTCAATCACCTCCGGCACCAAAAGCGGCTGGCGCGCGATGCCATTGCCGCGCATCTGGGCTTTCAGCTTCTCATAGACAATCCGCTCATGCGCGGCATGCTGATCGACGATGACGAGTCCATCCGCCGTCTGCGCCAGAATGTAATTCTCATGCACCTGCGCGCGCGCCGCCCCCAAGGGATAATCGGCTGGCATTTCATCACGCGCCAATGGCGCCACACTTTCTTCGGCAAAGCCGGAAAGCGGCAATTGCGAAGCAAAGCTGTGCTGGGCGGAAACGGCATCCATTGGCGAAAAGCCTGAGCGGAAGGCCTGCGCCATCGCCACGCCACCCGCCGGTGCGGCGCGCACGCCATTGGCGGCCAGCGCCTGCTTCAACGCGCCCACGATCAAGCCCCGCACCAATCCCGGATCGCGAAAACGCACTTCCGCCTTGGCAGGATGCACATTCACATCCACCAATTCGGGCGCGCAATTCACAAACAGCGCCAAGGCCGGATGGCGCGCGCGCATCAGCACATCCGCATAAGCCCCGCGCACGGCCCCGGTAAGCTGTCGATCCCGCACTGGGCGGCCATTCACCATCAAAAACTGCATATTGGTTTGCGCGCGTGAATAGGTGGGAAGGCTGATATGGCCTTGCAGGCTGAAGCCCTCGCGTGCTGCATCCACGGCCACCGCATTGGCCATGAATTCAGCACCCATCACATCGGCAAGCCGTTGGCGCAAATCAACTTGCGCTGGCAGATCGAGCATCACGCGATCATCGTTGATGAAACGGAAACCCACACGCGGATGCGCCATCGCCAACCTGCGGATCACATCTGCGGCTTCCAAAGTCTCTGCCCGCTCACCGCGCAGGAATTTCAACCGGGCAGGCACGGCATAAAACAAATCCCGCACCTCAACCTCAGTGCCCTCGCCATAGGCGGCAGGCCGCACGGGCGAAACAACACCACCTTCCACCCGGATGACATGCGCCTCGGCTGCACCGCGCGCGCGCGAGGTAATCTGCAAACGGCTCACCGATCCAATGGAAGGCAATGCCTCACCCCGGAAACCAAGCGTCGTAATGCGGATCAATTCCTCATCGGAAAGTTTGGAAGTTGCATGCCGCTCCACCGCCAGCGCCAGCTCTTGCGCGTTCATGCCGAAACCATCATCGCGAATACGAATGAGGCTGCGCCCGCCATCCAGAAACGTGATTTCGATGCGCGTGGCCCCAGCATCCACCGCATTCTCGGCCAGTTCCTTGACCACACTGGCAGGCCGTTCAATCACCTCACCCGCCGCAATGCGGTTGATGGTGGATTCCGAAAGCCTGCGAATACGGCTCATCGCGCCATCACCAGCGTGGACCAGCCTTCCAGCCGGAAGCGGCGCACATGATGCAGGCCTTGATTGCGATAGGCGGCCGAAACCATGCGCTCCTGATCATGGGTGAGGCCCGAAAGGATCACCGCGCCATGCGCTGTCAGCAAGCGCGCAAGAGACGGGGCCAGATGGATCAAAGGCCGCGCCAGGATATTGGCGAAAATCACATCATAGGGCGCACATTCGCGCAAAGCCCTATGCCCCGTGCCTGCCACCGTCACCGCTTTCAACAACGCACCAGCACCATTGGCCTTGGCATTGAGCAGGCTCACCCGCACGGCTTCCGGGTCAATGTCGCTCGCCATCACAGGCGTCTTGGTGGCAAGGGCGGCGGCTATGCCCAACACACCCGTGCCACAGCCCAAATCCAACACGCG
>CAJBCQ010000142.1 GCA_903951595.1 uncultured Hyphomicrobiales bacterium | reverse complement strand
GGCCGAACAACGCTTGGCACTGGCCCGCCAACGCGCCGCCGCCCGCGTTCAGGAAGCCCAAATCCCAACAGCCCCCCGGATTGCCGCGCCTGCGGAGACCGACCATGGAACAGCCACGCCGCCTGCCACGCCGCCTGCCATGCCGCCTGCCATGCCGGCAGCATCGGCACCGGCTCCAGTTCCCGCTGCATCGGCTCAGCCTCGTTTCAGCTTTGCCGAAGAGGTCAACCGTGCCAAGCGCGCCCCCATTGCGCCGGCCAGACCCGCCAGCCTGCCGCCCCAGCGCACATCGACGGCCCCGTTGGCACCCCCGGCCCCCGGTTCCCGCCCCGAGCCAAGGCTGGAAGGGCTTCGCAGCTCCCCCGCCCCAATCGCCCCGCGCCCTCCGCTGCGCCCGCGAATTGATGAAGACAGAGCCATTCGGCCCTTCAACAGTGACCTGCAACAGGATTTCGAGGAAGGCTTCCTTGAGCCCAGTGGCACCCATGCCGAGCCGCGCACCCAACCCATGCGGCCTCCCTTGGCTTTGACCTCCATCCCTCGCGGCAACAAGGCGGCGTCGGATGATGAGGCATATTTTACCGCCGAGCGCGTTGCTGGGCTGGATAGGGAAACCGCACCCCGCAAAGGCCCGCTTCTGCTTCTGGGCAGCCTTCTCGGGGTCATTGTCCTGTTTGCCATCGGCATCTTCCTTTGGCAGCAAATGCCATCCGATACGGCAACGGCACCCTCTGACGCCGAAATTCCGCTGGTGAGTGCGCCTGCTGAACCCATCAAGATGGAGCCCTCGGCCGAGACTTCGGGCGACGAGACCACGCCAAGTGAAGTGACCGGCAAGAAGCAGATTTACGATCGCATACTGGGTGATGAAGAGCAGGGTGGTGTGCCCGAAAACATCGTACCGAGCGAGGAAGCCCCGGTCCCGCAAGGCGCGGCGACGGACAGCTTGACCACCACGCCGGACACGCCCTCAATAGCCGAACCACCCGCTGCTGAACCACCCGCTGCTGAACCACCTTCTGATGACCTGCTGCCCATTCCCGCCGAACCCGAAACCCCCGGCTCGAATGGCTCGCTGGATGTAGAAGCACCAGAAACAATGGCTTCCGCATTGCCAGTTCCGGTGGAAACACAAATGGCAGCGGCAGAGCCTGCCGCCCCTGCTGAAGTTGAAGCGACCCAAGCACTCCCTGAGACCCCCGCCGAGGCGATTGCCGAAACACCCGCCGAAACGACAGCCGAAACCCCCGCCGTGGAAATCCCCGGCCTTGATGTAGCCACCCCCCCAGCCCCAGGTCCGGTTTCCTTGGTCGTCACGCCCCGGCCCAAGCCCAAGCAGCTTGCGGCAAAGCCTGTAGCACCAGCACTTCCGCCCGCAGCACCTTCCACTGAGCAAGTCGCATCCGTGGACGCTGCCGCACCAGTACCCACCGCCACGGCCTATGTGGCGCAGCTTTCTTCGCTCAACACCGAGGCGGATGCCAAAGCGGAGTTCAGCCGTGTGCGCTCGGCCCATAGTGCGATTGTTGGCAGCCTCACACCGGTCATTACCCCGGCCGATCTGGGTACAACGGGAACCATTTTCCGGTTGGCGCTGGGTCCGCTGGCCTCCAAGGAGGCCGCCTCCAAGCTCTGCGCGCAGCTGATCGCCGCTGGCGAGAAAGACTGCATCGTTCGGCGTCAGTAACAGCATGGCCCCGGCAATCGGCGCGTTTATCTCCGGCTGTGCGGGCCAAGACCTCACCGCCGATGAACGCGCGTTCTTTCGCGAGACGAACCCCTGGGGCTTAATCCTTTTTGCCCGCAATGTGGGTTCCCCCGCCCAGATCGCCGCCTTGACGCGCAGCTTCCGGCAAGTGGTGGGCCGCGACAACGCGCCGGTTCTCATCGATCAGGAAGGCGGTCGCGTTCAGCGTTTGGGCCCGCCGAATTGGCGCATCTATCCGCCCGGCAAGAATTTGGGCGCGCTTTATGCGATTGATCCCGTCAAAGCCCTCCGCGCTGCCCGATGGGTGGCTCGCCTGATGGCAGCGGACCTTCACCCCCTCGGCATCAATGTGGATTGCGTGCCCGTGCTGGATGTACCGCAGGAAGGCGCTGATGCCATTATCGGTGATCGTGCCTATTCGAATGATCCAAAGATCGTCGCCCTTCTCGCCCGCGCGGTGATGGAAGGCATGATGGAAGGCGGCGTGCTGCCGGTCATCAAACACATTCCCGGCCACGGCCGCGCCGGGGTGGACAGCCATCTGAGCTTGCCGGTGGTGGATACGCCGCTTGGTGAACTCGAAGCGATCGACTTCCTGCCCTTTGCCGCCTTGGCCGATGCACCCTTGGCGATGACGGCGCATGTCGTTTACACCGCGATTGACGCACAGCTTCCCGCCACGCTGTCGCCCCCAGCCATCCGTCTCATCCGTGAGCGGATTGGGTTTGATGGTCTGCTGATGTCGGATGATGTGTCCATGAAGGCGTTGAGCGGCTCGCTCGACCACATCTGCCGCACCGCCATCGCCGCCGGATGCGACATAGCACTCCACTGCAATGGCAAGCTGGACGAGATGCAAGCCGTGGCACGCGGGGCAGGAACCCTTGGCGCGCTTGCGCTATACCGCGCCAACAATGCCACCGCAAGGCTCGCCACCCCGAAGAATTTCGATGAAAAACAAGCACTTATTGAGCTTTCCGGACTCATTTCCACAAGCGTTTAAGCTTGGGATAAACTCGAATTAATCCGGCGAATCACCAACAGGATTTGCGATTATTCGGCCATGACCGCGAACACGGAAAATACAGCCGAGAACTGGCCCGACGGCGAAGGCCCATTGCGGCGCGAGGAAGCTTTGCTGGCCGACCCGGACCTATTCCGCGTCGATGTGAACGGCTTTGAAGGCCCGCTGGACATGCTGCTTCAGTTGGCCCGCACGCAAAAGGTCGATCTGAAGCACATCTCCATTCTGGCGCTGGTCGAGCAATATCTTGCCTATATTCACGAAGCTCGCCGCCTGCGCTTGGAAGTGGCGGCTGACTATCTGGTGATGGCGGCTTGGCTCGCCTATCTCAAATCGCGCCTGCTGATCCCGGATGCGGGTCCTACCGATGAACCGCCTGCCGAGGAATTAGCCAAGCGTCTGGCCTTCCGCCTGCAACGGCTGGCAGCCATGCGGGACGCGGCGGCCAATCTGTTCGGGCGCAATCGGCTGGGCCAGGATGTGTTCGCGCGCGGCATGCCCGAGGCTGTGGTGGTAGAGCGCCAGACCGAATACACCGATAATCTCTATGACCTGCTGCGCGCCTATACCGACCGCCGCCAACGCACCGTCATCCGCCGCAATTACCACATCAAAAAATTGCCGGTATGGTCGATCCAGGAAGCCCGTCAGGCCTTGACCCGCTTGATCGGCGCCATGGATGAATGGGCCGCCCTCGATAGCTGGCTGGTGAAATATCTGGCCGAACCGCATATGCGCCGCACCGTCACCGCGTCGAGCTTCACCGCCAGCCTTGAGCTTGCGCGTGAAGGCGTGCTGGAGATCCGGCAGGAAACCGCCTTCCAACCCATTTACATGCGCCGCCGCCCGCCGGTAGCCGCACCTGCCACGTGAGGAGACCGAAACCATGGCCCCCAACACAGCGATGCAGATGATGCAGACACCTGACGAGTCCGAACTGCTTTCCGACAATGTGACGCTGCACCCAGCCAGCGAGCGCGGGCCTTTGCTGCGTATCGTCGAAGCCCTGCTTTTTGCCGCATCTGAACCGGTTTCCGAAGCCGCTTTGGCGAAATGCCTGCCCGCTGGCGCCGATGTGCCGAGCCTTATTGCCGAGCTTCAACAAACCTATTCCGTGCGCGGTGTGAACCTCGTTCAGGTTTCCGGCAAATGGGCCATGCGGACGGCAGAAGATTTGGCTTATCTGCTACGCCGCGATGCGTTTGAGCAGAAGAAGCTTTCCAAGGCCGCCCTCGAAACACTGGCCATCGTTGCCTATCACCAGCCGGTGACGCGGGCTGAGATCGAAGACATCCGGGGTGTCGCCATCTCCAAAGGCACGCTGGATGCACTTCTGGAAATGGGCTGGGTGCGCCTGCGTGGCCGCCGCAAAACACCAGGCCGCCCGGTCACTTATGGCACCACGGAAGCCTTCCTCGCACATTTCGGCCTGAACGAAACCTCAGACCTTCCCGGCATGCAGGAACTGAAGGGGGCAGGGCTGCTGGACGCCAATCTGCCGCCCGATTTCACCGTGCCTTCGCCCAGCAATGAAGCGGGCCTGTTGCCGGATGAAGATCCTCTGGAGGATGGCGACGAGCAGTTGGCGTTGGAAATGGATCAGGCCGAGGACGAAGACATCCTGCCGGATGTGCCCGAAATCGACGAACCGGAAGAATTGCCGCCGCTGGATGATCCTGAAAATCAGGCCTGAGGTGACAGGGCCTTCGCTTTTCGTGTAAGCCCTTGGCCGAATGGCAACTGAATCAAACATCTCTGGCACCGCGCGGCGCAGCGGTTGGGGTCCGCGCGGCACGGCGGCGGCCACTTTCGCCGCGCGTCTGTCGTTTGAGAATGTAAGTCTCGCCTATACCGCCACGCCTGCGGTTAAGGATGTGTCCTTCGAACTGGTTCCGGGTGAAATCGCCTGCCTCTTAGGCCCCTCCGGCTGCGGAAAAAGCACGCTTTTGCGGATTGCCGCTGGGGTGGAACGGCCTCAATCGGGCCGCGTGCGCCTCGATGGCCGTGAGATTGCCGGACCATCCACTTTCGTGCCGCCCGAAAAGCGCGGCATCGGCTTGATGTTTCAGGATTTCGCCCTGTTTCCCCACCTCACCATCCTTGAAAACGTGGCCTTTGGCCTGCACGCGTTGGAGCGTGAGGTTGCCCTAACGGAAGCCCGCGCGGCTTTGCGTCGGGTCGGCATGCTCGGCTATGCCGATGCCTATCCCAATGCGATTTCCGGCGGTGAACAGCAGCGCGTTGCATTGGCCCGCGCCATTGTTCCGCGCCCGCAGGTGATGCTGATGGACGAGCCTTTCTCCGGTCTCGATCAGCGTCTGCGCGAAACGGTCCGCCGCGAAACGCTGGCGGTGCTGAAGGAAACGCGCGCCAGCTGCATGCTCGTCACGCATGACCCCGTCGAAGCGATGGGCATGGCCGACCGCATCCTGCTGATGCGCGAAGGCCGCCTGATCCAGACCGGCACCCCGGCGGAGCTTTATGAGCATCCGGTGGATGTAGGTGCAGCCCGTTTCTTTAGCGATTTCAACGAAATACAAGCGATTGTTCAGAACGGCACCGCCCACACCGCCTTTGGCGATCATCCCGGCCCCGGCATGGCCGATGGCACCCGCGCGCTGGTAATGATCCGCCCGCAGGGGCTTGCCCCCGTGAAGGGCAAGGCAGGCCATGAGGGACTTGTGGTGGACAGCCGCTATTTAGGCGATGTCATCCAATTACAGGTGCTTTTCAGCGATTTTGACGAGCCTTTCGTCATCCGCATGCCCGCCGGATCCGCCCCCGCCAAGGGCCAAACCCAGCGTTTTGCCGCTTTGGCGAACCATGTGCTCGTTTTTGCGGTTGAAGGCTGAAAGAACAGCGACTTAACGAAAATTTAGGCGAGCTTCGTTGCAGCCCCCCTGCCTTTCTGCAATAGTGCCGCCATATATGCAGCATTGGGCCGCAGCGGTTCACGCGCGGCTGTTTCAGGGAGTGAAGTGATGGGTTCCTTTTCGATTTGGCACTGGCTGCTGGTGCTGGCTGTTGTGTTGGTGGTCTTCGGCGGCGGCGGCAAGATTTCCGGCCTGATGGGTGACGTTGCCAAGGGCATCAAGAGCTTCAAGAAGGGCTTGGCCGAAAACGAGGATGAGGCCACGGAAGAAGTGAAGGCCATCCCGGCTGAATCCACCAAGACCAAGGAAAAGGTCAAGGGCTGATGGCCCTTTGGCAGTGATCGGCAACACGGATGTTGGATTTCGGTATCGGAGGCAGTGAGCTTCTCGTGGTCGCTGTGGTCGCCTTGATGGTGATCGGACCCAAGGAGCTGCCCAAAGTGCTGCGCGCGCTTGGCAAAACCTTGGCCAGCGTGCGCGGTGTTGCGTCTGAGTTCCAGGGCCATCTCGACGCCGCCATGAAGGATACCGGCCTCAACGAGATCAAGCAGGAAGTGGCCGGCCTGAAAAACATGGCCACCACAGAACTGAGCAAGCAGAGCGAAAACTTCCTCAAAGCTCAGGCAGAAGTAGCCAAGCTGATGGAAGACAAGAAGGCCGAGGCGCTGCTGGAAGAAACCGCAGCACCCCCAGCACCCCCAGCTATGCTGCCGCCGCCGACACCTGCGGTTTCCGCACCCGAAAAGCCTATCGAAGTGGCTGAAAAACCGGCTGGAAAGCCCGTTGCAAAGACCACCAAGAAGCCCGCCAAAAAGGCCGCTGCCAAGGCCAAGCCCGCCAAGAAGGCAGCCGGTAAATGAGCAAGGAAGATATCGACAGCACGCAAGCGCCGCTGATGGACCATTTGATGGAACTGCGCACGCGGCTGATCTATTGCGTGGTCGGTTTCATCCTCGCCTTTATCGTGTCCTTTGCGCTCTCGACATATATCTTCAACATCCTGATCAAGCCTTTTGAGTGGAGCCTTGGCACCAAGGCACCCAGTTTCATCGTCACCGGGCTTTTGGAATTCTTCGTCACCAAGCTGAAAATCGGCATGTTTGGCGGGCTTTTCATCGCCTTCCCGCTCATTGCCACCCAGATTTACCGCTTCGTGGCACCGGGCCTTTATGCCAATGAACGCAATGCGTTCCTGCCTTATCTCTTGGCAACGCCCGTGTTCTTTTTCATGGGGGCAGGGCTTGTCTATTTCTTCCTGATGCCCGCTGCCATCATCTTCTTCTCCGGCCTTTTGACGGGGGCAGGATCGGCTGACATGGGTGTGGAACTCATGCCGCGCGTCAGTGAATATCTCGATTTCCTGATGACGCTCATTCTGGCCTTTGGCCTGTGCTTCCAGCTTCCCGTCATCCTCACACTGCTCGGCCAGATCGGTGTCGTGAGCCAAAAGCAGCTAAAATCCGGTCGCCGCTTCGCAATTGTTGGCGTGTTTGTGGTGGCTGCCGTGGTCACCCCCCCGGATGTGATCTCGCAAATCGCTATGGCCGTGCCGCTCATGCTGCTTTACGAAGTCGCCGTCTTTGCCGTTGGCTTCATCGAAAAGCGCCGCGCGGCCAAACTTGCCGCCGAAGCCGCTGATTGACGGGCAACTTTACGGCAGGCCCCGAGCCCGCCTATACAGTCGCAAATCATCTCATCCACCCAGAGCGGCGAGCGAAGCGAAATCATGCATGACATCAAAGCGATAAGAGAGAATCCGCAAGGCTTCGACATTGCCCTCGCCCGCCGCGGCATGGCCCCGCAATCGCCAGAAATCCTCGCCCTCGACCAAGCCCGCCGCGATTGCGTGCAGAAACTGCAAGACGCCCAGAGCCGCCGCAATTCGGCTTCCAAGGAAATCGGGCAGGCCATGGGCCGCAAGGACGAAGCCGCCGCCAATGCCTTGAAGGAAGAAGTGGCCGCGCTCAAAACGGTCATTACCGAGAATGAGGAACTGGAGCGCAGCGTTTCCGCCAAGCTCGACCTCATGCTCGCAACCCTTCCCAATCTGCCCTTTGACGAAGTGCCGGAAGGGGCGGACGAAAAGGGCAATGTGGAAGTGCGCCGCGTGGGCACACCGCCCAGCACCAACGCGGCCCGACAGCATTTCGAATTGGGCGAAGATTTGCGCCTGATGGATTTCGACGCCGCCGCCAAAATGTCCGGCGCGCGCTTTGTCGTCATGAAAGGCGCACTCGCGCGCATGGAACGCGCCCTAGCGCAATTCATGCTCGACCTGCACACGACAGAAAATGGCTATACCGAACACTATGTTCCGCTGATGGTGCGTGATGAGGCCATGTTTGGAACAGGCCAGCTTCCCAAATTTGCGGAGGATCTATTCGCCACCACCGATGGCCGCTGGCTGATCCCCACGGCGGAAGTTTCGCTCACCAACATCGTGCGCGAGGAAATTCTGGAAGAGCGCCAGTTGCCGATGCGGATGACCGCCTACACCCCATGCTTCCGCGCCGAAGCGGGGGCGGCGGGCAGGGACACTCGCGGCATCATCCGCCAGCACCAGTTCTCCAAGGTGGAACTCGTTTCCGTCACCACACCGGACCAATCGCGCGAAGAATTGGAACGCATGACGGCATCCGCCGAAAAGGTGCTTCAGCGTTTGGAATTGCCTTATCGTGTCATGCAGCTTTGCACGGGTGACATGGGCTTTGGTGCCCGCATGACTTATGACATTGAGGTTTGGCTCCCCGGCCAAAATGCCTATCGTGAAATCTCCAGCTGCTCGGTCTGCGGTGATTTCCAAGCCCGGCGCATGAACGCCCGCTATCGCGCGGCAGATGGCAAACCAGCCTTTGTTCACACGCTCAACGGCTCTGGTCTTGCCGTGGGCCGTTGCCTTGTCGCTGTCATGGAAAATTATCAAAACCCCGATGGCTCCATCACGGTCCCGCAAGTTTTGCGCCCCTATATGGGCGGCATGGAGGTGATCCGTCATGGTTGATAAACCCTTGCTCAACGCGGAAGGAAAACCGCTTCGCATCCTCGTCACCAATGATGACGGCATTCATGCCGAAGGCTTGGTGGTGCTGGAAAATATCGCAAAGTCACTAAGCCCAGATGTGTGGGTGGTGGCACCCGAAGATGAGCAATCCGGTAAATCTCATTCGCTGACATTGGCCGACCCCATTCGCTTGCGCCGCATTGATGATCGTCATGTCGCCGTTTCGGGAACGCCTGCTGATTGCGTGATTATGGCCGTACGCAAGATCATGCCGGGCATGCCCGACCTCGTGCTTTCCGGCGTCAATCGTGGGCAGAATGTGGCGGATGATGTCACCTATTCCGGCACCATTGCAGCCGCGATGGAAGGCACTTCGATCGGCCTCAAGTCCTTCGCGGTCAGCCAAGTCTATGGCTACCATCAGGAAGGCGATATGCAATGGCGCGTGGCGATGGAACATGGGCCTGCGTTAATGCGGAAACTCTACACAGCCGAGCTTGGCCCCGGCGTTCTGGTCAATATCAACTTCCCCGATTGCCGCCCCGATGAAGTGCGCGGTGTTAAGGTGACACGCCAAGGCAAGCGCGACCAGAACATGCTGCTTGTCGATGAACGCTTGGACATGCGCGGCAACCGCTATTATTGGCTGGGCTTCCGCCGCGAAAATTCCAAGCCTGCCGAAGGCACCGACCTTTATGCCGTATACAACAAATGGATCTCGGTAACCCCGCTCCACATGAACCTAACCCAGCTTGATGCCGTTGATGCCCTAAACGCGGTGGTTTGAACAAGGCCGGACGGAGGCTCGCATGGGCGCTGATCCCCACATTGCCCAGCTTGTGATGACGCTTCGCCAGCAGGGGGTGCGTGATGGTCGCGTGCTGGAAGCCATCGAGAGAACGCCACGTGATCTATTCGTGCCGGAAAGCTTCGCCGACCAGAGCTGGGCCGACCGCGCGCTGCCCATTTCCTGCGGCCAGACGATCAGCCAGCCCACCATTGTCGGCCTCATGACGGATCGGCTGGAACTCGGCCCACGCCAGAAGGTGCTCGAAATTGGCACCGGCTCGGGCTACCAGACCGCCATTCTGGCCCGCCTGTGCCGTCGCGTTTACACGATTGAGCGTTACCGCAGCCTGCTGGAACAAGCCGAGGCGCGGTTCCGGCATTTGGGGCTCAGCAATATCACCAGCATGGTGGGCGATGGACACAAGGGCTGGCCCGCCCAGGCACCCTTTGAGCGCATCATCGTGACAGCCGCCCCCAAGGAACCACCGCCCGCGCTGCTCGCCCAATTGGCACAGGGTGGCATCATGGTCATTCCGTTGGATGCTGGCCGCGAGGGCCAAGAGCTTGTGCGGATTACCCGAACGGCCCAGGGTTTTGAACGCCAACACCTGCTGCATGTGCGTTTTGTGCCGCTGGTGGAAGGTTTACCGCGCGACGAAACTTGAATGCACAGTATAAACCGTCCCTTAACCTAAACAGCGCAAAGTGATTTCCACGGAGTATGTTGTGGAGCGTCGCCATGCGTGTTTGCCAGAATCACTTTCCCGCCCTGCGGGCATTGCGGAATGTGGCCTTTGCGGTCTCGACCGCCGCGCTGTTGAGCGCCTGTTCCAGTTCTGGCATTGATCGACTGTCCGGCGACACGAGCGGCTCCGACGACTACAACACGGCCTCGGTAACCCCCGCTGATGACAATGTCGTTCAGGCCCAGCCGCTGGATGGCGGTGCGGGAACCAAGACCTTCTCGGCCCGCCCCGTGCAAAGCGTGGCCTCCACCGAAATGCCCCCCGCCGCGCCTGTTTTGGAGCCGGCCCCTGAACCCGCCCCGCAGCTGACCGAAGCGCCGGCTGCAACCATCCACAAGGTTAAGCCGGGTGAAACGCTCTATTCCTTGGGCCGCAGCTATCAGCTCACTCATGTGGCCATCGCCAATGCTAATGATCTGTCGCCGGATGCGGCGCTGAGGATCGGCCAGACCATCCGCATCCCCGCCGAAGGAAAGCTCGTGCAGCAGGCCGCCATGCCCGATGCCCCTGCGGGCGAACCGCTGTCGGATGATTACGTGCGGAAGGCCCCCGAAAAGGTGGCAAGCCGCACCAATGCGACCGAGACTGTGACCGATGAAAGCCCTGTGGAAATTACACCGGACGAAGCCCCGGTTGCTGCTGTAGACCCATCCAGCCCCGTGTTCCGTTGGCCCGTGCAGGGCCGGGTGATTTCCGGCTTCGGTTCCAAGCCCGGCGGTCTGCGGAATGAAGGCATCAACATTTCCGTGCCCGAAGGCACCAGCGTGCGTGCGGCGGACTCCGGTGTGGTGGCTTATGCCGGCAATGAATTGAAAGGCTATGGCAATCTCATCCTCATCCGCCATGAAAGCGGCTTCGTGACCGCTTACGCCCACAACAAGGAATTGATCGTCAAGCGCGGCGATACCGTCAAGCGCGGTGATGAAATCGCCAAGGCCGGCCAGACCGGTTCAGTGGACAGCCCGCAGCTGCATTTCGAAGTACGCAAAGGCCCAACAGCCCTCGATCCCATGAAATATCTGGGCTCGAACAACGCCAGTAATTGATCAGAGCTTCAAGCCTTTCCGGCCCGCTAAATCCTGAATAAACTGCCAGGCCACGCGGCCGGAGCGGCTGCCGCGTGTGACCGACCATTCCACGGCACCGGCGCGCAAAGCCTCGATTGGCTCGTCGATGCCATAGTGACGGGCATAGGCCTCCACCATCTCGAAATACTCATCTTGCGAGCAATTGTGGAAGCCGAGCCATAGGCCGAAACGGTCTGACAGCGAAACCTTCTCCTGCACCGCCTCATCTGGGTTGATGGCTGTCGAGCGTTCATTCTCGATCATGTCGCGCGGCAGCAAATGGCGGCGGTTTGAAGTGGCATAGAACAGCACATTCTCGGGCCGCCCCTCAATGCCGCCATCGAGTGCCGCTTTCAGCGCCTTGTAGGATGTGTCGTCATTGTCGAAAGACAAATCATCGCAGAACAGGATGAAGCGGAACTCGGATTTAGCGCGCAAAAGCCGCATAAGATCGGGCAGGCTTTCGATCTCCTCGCGATGAATTTCCACCAATTTGAGCCGCCCACCCGTGGCGCGTGCGGCCTCCGCGTGGGCAGCTTTCACAAGCGAGCTTTTGCCCATGCCGCGGGCACCCCATAGCAGGGCATTATTGGCCGCCGCCCCCTTGGCGAAACGCTGGGTGTTGTCGGTCAAAATGCCCATTACCTGCGAAATGCCCTTGAGAAGGCCAATTTCCACCCGGTTCACCTGTAAAACAGGCTCCAGACGGGCGCTGGCGGCGTGCCAAACAAAGGCTTCCGCTAAGGCAGGGTCAAAATCCGGTGCCACCGGCGGGGCAAGCCGCTCCAGTGCCAGCGCAATACGCTCCAGAATGGGCAGTAGGGTAGGGTCATCGATTTTCATGGGGCGACCTTACCCGCCCCATCCGCGCCCCGGCAAGGCTTGGGACCGCGACAATGCACAATGGTTGCAAACGGGCGGACCATCGCTATATTCCGCTCAACCTTCAAGGGGGCCAAGTCCCCTCCCAAACGGAGAATACTGCATGTTCATTACCCCCGCTTTTGCTCAAGCCGCTGCCCCCGCCCCCGGTGCAGGTGATCTTTTCACCATGCTGGTGCCGATGGCGTTGATTATGGTGGTTTTCTATTTCCTCCTCATCCGCCCCCAGCAGAAGCGTTTGAAGCAGCATCAGGAAATGATGAGCAATGTGCGTCGTGGCGATACCATCGTCACTTCCGGCGGCCTTGTCGGCAAGGTTTCTCGCGTGACGGACGACAATGAGGTGCTGGTCGATATTGCTGAAAATGTGCAGGTCCGCGTCGTCAAGTCCGCCATAAGTGATGTGCGGGTCAAAGGCGAGCCTGTGAAGTCGGAAGCATCCGCCAAGCCCGCCAAGAAGTGATCTGGTAAATGTTGAATTTCCCGCCCTGGAAGGTTCTGTCCATCATCGCAACGGTGGTGGTGGGGCTGTTCTTCTCGCTGCCGAATGTAATCCCCGCTGATATGCGCGCATCCATTCCGGTGCTTTCCGGCATGAAGCCGATGACGCTGGGCCTGGATCTTCAGGGCGGCTCGCATGTGCTTTTGGAAGTGGACAGGGCGGACCTCAACGAACAGCTCTCGCGCCAGCTCATTGGCGATGTGCGCCAGAACCTGCGCGAAGCCAAAATCAAATATTCTGGCCTCGGCAAATCTGACGATGGCGTTTCGGTTCGCATCACCGACCCCGCCGACATGGAACGCGCTACCACGGAATTACGCAAATTGGTCATTCCGGTGGGAACCGGCATTCTGACCGGGGCAGGCACTTCCGGCACCAATGTGGAACTGACCACAAGTACCGATCACATTTATTTCACCTTCACGCAGGCCGGTATCGAGGACAAAATCTCCCGGGCCATCCAGCAGTCACTCGAAATTCTCGGCAAGCGCATCGACGCACTGGGCACGACCGAGCCTTCCATCCAGCGTCAGGGCGTGGACCGCATCCTCATTCAGGTTCCCGGCTTGCAAGACCCCTCACGCCTGAAGGACCTGCTCGGCAAAACCGCCAAGCTGCAATTCCGCTTGCTCTGCGAAACCCAGCCCTCGGCTGAAGGCCAGCGCCCGCCTGCCGATTGCGACGAAATGGCGATGCAGAAGGAACCCGCCAACAAAATGTGGGTGCAGACTTCCACCCGCGCCACCGTGGAAGGCGGCGACCTGACAGACGCCCAGCCCGGTTTTGACCAGCGCAATGGCGAGGCGATTGTTTCCTTCCGCTTCAACCAGTCCGGCGCGCTGCGCTTTGCCCAGTTGACGCAACAGAATGTGGGCCGCCCCTTCGCCATCGTTCTTGATAATGAAGTGGTAAGCGCACCCGTCATCAACGAACCAATCCTCGGCGGTTCGGGGCAGATTTCTGGTCGCTTCTCCACACAGGAAGCCAACGACCTTGCCATCGTGCTGCGCTCTGGCGCGCTTCCGGCCAAGCTTACCATCGTGGAAGAACGCACCGTCGGCCCAAGCCTTGGCTCTGACTCGGTTCGCGCCGGTTTGATCGCCTCCATTGTCGGCCTCATCGGCGTCATGGCCTTTATGGTGCTGGCCTATGGCCTGTTCGGCATTTTCGCCAATATCGGCCTTCTGGCCCACATGGTCATTCTGGTCGGCGCGCTGTCGGCGCTCGGCGCAACCCTCACCCTTCCTGGCATTGCCGGCATGGTGCTGACCATGGGCATCGCGGTTGACTCCAACGTGCTGGTTTATGAACGCATCCGCGAAGAACAGCGGGCTGGCCGATCGGTTGTAAGCTCCATCGAAGTGGGCTTCTCCAAGGCATTGGCAACGGTTGTCGACTCGAACGTGACCGCCTTCATCGCTGTCGTCATTCTGTTTGGTTTAGGTTCCGGGCCAATCCGCGGCTTTGCCGTAACCCTTGGCATCGGGATTCTGACCACGGTGCTCACCGCCTACACCATGACGCGCCTCATCATTGTGGTCTGGATGCGCCGCACCCGTCCGAAAGTTGTTCCGCTCTGAGGAGCGAGGAGTAGATCATGCGCGGTTACCGCTTCATTCCCGACGATACCAAGCTGCCCTTCATGCGCTGGAGCCGCTTCGGCTTCTTCCTGTCTGGCATCATGTGCGCGCTCTCCATCTTTGTGTTCGCCACCTTCGACCTCAACTATGGCGTTGACTTCAAAGGCGGCACACTTATCCAAATCCAGACGCAAGGTCCTGCGGATATTGGCAAGCTGCGCGAGGATATCGGAAGCCTTGGCCTTGGGGATTCTGAACTGCAAGAATTCGGCAAAAGCGACACGGTTCTCATTCGCCTGAAGCAGCAGCCCGGTGGCGATGCCGCCCAGCAGGCCGCCGTCGCCAAGGTGAAGGAAGCCTTGGGCACTGGCGTTGAATTCCAGCGCGTGGAAGTCGTCGGCCCGAAGGTTTCTGGTGAATTGGCCCAGCAGGGCACCATTGCCGTCGTGCTGTCCATTTTGGCGGTCGTGGCCTATATCTGGTTCCGCTTTGAATGGCAGTTCTCCGTCGGCGCCATCGCCTCCTTGCTGCACGACGTCATCCTCACCATCGGCTTGCTCACCGTGCTGCGGGTTGAGTTCAACCTTTCCATCATCGCCGCCATTTTGACGATCGTTGGCTATTCGCTGAACGACACGGTTGTTGTGTTCGACCGCATCCGCGAGTTCCTTCGCAAATACAAAACCATGCCGCTGGTGGAGCTGATCGAATATTCGCTCAACTCGACACTGGCCCGCACCATTCTCACCTCCATCACCACCATGGTGGCCCTGACCGCGCTTTACATCTTTGGCGGTGAGGTCATCCGTGGCTTCACCTTCACCATGCTGTGGGGCGTCATCATCGGCACCTATTCGTCAATCTTCGTGGCAGCCCCTGTGCTGATCATCCTCGGCACAACGCGCGAATGGTCTGGTGAGGCCAAGAAGGCTGACGGCGAGAAAGCATTGGCGGATCGCTGATCGCATGAATGCGCAAGCATTCTATCCCCACCGCGCCCCCATCGAAGCCTATGGCCCCGATGGGTTCCGCTTTGCGGGCATGATGCACAAGGGCTCGCTGCTGATCCTCGATGACGGCATCCACCGCTGGCCGCCCGTAACACTGGCTGACCTAACGCCTCTTGACTTCGCCCCCGTGCTGGCACGCGCCAAACCGGCAAGCTTCCTGCTTCTTGGCACCGGCAACAGCATCGCCCGCCCGCCCAAGCCCGTGCGCGATGCTTTCGCCGCTGCTGGCATCGCCATTGACTTTATGGACACAGGTGCCGCCGTGCGGACTTGGAACGTACTCATCGCGGAAGATCGCGATTGCCTCGCCGCGTTGCTATCGCCATGCTGAGTGAGTGCGAAAGTCTCGTCCGCGCCGCCGACAAGGACCGCTGGCTCGCCAGCCTTTTCGCTCCCGATGAACCGCGCGCGCATCTCATGGCACTTTATGCCTTCAACATCGAAGTGGCCCGCATCCGGGAAGCGGTGAGCGAACCCGGCATCGGTGAAATCCGCCTGCAATGGTGGGCCGATGCTATTGAGGCGATCTACGCTGGAAACACGCCCGATCATCCCGTGGCCCAAGCCCTCGCCGCCGCTATCGCCCACGGCAATCTCGATCAGACGAGCTTTCTGAACCTCATCGAGGCCCGCCGCTTCGATCTGTATGATGACCCAATGCCGGATATGGCGACGCTTGAGGGCTATCTTGGCGAAACCGCTTCCGTGCTGTTCCAAATGGCGGCCAGCATTTTGAGCGGTCCTGCCGCCCGCAGCGCGTCTGATGTTTCCGGCTTCGGCGGTGTTGCCTACGGCCTCACGGGCCTATTGCGCGCCCTTCCAATCCACCGCCGCCGCGGCCAGATGTACCTGCCGGCAGATGTGTTGGCTCGCCATGGCGTAAGTGCCGTTGAACTACGGGCCGGGCGCATCACACCTGCGCTCGCCGCCGCCTTGGCAGATTTACGCGCACACGCAACCCAACGCCTCACGCAGGCCCGCAAAGCCGCCGCAGCCATGCCCGCAGACGCACTGCCCGCCTATCTGCCGCTGTCTCTGGTGGAAGGCTATCAGAAATCACTCACCAAGCTCGGCCCCCAAGCCGTGAACACGGTGGCCGAAGTCGCGCAATGGAAACGTCAATGGCGATTGTGGAGATGTGCGGCGGGCAAAAGGTTCTAGAGCGCATCATCAATGTTCACGCCGCCGTAAAACACACGCATGATGGCTACGGTGTCGGCATGCACTATGAACGCTATCGTGACACGCTTTTCAAATCCGACAACCCGAAGCCCGGTGAGCAAATCGTCCCGCTGATGCCCGCGCTCTGCAGCTAAAGCCAAACTGCGGCAGAATTGCTCGATGCGCCGAATATAGGCCACAGCCACCGAATGCCCGGCATTGTTTGCGACCACACCATAGATCCAATCAAAGTCGCGGGAGGACTTTGGCGCGAAGACGACCCGCCGAACTTTCATTTTCAGTCTTTCAGTTTTGCTGCCATACGGGAGTACAATTGTTCAAAAAATGCATCGGCGGGGATGCCACTTTC
Source organism: uncultured Hyphomicrobiales bacterium (assembly GCA_903951595.1). Taxonomy (GTDB): domain Bacteria; phylum Pseudomonadota; class Alphaproteobacteria; order Rhizobiales; family Aestuariivirgaceae; genus CABJBCQ01. The sequence continues at coordinate 1,147 of CAJBCQ010000142.1, read as the reverse complement.
CGGATTTGCAGCGAAAGCCTTGGCTGTCGGCACTACTTTTTCCCGCAGCCATTTCTCGACACCCGCTTGGCGATCCTCCAGCGCGGCAAGCCCGGCCTCGATCACCTCATTGGGGGAAGCATAAGCACCAGATGCGACTTGCTGGTCCAAAAACTCGGCATGCTCGCGGGCAATGGTGAAGGTGCGCTTTTCGACGTTGGACATGGGCCAAACCTCCGACTGGGCGAAGTCATACCACGCCCTTCAACCACCCGTCAAAATCCGCCAATGCCCGGATGCAATACTGGTGCTTGCGGGCCACTTGTCTTTCTTTGGTTTTCAACCGCTTGCCGTCCTCATCCTTCGGCGTCGGAATAGGCGGCATGAGGCCGAAATTGATGTTCATGGGTTGGAACGATTGCTGGCTTGAAAGGTCCGTCATTTGGATATGCCCGCCGGTGATGTGGTTCACCAAGGCCCCGTGGGCGCTGGTGGGGGGAGGCAGCACAAATACCCGCCCCAGCCGCTCCGCCGCCGCCATGCGGCCCGCCAGAAGGCCCGTGGCGGCACTTTCGACATAGCCTTCCACCCCGGTGATCTGACCTGCAAAGCGCAGGCGCGGATCAGCTTTCAGCCGCAGAGTTTCATCCAGCACTTTGGGCGAGTTCAAGAATGTGTTGCGGTGCAGCCCGCCTAGCCGCGCGAATTCGGCATTTTCCAGCCCGGGAATCATGCGGAAAACCCGCACTTGCTCGGCATATTTCAGCTTCGTTTGGAAACCGACCATGTTGTAGAGCGTGCCGAGCTTATTATCTTGGCGCAACTGCACCACGGCATAGGGTTTCACCGTGGGGTTATGGGCATTGGTAAGCCCGCGCGGTTTCATGGGGCCGTGGCGCAAGGTTTCCGAACCGCGTTCGGTCATCACCTCAATTGGCAAGCAACCATTGAAATAGGGGGTGTCGGCTTCCCACTGTTTGAAATCGCCTTTTTCGCCGGAAATCAGCTCGCCGATAAAGGCGTCATATTGCGCCTTGTCCATCGGCAAGTTGATGTAATCCTTACCATTTCCGCCCGGACCCACCTTGTCGTAACGCGATTGGAACCAGGCGATGTCCATATCAATGCTTTCGCGGTGAATAACGGGCGCAATCGCGTCAAAAAACGC
>CAJBCQ010000141.1 GCA_903951595.1 uncultured Hyphomicrobiales bacterium | reverse complement strand
GGTTCGCGCGCTAGCTGTTCTGCGGTTTCGCCTTCGCGCGATGTGGTGATGTAGAGCGTGTCCAGCTTTTCACCACCGAAGGCCACGCAGGAAGGTTTGTGTACGGGCACTTCGATGATTTGGCTTAGCGTGCCGTCCGCTTTGCGGTGTTCCACGCGGCGGCCTTCCCAAATGGCGGTCCACAGGCCCCCTTCAGCATCCGTGCAGGAACCATCTGGATAGCCTTGGCTGATTTCGGCGAATAGTTCTGGCTCTCCCAGCGTGTCGCCGTAAGGATAGCGCAGGATGCGTTGCTTCGGGCTGTCGGTGAAATACATCCATTTGCCATCGGGTGAAAAACAGATGGAATTGGAGATCGTTACATCCGGGATCAATTGGGTGAGCGTGTCATCGGCATCGAGGCGCCAAACGCCTGCCACTGGCTTGCCGTCGCGTTCATCCATGGTGCCTGCCACGAAGCGGCCTTGAGGGTCTGTGCGGCCATCATTCAAACGGGTTTGCGGCAGGTTTGGTTCCACGGGGGCAACAAGTTCGCGGGTTCCGGTGATGAGATCGAGAAGGGCAAAGCCATCTTCGAAACCAGCCAGCACATGGTTCCAGGCGCAGTCATCGCGCGTGGTGAAACAGCAAACACGCCCGCCTGCGTCAAAGCCCTGCAATTCGTCGCGCTGGGGATCCAGCGTCCAGATGCGTTTGCCGTGGATATCGGTCCAGTAGACCAAGCCGTTCGCAGCCGACCAGAATACGCCTTCGCCATGCAGGCAGCGGGTGTCGGCTGCGAGGCTTGCGCGCATTAGTGATTGTCGCGCGGCAGAGATTTATGCGCGACATCCCTGTATTGGACAGCCGGTTTCAGCACCATGCCCTCATCAAGCTGGCCCACAATGGCGCGCTGGATTTCCTGCCAGGGTGTTTGATGTTCGGGGAATTTGTAGCCGCCTGCGGCTTCAATCGCCTTGTGGCGGGCGGCCAATTCCTCCTCCGAAATCAGCACGTTACATTCACCCTTGTTCAGATCAATCCGCACGCGGTCACCTGAGCGCAGAATGGCGAGGCCACCACCTGCGGCAGCTTCCGGGGAAGCGTTGAGAATGGAGGGTGAGCCGGAGGTGCCGGACTGGCGGCCGTCTCCAATGCAGGGCAGGGCGCGAACGCCTTTTTTGAGCAGATAGGCAGGTGGCCGCATGTTTACAACTTCAGCCGAACCGGGATAGCCGATCGGCCCCGTGCCGCGCATGAACAGCATGGTATCTTCGGTGATGCCGAGGGATTCATCGTCGATGCGATGGTGGTAATCTTCTGGGCCGTCAAACACCATGGCGGTGCCTTCAAACACACCCGGATGGGCGGGGTTGGAAAGATAACGCTCGCGGAATTCCTTCGAGATGACGGAGGTTTTCATGATGGCCGAGCGGAATAGATTGCCCTTGATGTTCAGGAAGCCCGCTTCGGTTTTCAGCGGGTTGGCGACACTGCGAATGACATCGGGCGAAATGATTTCGGCATCGGCGCAGTTTTCGCCGATGGTTTTGCCATTGGCGGTGAGGCAGCCGGGATGTGGCAGCATTTTGTGCTTCATCAGCTCGGCCACCACGGCGGGCACGCCGCCGGCACGGTGGTAATCCTCGCCCAGATATTCGCCTGCGGGCTGGAGGTTGACGAGCAGCGGTATGTGATGGCCGAATTTCTGCCAATCATCATTGTCGAGTTCGAGGCCGAGATGGCGGGCAATGGCGTTCAAGTGGATGGGGGCGTTGGTGGAGCCACCAATGGCCGAATTGACGACGATGGCGTTTTCGAAGGCTTGCCGCGTCATGATGTCGGAGGGTTTCAGGTCTTCAGCCACCATTTCCACGATGCGCTTGCCGGTGAGATAAGCCATCTGGCCGCGTTCGCGGTAAGGTGCTGGAATGGCGGCGGAACCGGGAAGCTGCATGCCAAGGGCTTCGGCCAGCGAATTCATGGTCGTTGCCGTGCCCATGGTGTTGCAATAGCCCGTGGAGGGGGCGGAGGTGGCGACCAGATCAATGAAGCCATTATAATCCAGATTGCCCTTGGCCATTTCCTCGCGAGCTTTCCACACAATCGTGCCGGAGCCGGTGCGTTCGCCACGGTGGAAGCCATTGAGCATGGGGCCGACGGATAGTGCGATAGCCGGAATGTTCACGGTGGCGGCTGCCATGAGGCAGGCGGGGGTGGTCTTGTCGCAGCCGATGGTCAGCACCACGCCATCCAGCGGATAGCCATAGAGCACTTCAACAAGGCCGAGATAGGCCAAGTTGCGATCAAGAGCCGCCGTGGGGCGCTTTCCTGTTTCCTGAATGGGGTGGACCGGGAATTCGATGCACACACCACCAGCCGCGATGATGCCATCGCGCACGCGCTTGGCGAGTTCGATATGGTGGCGATTGCAGGGCGACAGGTCGGAGCCTGTTTGGGCGATGCCAATGATGGGCTTGCCGGAGACGAGTTCTTCCTTGGTCAGCCCATAGTTCAGATAGCGCTCCAGATATAAAGCTGTCATGTCCGGGTTGGCCGGATTGTCGAACCAGGCGCGTGAACGCAGCTTGCGGCTATTCATTTTGAGGCTTGTTCCTTCAACTGTGGATTGTCGAAAACTAGAGCGTTGCCTAGGGCTTGGCAATGGTATTATCATAGGATGAATACAAGATTGAGTGAAGCGAAATGGCCATGACCGGGGCAGAGGCGGCGTCTTCGGGTCCGCGCGCGCAAAAGCGCGTGGGGCTTCCCGACCGCGTGGCTGCGGCGTTGGGTCGGCGCATTGTTTCGGGCCTGATCGCACATGGAAATGTGATTCCGACAGAACCGGAAATTCAAACCGAATTCGGCGTTTCGCGCACCGCAGTGCGCGAAGCGGTGCGGCTTTTGTCGGCCAAGGGCCTGACCGAGACGCGGCCCAAGACGGGAACACGGGTGAGGCCGCCTGCGGACTGGAACCTGCTCGACCCGGATGTGCTGGGCTGGCATTTGGCGGATTGTCCCGCACCGCAGTTCATCGAGGATTTGTTCGAGATGCGGCTGATTTTCGAGCCTGCCGCTGCGGAAATTGCCGCTGAGCGGGCAGATGCCGAACTTTTGTCGCGCATGCAGACCGCGATGGACGCGATGGCAGCGGCACCGCGCGGAAGCCGGGCGCAGGTGGAGGCCGATCTGGCGTTCCACAAATCCATTTTGGAAGCGAGTGGCAATTTGCTGCTGCGGTCGCTTGGAAGTCTCATTGAATCGGCCCTTTCGGTCACTTTCGGGCTGAATTGGCGCTCGCGTTCCACCAGCCATAAAGAGCGTATTGAGATGCACCGCAATGTGCTGGAATTCATCAAGGCGGGCAAAGCGCGCCAGGCGGGGCTTGCCATGCACCGGCTGATCGATTCTTCACGTAGTGACAGTATTGCGGCGGTCAAACGCCAACAAAAGGAGCCTACCTAATGCGGCTGATGCAGCTAAAATTGGCCAATGGTACCCGCGCGGTTGCTGCCCATCTGGGCAGCGGCTATCGGCTGGTGAACGGCTTTGCCTCCACGCGCGCGCTCGCAGTTGCAGCGATGGCGCAGGGCGGGCTTTTGACGGCCGTCGAAAAGGCCGGACTGGGCGCTGAAGTGGATGCGGCAGTTGCGCTTGCTGAAGGCCGGGTTCTGGCACCGCTGGATCATGAAGATCCGGCGCATTGCTATGTCACCGGCACGGGCCTAACCCATCTGGGTTCTGCGGCCACGCGCGATGCCATGCACAAGAAGCTGGGCGAAGATGAAGTGCTGACGGACTCGATGAAGATGTTCCGTATGGGCCTTGAGAATGGCAAGCCCAAGCCGGGTGAAAGCGGCGTGCAGCCGGAATGGTTCTATAAGGGTGATGGCAGTTTTGTGGCTGGGCCGGGTGAGGCGTTGATTTCACCTTCCTTCGCGCTGGATGGTGGCGAGGAGCCTGAAATTGCGGGGCTTTATGTGATCGGGCCAGATGGCCAGCCATTCCGCTTGGGCTTTGCGCTGTCGAATGAGTTTTCCGACCATGTCACCGAGCGAATCAATTATCTCTATCTTGCTCATTCCAAACTGCGCCCCTGCGGGCTAGGACCGGAATTGCTGGTGGGAGACTTGCCTGCCGATATTCGCGGCATGTCGCGCATTCGGCGCAATGGGCAAGTGATCTGGGAGAAGCCGTTCTTGTCGGGTGAAGCGAACATGTCGCACACGATTGCGAATTTAGAGCATCACCATTTCAAATATGCGCCCTTCCGCAGGCCGGGGGATGTGCATGTGCATATGTTCGGTACGGCCACCTTGAGTTTTGCCGATGGTGTGAAACCGCAGACCGGTGATGTGTTTGAAATCAGCGCGCCAGACTTCGGCTTGCCGCTGTGCAATCCACTGAAAAATGACAAAACAAATGCGCCGCAGGTGCGCGCGTTATAGGAGTTCGAGTGCAGGCTTAATCGGGCTTGGCTCTAATGCGGCCGGATGAAATCCGGATTAACAAGGAGGAACACTGAAGTGAAACTTGTGAAACTTATGATGACGGGTCTCATGATGGCAGCCTTCGCGCTGACCACCACCCCAGCACCCGTATCGGCGGCCGAAAAGGGCCTTGTTGGCATTTCCATGCCCACGAAGTCTTCTACGCGCTGGATTTCTGACGGCGAAAGCATGGTCAAGGAATTCGAAGCCATGGGCTACGCCACCGATCTGCAATATGGCGAAGATGACATTCCGAACCAGCTTGCCCAGATCGAAAACATGGTCACCAAGGGTGCCAAGGTGCTCGTGATCGCCTCGATCGACGGTTCCACGCTGTCGGACATTCTCGCCAAGGCGCAGGAAGCCGGCGTGAAGGTCATCGCTTATGACCGACTGATCACCAAGACCGCCAATGTTGACTATTACACCACCTTCGACAATTTCGGCGTCGGCGTGTTGCAGGCCAACACCCTGGTGCAGGGCCTGAAGGAACGTTTCGGCAGCGTGAAGCCGTGGAATGTGGAACTGTTCGGCGGCTCGCCGGACGACACCAACGCCTTCTATTTCTATGATGGCGCCATGTCGGTTCTGCAGCCCCTGATCGACTCCGGTGATATCGTCATCGGTTCGGGCCAGATGGGCATGGACAAGGTGGGCACGCTGCGTTGGGACGGTGCTGTCGCCCAAGCCCGCATGGATAACCTGCTGTCGGCCAATTACACCGACAAGAAGGTGCATGGCGTGCTGTCTCCCTATGATGGTCTGTCGCGTGGCATCATCTCCTCACTTAAGGGTGTGGGCTATGCTCCGGGCGCTGAAATGCCGATCGTTACCGGCCAGGACGCGGAAGTGGCTTCCGTCAAGGGCATGATGGCTGGCGAACAGTACTCCACGATCTTCAAGGACACCCGCGAACTCGCCAAGGTGACCGCCAAGATGGTGGATGCTGTGATGGCTGGCAAGGAACCGGAAATCAACGACACCAAGACCTATAATAACGAGGTCAAGGTTGTTCCGGCTTACCTGTTGACCCCCTATGCAGTCTTGCAGGGCGACATCGACAAGATGCTCGTCGGCTCGGGCTACATCAAGGCCGAAGACCTGAAGTAATCGACAAACAAAGCGGGCTCTGCCAGAGATGGTGGGGCCCGTTTCACAAGGCCCAACCGTTTCGCATCAAGGACAATCCATGCAGCCCATTCTGGAAATGCGGGGCATCACCAAGACGTTTCCGGGCGTGAAGGCGCTGACGGACGTGAATTTGTCCATCATGCCTGCCGAAATCCATGCGGTTGTGGGCGAAAATGGGGCGGGAAAATCCACGCTCATGAAAGTCCTCTCGGGGGTCTATCCGCACGACACCTATGAGGGGCAGATATTTTTTGACGGTACCGAGCGTAAGTTTACGGGCATTCCCGACAGCGAAAATACCGGCATCATCATCATCCATCAGGAACTGGCGCTCGTGCCGCTTCTGTCGATTGCCGAGAATATTTTTCTCGGCCACGAGACGGGCCAATATGGCGTCATCAACTGGTTTGAGGCGTTCAAGCGCACCAAGGAATTGCTGGCCAAAGTTGGCCTGAAGGAAAATCCGGCAACGCTCATCGGCAATATTGGCACGGGCAAGCAGCAGCTGGTGGAGATCGCCAAGGCGCTGAATAAGAGCGTGAAATTGCTCATCTTGGATGAGCCTACCTCTAGCCTCAATGAAACGGACTCCAACGCGCTTCTGGAATTGCTCAAGGAATTCAAGGCGCAGGGCATTTCTTCCATTCTCATCACCCACAAGCTCAATGAGGTGATGAAAGTGGCAGACCGCATCACGGTGATCCGGGACGGCAAGACCATTGATACGATGGAAACGGCCACCGGCAAGGTGGACGAGGACCGCATCATCAAGGCGATGGTGGGGCGCGAATTGACGGACCGCTATCCGCCGCGCAAAGCCCAGATTGGCGAGCCGGTTTTCGAGGTCAACAATTGGAACGTCTATCACCCCACACAATCCGGCCGGCAGATGATCAAAAATGCCAGCTTCCATGTGAAGCGGGGCGAGGTGATTGGCATTGCCGGGTTGATGGGTGCAGGCCGCACCGAGCTTGCCATGTCCATTTTCGGGCGCGCCTATGGGCAGAAAATCTCAGGCGAGGTGAAGCTGCACGGCAAGGTGATTGACGTTTCTACCATTCCCAAGGCGATGGACGCGGGGATCGCTTACGCTACGGAAGACCGCAAGACCTTCGGCCTCGTTCTGATTGACCATATCAAGCACAATGTAACGCTGGCCAATCTGGAAGGGGTTTCCAAGCATGGGGTGGTTGACGATCTCCATGAGCTTCAGGTGGCTACCAAATACCGCAAGGAGCTGGCGATCAACTGCTCGGGCGTGTTCCAAACGACGGTGAACCTGTCGGGCGGCAACCAGCAGAAGGTGGTGCTGGCCAAGTGGCTGTTCTCCGACCCGGAAGTGCTTATTCTGGATGAGCCGACACGCGGCATTGATGTGGGTGCCAAATATGAGATTTACGGTATCATCAATCGGCTTGCCGAACAGGGCAAGTCCGTGGTCGTGATTTCTTCCGAAATGCCCGAGCTTCTGGGCATTTCTGACCGCATCTATGTGATGAACGAAGGCCGTTTTGTAGCCGAAATGCCCGCCAAAGAAGCCACGCAGGAAAAAATCATGCGGGCCATCATGAAATCATGGGAAAGCTGACATGACCGACACAGCCCAGCGCAGCACGACAAAGGCCGATCTGCTGCACTATATCAAAGGCAATATCCGCGATTATGCGCTTTTGCTGTCGCTTCTGGCGATCATGATCTTCTTCCAGCTATTCACCAATGGCACGCTGTTCAAGCCGGTGAACATGACCAATCTGATCCTGCAGAACAGCTATATCGTCATCATGGCGCTGGGCATGTTGCTCATCATTGTGGCAGGGCATATCGACCTGTCGGTGGGCTCTGTCTCCGGCTTTATCGGCGCTGTCGCGGCTGTGATGATGGTCACGTGGAAAATGGACCCGTTGCTGACCGCGGTTGCCTGTGTGGCACTCGGGGCGTTCATCGGTGGCGCGCAGGGTTATTTTGTCGCCTATTACCGGATTCCGGCCTTCATTGTGACGCTGGCGGGCATGCTGGTGTTCAAGGGGTTGGCGCTGACGGTTTTGGGCGGGGCGTCGATCGGGCCGTTTCCGCAGGAATTCCAGCTTCTGAGTTCCGGCTATGTGCCTGATATTTTTGGTGGCAGTGATTTCAACATGTTGGCGGTGGTGATCGGCGTCGCGGTGACCGGGCTTATCATCTATCTCAATTACCGCGAGCGTCAGAACCAGCAGGCGCATGGGCTGGCGGAAGAGCCGAGCCTGATCTTTTATGGCCGCAATAGCTTGATTGCGGCTGGCTTTCTGGGCTTCACCTATCTCATGGCGAGCTATAAGGGCTTGCCCAATGTCTTGATTGTCATGTTCGCGCTCATTGCGCTGTTCGTATTCGTGACCACGCGCAGCACTTTCGGCCGCCGTATTTATGCGATGGGCGGCAATGAGAAGGCCGCGAAGCTTTCGGGCGTGAATACCGAGCGTTTGACCTTTGCTATTTTCGCCATCATGGGGGCGCTGGCGGCTTTGGCTGGCCTCATCTTTGCCGCCCGGTTGAATGTGGCAACGCCCAAGGCCGGGGCGGGGTTTGAGCTTGAAGTCATCGCGGCCTGCTTCATTGGCGGGGCGGCTACGATGGGGGGTGTGGGCAAGATTGTCGGCGCCGTCATTGGCGCGTTCATCATCGGTGTGATGAATAATGGCATGTCGATCATGGGCATCGGCATTGACTGGCAGCAAGTCATCAAGGGAGCCGTGCTGATGCTGGCGGTGTTCCTCGATGTCTACAACAAGAACAAGGCATGAGGGCCGGAACATGGATGCGCGTTACGCTAGTCTGAAGGGTCGGCCTGTGTTCATTTCTGGCGGTGCATCCGGGATCGGTGAGGGGCTGGTGCGGGCTTTTGCGGAGCAAGGTGCTCGGGTAGCTTTTGTGGATATTGCGGCGGCGCAGGGCGAAGAATTGGCCGCTGAACTGGGGGGCGATGTTTTCTTCGCTCAGTGCGATGTCACCGACACGGTGGCCTATCAGGCAGCTATTCATGCATTGGCTGAAAAGACTGGGCCTTTCCGCGTGCTGCTGAACAATGCCGCGCATGATGAGCGCCACCAGTTGGAGACGCTGACGCCGGAATATTTCGACGGTCGTGTGGCGGTGAATTTCAAGCACATGTTCTTTGCCGTGCAGGCGGTGCTGCCGGGCATGGTGGCGGCCGGTGGCGGGTCTGTCGTCAATTTCGGATCGACGAGCTGGATGATGCCGTCACGCCATCTATCGGTTTATGCCGCCCTGAAAGCCGGTGTGCATGGCATGAGCCGGGCGCTGGCGAAAGATCACGGCAAGATGGGCGTGCGCTTCAACACGCTGTTGCCAGGATGGACCATGACCAAGCGTCAGTTGGATCTTTGGGTGACGCCGGAATCCGAGAAGGAAATTGATGCCAACCAGTTGCTTCCCGGTCGCGTGATGCCGGTGGATATTGCAGCCATGGCCCTGTTTTTGGCCTCGGAAGATTCAAAGATGATTACCGGCAAGGAATTCATCGTGGATGCGGGCTGGATTTGACTTGTTTGACTAAAGTAAAATTTAGCTTCCCGATCGCCATTCGATAGCACTTCATTTGTTTGCAACTTTTTTCCCCGAGTATGATTAGATCATTACAGTCTTACCAGTCATGGTGGAGATTGGATACTTGGGAGGGCGCCCGAGAGCGCAAGGCGGCGATCGAAGCTGGGGGCCGTGCAGCATAGGATTTCTGCGCGAGCGTTTCCGGTTTTGCCGCCAAAATAACCGAAACTGGCATGAGAACGTCGTTTTTCCCCTGTTTTGGGTCGAATCAGGTCAAAGGGGGAAGCCGTGTAGTTGGCACGGTCCTCGGCAAATATCGGACGGAAACCTTGGAGAGCCCCTATCATGCAATTGCTACAGCTGGACACGCAAAGCGCCTCTGGCGCGTCATCGGCGCGTGGTGCTGCCAAGCACAGTTTGAAAGTGCTCTCTCGGCTTTATGAGCAGTTCGGTAGCTATGACGATGCCGTGATCAGCCTTTGCGTTTTCGGGCGCGGGCCGGATACGTCCGAAACTTCACCAAGCCGCTGCAATGTCAGCGCGATCAGCCGGTTGACCGGCATTCCACGCGAAACCGTGCGCCGGCGCACCAAGAGCCTGTATGAGGCTGGGGTGCTGATCCTCGAAGGCAAAACCTATCGCATCGCGCCAGCTTTTGGCGAGCTGTTGGCCAGTGTTTGTGACGCGCTGACCAAGCCGGTCGCCTCAAAATCCACCTGATTGGCAAAGGTCTGATTGAGCATATTGGCTGATTAGGCGGGCCAATTATTGACCTTCGGCATTACAATCCTCATGTTATTTCAGATGATGCCTGCGCTTTTTTAGCGGGCAAGAAATGGTGCTGGGCAGGCTGGAAGGCCTGACCGTTCCTCATGCGCCACCAACGCGCCACCGCAAGAAAGCGGAGATGCAGCCGAGGCGGTCGGGACATGGCTTGAGCAGTGGGAGAATGCAATGAATGTGCATCAGGGATTAAACCGCCGCATGTTGCTGGGGGCAGCCGTTGGCATGCTCATTCTACCTCGCCACGCGCGGGCGCTAGAGCCGCCCACGGGTGATGTCATTCTGACGGTTGGTGGGGCCGTTCAAAACACGAATGGCGATGGGGCGGCCAGATTTGATTTGGCCATGTTGGAGGCCTTGCCCAAGGCCTCTTTCAAAACGTCATCACCGTGGTTCCAGCAAGAAACCCTGTTTGAGGGCGCTTGGCTTGCGAGTCTTCTGGAGGCTGTGGGGGCTGAGGGCACCAGCATGAGTGCCAAGGCGATCAATGATTATGCCGTCGATATTCCGCTGGAAGATGCCAGGCTCAACAAAGCCCTTCTGGCCTACAAGGTGGATGGGGAATATATGCCCGTTCGCAATAAGGGACCGCTGTGGATCATCTATGACTTCGATTCCAGTGTCACGCTGCGTAGTGAAATCTATTACACGCGATCTATCTGGCAGCTAAATTCTCTTACCATCTCTTGATTGTAGTGAACCACCGAATGGATCGTGGCTCGGTTGGCGTGGCGATGTTGGCCGCGTAATTCCGCGACAGTGTGAGCAGGCATTTGTCCGCGCCGCGGGGCGAAAGGATATGGCCAGCCTATGGGCTGGAGCGCGCACGCAACGACTTTGCCGATATTGTGCCTGCCGTGCGGACGCATTTACGCCAGAGCCCAAAATTCTCCCTTTTGTGTAAATACCCATTTTGGGCAAAATGACACTAAGAAGGAATATTTTTGGAAGAAGTGCAATCAGTAATTGATTTTTAATGGCAACATATATTATTAGGCGAGTAGTGGTAGCAAAACAGGGGACTTTACCTATGGTTAAAAAAGTTGATGACCTTTTTCTCAAGGTGAACGGCGTAATCAATTCGGTTGCTGATGAGACGGGGCTTGCGAGGCTCGATCTGGTCTCTCGCAATGTGCTTATCCACATTTGCGCGGTGTCGGCTGATGGCGCCAATCCGCGCGTGACCGAGGTGATGGATGCGCGTCAACTCGGCTCGCGCCAGACGATCCACGGGCGCATCCATGAGTTGATGCAGCATGGTTGGGTGTCGGCGGTGACCGATGATGACGATGGCCGTGCCAAGCTGTTGCAGCCCACACCGCTGGCCCTGAAGGCCGTCAACCGTCTCTCCAACGGCCTGCGGACTGTTTTCCCGCGCTAAGGGCTTATTATTCCGTCTCTAGCGGCGCGCGCGGCATCAGCCGTTGCGCGCCGCTTGTTTATGGAACTCAGGCTTGCGTTGGCTGCGCCGGATTTGCCGCGGAAACGATAAGGCAAGTTGCACATATAAGTTGCACTTGGTTCCAGAATAACCATTTTTCATGTATAGTTTTGCGCTAAATAGCGTATATATAGGCCCCTTCGAACGACTATAT
>CAJBCQ010000140.1 GCA_903951595.1 uncultured Hyphomicrobiales bacterium | reverse complement strand
GGCCGTAGATGACTTTGCCAATGGCCTCACGCGCCGCAGCCAGCCTGGCGGCGGCTTGTTCCATATCGTCCAGAATGCGGGTGTCAGCTTCGTTGATGCTCGCCATGGGGCTCACTATAGTCTGGGGTTCATAGGGTTTGAAACGGGTAGGCGGGCTTTGCGGTTTCCTTAACCGTTCGGTTGCGTGCAGTAGAGCGAGGCGAAGATGGCAAAGCAAGGGCAGGAAGCGGTGTTGCCGGGGGATCCCAGCCATCCGCTCAAAGGCCTGAAAGAGGCTGAAAAGGCGGCAGGCGGCAAAGGCTTGCCGCCAGTTCACCTATGGAATCCGGCCTTTTGCGGCGATATCGACATGCGTATCTCGCAGGATGGGACGTGGTTTTACATGAATTCGCCCATTGGGCGGAAACCCTTGGTGCGTCTTTTTTCCACCATTTTGCGCCATGATGAGGATGGGAAGTTTTATCTCATCACCCCTGTGGAAAAGGTGGGAATCAGGGTCGATGACGCGCCTTTTGTGGCTGTGGCGATGGAGGTTGAGGGTGAGGGGTGCTCCCAGGTTTTGCGCTTTCGTACCCATTGCGAAGATGAGGTGACGGTGGATGCGGGGCATCCTTTACGCTTTGCCAAAGAGCCGGGCACGGATGGCTTGAAGCCCTATGTTCTCGTTCGTGGGCGATTGGAGGCCTTGGTCAATCGGGCGATCTTTTATGATCTTGTGGCGCGTGGGGTGGCGGAAGGTGAATGGTTTGGCGTTTGGTCATCGGGGGTGTTCTGGCCGATGGCGAAAACAAGCGAGATTTCATGATTGCCACGGATGAATTCTTGGCGCGATTGACACGGGCGCTGCATGTCAGCCCGCCTGCGGTGACATCACGCGGGGATGATGATTTGAACCCGGAGCATTTGTGGGAACGCCCGGATGCGCCGCCACGGCCCGCTGCTGTGTTGGTGCCACTGGTGGCGCATGAGGCGGGGTTAAATGTGCTGCTCACGCTGCGGACGGCGCATTTGTCATCTCATGCCGGACAGATTGCCTTTCCCGGTGGCAAAATTGATGCGGCTGATGGCGGGCCGGTTGCTGCGGCCTTGCGGGAGGCAGAGGAGGAAACGGGGCTTCGGCCTTGCTTCGTTGAGCCTTTGGGCTTTCTCGATGGGTATTTGACCAGCACGCATTACCATGTGACGCCGGTTGTGGGGCTGGTGCGGCCGGGATTTGTGTTGAAGCCTGAGCCTTCGGAAGTGGAGGCGGTGTTTGAGGTGCCGCTTTCGTTTCTGATGGACCCGGCCAATATGGTGAAACATTCGCGCATGTGGCAGAACCGCGAGCGGTTCTATTATGCGATGCCATATGGTGAGCGTTACATCTGGGGAGCCACGGCGGGGATGCTCAAGAATTTGCGCGATCGGGTGTTTGCATCATGAGCAACTGGGCTTGGCTTCAAGAACCGCATTTGCAGCATCTGCTTGCCGCGCTGGCAGATGCGCGCGTGGCTGGTGGGGCTGTTCGCAATGCGCTGCTGGGCGCACCCGTGCATGAAGTGGATGTGGCAACGTCCTTGTCGCCCGATGAGGTGATGCGGCGGGCGGCGGCTGCCGGTTTTTCCGTCCACCCGACGGGGTTAGAACATGGCACGGTGACGGTGGCGCGGGAGGGTGCGGCTTTTGAAGTGACCACCCTTCGGCATGATGTGGAAACCGATGGACGGCGCGCGAAAGTGGCTTTCACCGATGATTGGGAGGCGGATGCGCGGCGGCGCGATTTCACCATGAATGCGCTTTATTGTTCGGCCTCTGGTGAAGTGTTCGATCCGGTTTGCGGCATGGATGATGTGCTGGGCCGGCGCGTGCGCTTTGTGGGCGAGCCTGCGGCGCGGATTGCGGAAGATTATCTGCGTATCCTGCGCTTTTTCCGCTTCTTTGCCCAATATGGAGAGGGTGCGCCAGATGCCGAAGGCTTGGCTGCATGTGCGGCATTGAAGGCGGGGTTGCAGCAGCTTTCGGCTGAGCGCGTGCGGCAGGAATTGATGAAGCTTCTGGTGGCCCCGCGTGCGGTTGCGGCGGTGGAGGCGATGGCTTCTGCCGGTGTGCTTGGCGCGGTTCTGCCGAGGGCTGATGTGGCGGTTTTCACGCGGATGGCGGCGATAGATGCACGCGAAGGCTTTGCGCCTGATGCTGTTTTGCGGCTGGCGGCCTTGGCGCCGCAAATGGATGTGAAGCAAGCCTTGCGGCTTTCCAACGCGCAAGCCCAGCAGCTGGATGGTTTGGCGGGCGCTTCGGGTTTATCGCCTGCGATGGCTGATGCTGAATTGCGGCGGATGCGTTATGCTCTGGGTGATTCATACGCGCATGCAGTGCGGCTTTCTTGGGCGCGAGCGGATGAGGCTTCTTGGGCTCAGGCCTATGCCTTGGCTGATAAGCCCGTGCCGGTGTTTGCGCTGAAAGGCGCAGACCTTTTGGCGCTTGGCTATAAGCCCGGCCCGGATGTGGGGCGTGTGTTGCGGTTGCTGGAAGAAGCGTGGATCGCGTCTGATTTTTCGGCCTCGAAAGAGGTGTTGTTGCAAAAGGGTGCAGAATGGCTGAACTGATCGTCTTGAACACGAACGGACCTGCGGAAGCGGGAACTCCCGCGCCGGAACGGCTGATTGCGGGTGAATATAACACGCGCACTTTCAACCAATATGAAGGTGAGAACGGCCGTTTGTTCTGCGGCATCTGGGAGTCGACACCTGGCAAGGTAACGCTCAATTATGATGAATGGGAGTTCTGCCACTTCATCCAGGGCGTTGCTGTGCTGACCAATGAGGCCGGGCAAAGCTGGCGGTTGAAAGCGGGCGATGCCTTCATCATTCCGCCGGGCTTCAAGGGCACATGGGAAACCATAGAGCCGGTGCGTAAGCATTATGTGATTTTGGGCAAGGCTTGAACGGCCTTATCCGCCGGTCACCGGTGGAAAAAACGCGACTTCGCGGGCATCATTCAGCGGTGCGTCGAGTTGGACATGGTTTTGGTCCACCGCCGCGCGGATGACGCGCAGGTCTTGGAAGGCGGCTTGGTAGTTTTCGCCACGGGTGTTGAGCCAATCAATCAAGCCGCCGACCGTGCCCACGCTTGGCGGCAAGGCAATGTCTTCCTCGCCAAGCCCAACCCTTTCGCGCACCCAAGCGAAATAGAGGATTTTCATGGGCGCTCATCCATCATGTGGCCCACACCGGCGCGGAAATAGTCATAGCCGGTATATAGGGTCAAGCCTGCGGCCATCCATAACAGGCTCAAACCGATGAGCGTGTTGTAAGGCAGCACCACATCGCCCGCAGGTCCGGCGATCAGGAAACACATGGCGATGAACTGGATGGTGGTTTTCCACTTGGCAAGCTGCGTCACCGGCACGCTGACGCGAAGTTCTGCCAGATATTCGCGAAGGCCTGAGACGAGCACTTCACGGCACAGGATGATGATGGCGGCCCATAAATGCGCGCCCTCAATCGTGTTGTCGCCAACCAGCGCCAGCAAAGCCGCGGCCACCAGAAGCTTGTCGGCAATGGGGTCTAACATGCGGCCGAGGGAAGATTGCAGCTGCCAGCGGCGGGCGAGCCAGCCGTCGAAAAAGTCGGTAATCGCGGCGATGATGAAGATGCCCAAGGCCAGCCAATGCGCCAAGGCACCGCCCCATATCACGAGGCCGGCTACCATGGGCACCATGATGATGCGGGCATAGGTGAGTAGGTTGGGAAGATTAAGGGCTTTGCTCTGCATCATCGGGCCTAAAGTCACTCGCTTGTCTCATGGAAGAATTCATGGATGGCGGTGGCCAGCGGCTTGCTGATCCCCTCCACCCGCATCAGATCACCTATACTGGCACGGCTGACGGCTTTTGCCGACCCGAAAGCGTGCAACAGCGCCTTTTTGCGCCCCGGCCCAATGCCAGGAATTTCGTCGAGCGGATTGACCCCGATGGCTTTGGACCGCTTGGCCCGATGCGAGCCAATGGCGAAACGATGCACTTCATCGCGCAGGCGTTGCACATAGTAAAGCACCGGATCGCGGGCTTCGAGCATGAATGACGGTTTTTCGGCCATATGGAAGTGCTCGCGGCCGGCATCCCGGTCTGGGCCTTTGGAAATGCCCACCACGGGCAGGCTTTCCAGCCCCAATTCGGCCAGAACGCCGCGCACGGCACTGAGCTGGCCGGCACCGCCGTCGATCAGCAACAGGTCCGGGCGTTGGGGTGGTTCTTGCACGGTCTCATCATTTTCATCGCGCAGCAGGCGGGAAAAGCGGCGGGTCAGCACTTCGCGCATCATGGCAAAATCGTCATTTCCGGCATTTTCGGTGCGGATGTTGAATTTGCGATATTGGTTTTTGATAAAGCCTTCCGGCCCTGCCACCACCATGCCGCCTACGGCATGGGCACCTTGGATGTGCGAATTATCGTAAACCTCAATGCGCTGCGGCAGCTTTTCTAACCCGAATACGCGCTGCACGCCTTCCAGCAGTTTTGCCTGGGATTGGGTTTCGGCCATGCGGCGAGCGAGAGCTTCGCGTGCATTGGTCAGGGCATGTTGGGTGAGGGTGTGTTTTTCGCCGCGCTGGGGAACCGCGATTTCCACCGTGTGACCAGCATGAGCGGCAAGGGCCTCGCCAACCAGTTCCATTTCCTCAATCGGGTGGCTTAATAGGATGAGGCGGGGGATGGGCTTGTCGTCGTAGAATTGCATGAGGAAAGAGGCGAAAACTTCGGCCTGTTCCAGCCCCTTGTCGGCGCGCGGGAAATAGGCGCGCGTGCCCCAGTTCTGGCCGGAGCGGAAGAAGAACACCTGAATGACTGTCTGGCCGCCTTCTTGATGGATGCCGAATACATCGGCCTCCTCCACCCCTTGCGGGTTGATGCCTTGAGACGCGGTGACAAAGGAGAGTGCTGAGATGCGGTCGCGCAGGCGGGCGGCGTGTTCAAAGTCGAGCTCGTCAGAGGCTTTCTGCATCGCTGCGCTGAGTTCAGCGCGCATGGTTTGACTTTTGCCGCCCAGAAAAGCATCCGCCTCGCGAACTAGTTCTTCGTATGCTTGCGGTTGGATGAGGCCCACACAGGGGGCCGAGCAGCGTTTGATTTGATAGAGCAGGCAAGGCCTTGTGCGGTTGGCATAGATGCTGTCATTGCAGGAACGCACAAGGAAGGCTTTTTGCAGCGCGTTGAGTGTGCGGTTGACGGCACCGGCACTGGCGAAGGGTCCGTAATAATTGCCTTTGCGCGTGCGCGCCCCGCGATGCTTGGTGATTTGTGCGACAGGGTGATCGCGCGCGATGAGGATATAGGGGAACGATTTATCATCGCGCAAAAGCACGTTGAAGCGGGGCTTGAGCTTTTTGATGAGATTGGCTTCCAAAAGCAGCGCCTCGGCCTCGGTTCCCGTCGTCACGAATTCCATCGTGGCGGTGAGCGAGATCATGGTAGCGATGCGGTTGGATTGGCCTTGGGGGCGCGTGTAATTCGACACGCGGGCCTTCAGATTGCGGGCCTTGCCGACATAGAGCACATTGCCCTTCAAATCGAACATGCGATAGACGCCGGGTTTTCCGGGCAGCGTTTTCACATAGTCGGTGATGATTTCAAAACCGGCGCGGGTCTCGTCAGTTGCGGGTGCGGTTTCATCCATCATGGCATTCACGGGTCACGCGCGATCGCGTTCAATCTCCACGCCCACACTGGCAGCGTTGGGAATGACTTCGGGCTTTTCCACGCGCACGCGGGCGGCCTGCACGCGGGTGTCGGTCAGGCAAGCTTCGGCGATGCGTTCGGCCAAGGTCTCGACGAGGTTGATATGGCCTTGGGCCAGAATGGCCTCCACCTTTTTGACGACGATTTCATAGCTGACGACATGCTTCAAATCATCATCGGTTGGATGCGCGCCTTCGGCCACCGACAGATCGATATTCACGACAATGGGCTGGGGGTTGATCTTTTCGTTGTCATAGACACCGATGAGAGCCATGAGGCGCAAATCTTTTACAAACACATGGCGCAGCCGGTGGCGGCTGGAGGCAACATGGTGGGAGATTATCGAAGGCTCGGTCATCGGGTTCACTCATTTACGTTCATGATGTCGGGCGTCTGCCAGACGAGGTGCTGGCCGCCATCCAGCACGATCATCTGTCCGGTCATGGCTGGGGCGGAGAGTATGAAAGTCAGCGCCAGTGATATTTCCTTGGGCGACGTTCCGTTCTGCAAGAGCGTCAGGGCGGATTGCTTTTCAAATTCGCGCTGGTCCATGCGGGGCGAAGGTAGGGCGGGGCCGGGGCCGATGGCATTCACCCGGATGCGCGGGGCAAGCCCTTGGGCCAGGGTGCGCGTCACATCCCACAGGGCGGCTTTGCTTAGCGTGTAAGAGAAAAAGCGCGGGTTCAGCTTCCACACCCGCTGATCGACAATGTTGATGATATTGCCGGAGGCGGTTTCTGGAAGGGCGGCGGCGAAGCTTTGCGCGAGGAAAACGGGGGCGCGCAAATTGGTATCCAGATGCTGCGACCAGCTATCCAGGGTGATGGAGCCGATTTCGTCAGGCTCAAAGCGTGAGGCATTGTTGACCAGAAGGCTCAAGCCTCCGAAGGCGGCCACGGACTGTTCGATAAGGCGTGCCGGAACCTGCGGGTCGGATAGATCGCCCTGGAGCATTTCGGCCTTGCCACCGATTGCCCGGATTTCGGCCACGACCGCTTGCGCCTCATCTTCTGAGCCATTGTAATGGATGGCGACCGCATAGCCCTGGGCGGCCAGATCGGTTGCAATCTGGCGGCCAATGCGGCGGGCGGCACCCGTGATGAGAGCAGCCTTGTTGCCGGGTTTTCTATCGCGGTGAGAGGTCATGGACGGGGTTTAGCACAGGCAGCCGGGGTCATGGAATGACCCGATGGAGAACGCCTGAGCGCCGCCTTCCCGCCACAGGTGGAGGCGAAAACCCGAGGCGATACCGTCAACGCGGCGGTATGTGAGCTTTGTGTAGAGCCATATTGCGATGAATTGAATGTCGTGGCAGCGAAGTGGAAAAGGACCCTCGGGTCAAGCCCGAGGGTGACGGATACAAAAGATGGCATCACCCTCGGGTCAAGCGTGAGGGTGACGGATACAAAAGATGGCATCGCCCTCGGGTCAAGCGCGAGGGT
>CAJBCQ010000139.1 GCA_903951595.1 uncultured Hyphomicrobiales bacterium | reverse complement strand
TCGCCCTTGCCCATGCGGTCAAAGCCGATGTCGGAGGCTTCCACATGCGCCAGATCATTGCGCGACAGATAGCTCACCGCCAATTCGCGGAACACATAGTCGAGGATGGACGTTGCGTTCTTGATCGTCTCATTGCCCTGCACCATGCCGGCCGGTTCGAAGCGCGTGAAGGTGAAGGCCTCCACATATTCTTCCAGCGGCACGCCATATTGCAGACCCAACGAAATAGCGATGGCGAAATTGTTCATCATCGCACGGAACGCTGCACCTTCCTTGTGCATGTCGATGAAGATTTCGCCCAAGCGCCCATCATCATATTCACCCGTACGCAGATAAACCTTGTGGCCACCCACGAGTGCCTTCTGGGTATAGCCCTTGCGGCGGGCGGGCAGCTTGTCGCGCTCACGCTGGCGCTCAATTTCCACGATCCGCTCCACGATGCGCTCGGCAACTTGCTCCACGCGGCCCATCATCGGCTTGGCGGTGAGAGTTTCCACTGCATCTTCCTCCTCATCCGCCTCATCCGAAATGAGCTGCGCGGATAGGGGCTGGGAAAGCTTCGAGCCATCGCGGTAAAGCGCATTGGCCTTCAGCGCGAGCTTCCAGGAAAGCATATAAGCTTCCAAGCATTCCTCAACCGCGGCCTCATTGGGCATGTTGATGGTCTTGGAAATGGCACCCGAGATGAAGGGCTGGGCTGCGGCCATCATGCGGATATGGCTTTGGGCCGACAAGAAACGCTTGCCGAGGCGGCCGCAAGGATTGGCGCAATCAAACACCGCATAATGCTCATGCTTCAGCCCCGGCGCGCCTTCTAACGTCATGGCACCGCAGACATGGATATTGGCAGCGTCAATATCAGCAGCCGAGAAGCCCAGATGGTTCAGCATGTTGAAGCTGAAATCATTGAGCTGCGCTTCGGTGATGCCCAGCGTGGTTTTGCAGAATTCTTCACCCAGCGCGTATTTGTTGAACACGAACTTGATGTCGAATGCCGAGGTCAGCCCCGCTTCAATCTTGGCGATCTGCTCATCGCCAAAGCCCTTGGCTTTGAGCTTGGTGTGGTTGATGCCAGGCGCATTGCCAAGCGAGGCGTGGCCGACCGCATAGGAGATGATCTGTGCAATGTCGCTTTCGCCATAGCCCAGCGTCCGCAGGGCTTCCGGCACCGCCTGGTTGATGATCTTGAAATAGCCACCACCGGCAAGCTTCTTGAACTTCACCAGCGCAAAGTCCGGTTCAATGCCGGTCGTGTCGCAATCCATCACAAGCCCGATCGTGCCGGTGGGCGCGATGACGGTGGACTGAGCATTGCGGTAGCCATGCTTTTCACCCAACGCCACCGCTTCTTCCCACGCCTTGACGGCGCGCTCAGACATATAGGCATCGGTAAGGTTGGCATGGTCGAGTGGCACCGGGCTGATCGACAGCTTGTCATAACCCTTGGCGTTGCCGCGTGCCGCATTCAGATGGTTTCGCATCACGCGCAGCATCGGCTCACGGTTGGGTGCAAAACCGGGGAAGGGGCCAAGCTCACCGGCCATTTCCGCCGATGTGCGGTAGGAAATGCCCGTCATAATGGCTGAGATAGCACCGCAAATGGCGCGGCCTTCATCCGAGTCATAAGGAATGCCGCCGGTCATCAGCAAGCCGCCAATATTGGCAAAGCCAAGGCCCAGCGTGCGGTATTCGTAAGACTGCTTGGCGATTTCCTTGGACGGGAACTGCGCCATCATCACGGAGATTTCCAGAACAATCGTCCAAATGCGCGTGGCATGCTCAAAATGCTCAACATTGAACTTGCCCGTCGCCGCATCGCGGAACTGCAACAGGTTCAAAGAGGCCAGATTGCAAGCCGTGTCATCGAGGAACATATATTCCGAGCAGGGATTAGACGCGCGGATTTCGCCGGAAGCCGGGCAGGTGTGCCAATCATTGATGGTGGTATGATATTGGATGCCCGGATCAGCCGATGCCCAAGCGGCATAGCCGATCTTATCCCAAAGCTCGCGCGCCTTCACGGTGCGCGCCACACCCTTCTTCATGCGCCAGTTGAGGTTCCAGTCGCTGTCATTTTCAACAGCGCGCAGGAAGTCATCCGTCACGCGCACGGAGTTGTTGGAGTTCTGGCCAGAAACCGTGCGGTAGGCTTCGCCATCCCAATCGGTGTCATAGGTGTCGAACTGAATGTCGGTGTAGCCCTGCTTGGCGAACTGGATAACGCGCTTGATGTAATTATCCGGCACTTGCGCCTTGCGCGCTTCCTTGACGGAACGCTTCAGCGCGGGGTTCTTTTCAATCTCAAAGCAATCATCGCCCTGGCCTTCGCAATTCACGCAAGCCTTCATAATGGCCGTCATGTGCTTCTTGACGGTCTTGGAACCGGTCACGAGCGCGGCAACCTTCTGCTCCTCGTTCACCTTCCACTGCACATATTCTTCGATATCGGGATGGTCCACATCGACCACCACCATCTTGGCCGCGCGGCGCGTGGTGCCGCCAGACTTGATGGCACCGGCGGCGCGATCGCCGATCTTTAGGAAGCTCAT
>CAJBCQ010000138.1 GCA_903951595.1 uncultured Hyphomicrobiales bacterium | reverse complement strand
GGTCACTACCCTCCGACCGTGCCAAGTTGACCGCCGCCAGACCCGCCGAATCGGTGGCCTGTTGCAGCAGCGAGTGAGCCAGCACGGCGCGCGTGATATCAATCGCGGCCCCAGTAAAGGCCATCATCATGCTGAAACCAACCGCGAACAAAACGGCGATGGTGCCTTGGTCATCATTTCTGAACGCAGCCGCGCGTTCACGAAAGGCCTTGAAAAGGCTCATGCTTTCAGTTCCCGTTTGTTTGATCGCCCCGCCCGGTCTTTTGCCGGGTCTTTACACGATATATCTCGGAAGCCTTTTCAGCCCAGCAAAGGAAATCTGTAAAATTCGACCAGTTGCACATGATTTCGGGTTGCTTTAAGCCCTCGCCATGACAGACCGCATCCTCATTGTTGATTTTGGCTCCCAGGTAACCCAGCTCATCGCGCGCCGCGTGCGCGAAGCGGGGGTTTACTCGGAAATTGTTCCTTTTCAATCGGTTGCCAAGGCGCTGGATTGGCCAGACCTGAAAGGCATCATCCTTTCCGGCGGCCCAGCCAGCGTGCATGAGGCTGCTTCCCCCTCGGCCGATCCTGCTATTTTCAAGCGCGGCGTTCCGGTTCTCGGCATCTGTTATGGTGAACAAACCATGTGCGATGTGCTGGGAGGCAAGGTTGAGCCTTCCGATCACCGCGAATTTGGCCGGGCTTTCCTCGACATCCAATCCCACAGCGCCCTTTTTGATGGCGTGTGGGCCAAGGGCGAGCGGCATCAGGTGTGGATGAGCCACGGCGACCGGGTTGTAAAAATCCCCGAAGGTTTCCACGCCATCGCCACTTCCGAAGGCGCACCCTATGCCGCCATTGCGGATGAAAAGCGCCGGCTTTATGGCGTGCAGTTCCACCCGGAAGTGGTGCACACACCCGATGGCGCGAAGCTTTTGTCCAATTTCGTAACCGAGATTTGCGGCTGCCACGGCGATTGGTCCATGAAGGCGTTCAAGGACGACATGATCGCCCGCATCAAAAAGCAGGTTGGCTTTGAACGTGTGATCTGCGGTCTTTCGGGTGGGGTGGACTCGGCTGTAACGGCTGTTCTGATCCATGAGGCGATTGGCGAGCAGCTGACCTGCATTTTTGTTGATCACGGCCTGATGCGGCAGAATGAATCCGAAGAAGTTGTCCGCCTGTTCCGCGAGGCCTACAATATTCCGCTCGTTCATGTGGATGCGAGTGAGTTGTTCTTAGGCGAGCTGGCCGGCATTTCCGACCCGGAGAAAAAGCGCAAAACCATCGGCAAGCTGTTCATCGATGTGTTCGAGAAGGAAGCCAAGAAGGTGGGCGGTGCCGCGTTTTTGGCTCAAGGCACGCTCTACCCGGATGTGATCGAAAGCGTTTCCTTCACGGGTGGCCCTTCAGTGACCATCAAATCGCATCATAATGTGGGCGGTTTGCCCGAGCGCATGAACATGAAGCTGGTGGAACCCTTGCGCGAGCTGTTCAAGGACGAAGTGCGTAAACTCGGCCGTGAACTGGGCCTTCCCGAACATTTCGTAGGTCGCCACCCATTCCCCGGCCCCGGCCTCGCCATCCGCATTCCGGGTGCCATTTCACCCGAAAAGCTGGAAGTGCTGCGTAAGGCCGACGCTGTCTATCTAGACGAAATCCGCAAAGCGGGCCTGTACGACGCCATCTGGCAAGCCTTCGCCGTACTGCTGCCCGTGCAAACCGTGGGCGTGATGGGCGATGGGCGCACCTATGACAACGTGCTGGCACTGCGGGCGGTGACGAGCACGGATGGGATGACGGCGGAAAGCTATCC
>CAJBCQ010000137.1 GCA_903951595.1 uncultured Hyphomicrobiales bacterium | reverse complement strand
TATGCCCTGCCATTTGTTGGCATCCGGCTATCTTCCTTCGCCTCGGCAACCGCTGCACTCTCTCTCGTCTCAGCGGCCTATACAGCCGAGATCTTCCGCGCCGGTATTGAGGCCGTGCCACCGGGGCAGTTCGAGGCCGCCCGCGTGCTGGGCCTTTCTTGGCGCCAAATGATGGCGGATGTGATCCTGCCGCAAGCTATCAAGATCGTCATTCCACCGCTCACCAATAATTGCATAAATGTGCTCAAAGATACGGCCTTAGCCTCGGTTGTTGCCATGCCGGATTTATTGAAGCAAGCAACCCAAGCCCAAGCACTGGCTGCCAACCCAACGCCGCTCATTGGCGCTGCCCTGATTTATCTTCTTCTGCTCTGGCCGCTCGTCGTGCTGGTCACACGCTTTGAAGAGCGCACGCGAGCGAGGTCACGCTGATGGAAACCGCTATCAAGCTTCGCGCCGTCACCAAGCGATTTGGCAACTTTACAGCACTCGACCGGATAAACCTTGATGTCGCAGCAGGATCGGTCGTGTGCATCATCGGGCCATCAGGATCTGGCAAGTCCACCCTGATCCGCTGCATTACCCTGCTTGAGCATTATGATGGTGGATCGATTGAAGTTGCAGGCGTCTTGGTCAAGGAAGGTCGGCAGCTGCGGCTGGTGCGCGAAGAAGTTGGCATGGTGTTCCAATCCTTCAATCTGTTTCCTCACATGACGGTGCTGCAAAATGTCATGCTGGCGCCAGTGAAGGTGCGTAAGTGTTCCCGCGCCGAAGCCGAAACCAAAGCCTTTGACCTGCTCAACCGTGTCGGCATCAAGGAGCAGGCCCATAAATATCCCAACCAGCTTTCGGGCGGCCAGCAGCAGCGCGTGGCCATTGCGCGCGCGCTCGCCATGGAGCCCAAAGTATTGCTGTTTGATGAACCCACTTCCGCACTAGACCCAGAAATGGTTGGCGAGGTTCTGGACGTTATGCGCGACTTGGCCAAGACCGGCGTTACTATGCTGGTGGTTACCCATGAAATGGGCTTTGCGCGCCAAGTTGCCGATCGCGTGATCTTCATGGATGGCGGTACCATCGTGGAAGACGGCTCGCCGCAACAAATTTTTGATAAGCCTCGGGAAACGCGCACGAAGCTGTTTCTCAAAGCCGTGCTTGAACATTGATCCGCGCATTCTCAGGAGTACTGACTTGTCTATGGATATGAATTTTGTCGAGAGCCAGTTCCCTGCGCTGCGCCAACGCGAATTTACCTATCTGGATAACGCTGGCGGATCGCTGGTGTTGAAGGGCGTGGCGGCTCGCGTTTCGGATTATCTGCTCACCTCCAGCGTTCAACATGGTGCTACCTATTCCAAATCCGCCGAGGCCCGCGACAAGCTGCGTCAGGCCCAGGAGTCCGTTGCGCGCCTGATTAATGCCAAGCGGCCCGAAGAAGTTGTGATGGGCTCATCAACGACCTGGCTCTTGCGTGTTTTGGCCGATGCCATCGGTGAAACGCTCAAGCCCGGAGATGAGATCATCTGCTCGCAGTCCGAGCATGAAAGCAATTATGGCGCATGGGAAAAACTCACCCGGCGTGGCGTGAAAGTCATCCCCTGGCCCTTCGATCTGGTGAGTTTTCGGCTGAGCACGAAAACACTTCAGTCATTGATGACCCCCAAGACCAAGCTTGTTTGCTGCACCCATGCTTCAAATATCTTTGGTACGATCAATCCCATCCGCGAAATTGCCGACATGGTGCATGCCAATGGGGCCAAGCTGTGTGTGGATTCGGTGGCCTATGCACCCCACCGGCTGGTGGATGTTCAAGCCTCGGATGCTGATTTTTACGTGTTCAGCTTCTATAAGGTTTATGGGCCGCATCACGCGGTGATGTTTGGCAAATATGATGAGTTGTTGAAGCTGCCCAACCAGAACCACTTCTTCATTGCCGAAGATCGGATTCCGTACAAATTGCAGCCGGGCAATGTGAATTATGAACTGGCCTATGGCTGCATCGGGATCGAGGACTATCTGCTGGAGCTCGGCGCCAAGGACGGCACCACACCGCGCCAGAAAATGGCTGCTGCATTTGACCAGATTACGCAGCAAGAGGAATTGCTGAGTGCGAGCCTGTTGAACTATCTGGCTGCCAAGAACAACGTCCGCATTATCGGCGAAACCAGCCATGCCGCACGCTTGCGCGTTCCCACCATCAGCTTTGTTGTGGAGGGCGTGGATAGTGAGAGCATCGTAAGCCAGATGGACAAGTTCAATATCGGTATCCGCTATGGTGATTTCTATGCCCGCCGCTTGGTGCAAGCCTTGGGGCTGGAGAAGAACAACGGTGTCGTGCGCGTTTCCATGGTGCATTACAATACGATAGCTGAGGTTGAAAAGCTCATCAGCAAGCTGGATGCAATTTTGTGATGCCTGCGGCCAGCATCTGAAGCCATGGAAAACCTTCGCGGTTGCCTTTGGATGACGATTGCAATGGCTTCCTTTGCAGTTGAAGACATGTTCATCAAATTTGCCCTGCGGCATCTTTCGCTGGGCGAGGTTCTCATGATCTATGCAGCCGCTGGGCTGCCGATCCTTTGGCTCGTGGCCAAGGTGCAGGGCGAGACATTCGACAAGCAGCTTTTAACCTCGCCCATCATGCTGCTGCGCTCTTGCCTAGAGATCTGCGGGCGCTTGGGCCATGCGCTGGCCGTTTCCCTGATCGCCATCGCCACGGCCTCAGCCATCTTGCAGGCGACCCCTCTGGTCATGCTGGCGGGTGCGTCGGTTTTGTTGGGTGATCGTATGAGCTTGTGGAGCTGGGCTGCGCTTTTCATGGGATTCGTGGGGGTGCTCGTCATTATCCAACCAGGTTCTCCAGACATGTTGAACATCGGCGTTGGCTTTTCCATTTTCGGAATGCTCGGCTTTGCTGGCCGCGATCTGCTCACCCGCTTTGTGCCAGCCAATGTGTCTGTGACGAGCCTGACCATTCTGAGCTACAGCTTGCTATTTGCCATTGGCGCGGGGCTGATGATTAAGGATCAATCTGCCTTCGTCTTTGAAGGCATGAGCTTTGTTTATGCAGCCTTGAGCGGCGTTACGGGCATTTGTTCTTACATGGCCCTCATGCTGGCACTCCGCACTGGCGACGTTCGGGTTGTGGTGCCTTTACGCTATACGAGAGCCATTTTTGCCACACTGATTGGTGTGTGGGTGTTCAGCGAAGTTGTTTCATGGACCACTCTGCTGGGTGTGGGCATGGTCATCTTGAGTGGCACCTATGCTGTCTATTTCAAGCCAGCCCGGGCACCATCTGCCATTTGATGCCAAGCAAAAGCCACCTGGCCGAGCTTTAGGCCCAAGAGCGGCGTGCTAC
>CAJBCQ010000136.1 GCA_903951595.1 uncultured Hyphomicrobiales bacterium | reverse complement strand
TTTTTCCGTCGGAGAAGGCCCGCATATCGAAACCGATTTCTACAATTTCACGGCCCTGAACATTCCCGCCGAACATCCCGCGCGTCAGGAACACGACACATTCTATTTCAACGAAAAGCCCGATGGCTCGCGCATGTTGCTTCGCACGCACACAAGCCCCGTGCAGGTGCGTTCGATGGAAAGCATAACGCCCCCCATCCGCGTCATCGCACCCGGTCGCACCTTCCGCTGCGACAGCGACCAGACGCACACGCCCATGTTCCATCAGATCGAAGGCATCGTGATCGATCAGACGACGCATATGGGTCACTTGAAATGGATATTGGCCGAATTCTGCAAGGCCTTTTTCGAAGTGGACGAAGTGAAGATGCGCTTCCGCGCCTCGCATTTTCCGTTCACCGAACCTTCCATGGAAGTCGACATCAACTGCTCTTGGCAAGCAGGTCAGGTGAAGATCGGGCAGGGCGATAGTTGGCTTGAAGTTTTAGGCTCCGGCATGATGCACCCCGCTGTCATAAAGGCAGGTGGGCTTGATCCCGACAAATACCAAGGCTTTGCCTTCGGCATGGGGCTAGATCGCCTCGCCATGCTGAAATATGGCATCCCCGATCTGCGCGCCTTCTTCGAAGCCGATTTGCGCTGGCTGCGCCATTATGGTTTCCGCAGCCTGAATGTGCCGACATTGCCCGGAGGTCTATCATGAAATTCACCCTCTCCTGGCTCAAGGATCATCTGGAAACGGATGCCACACTCGATCAGATTCTCGATGGCCTCATTGGTGTGGGCCTTGAGGTCGAGGACGTGGCCGACAAGACCAAGCTCTTGGCTCCCTTTGCAGTCGCTTATGTTGTGGAAGCCCGCAAGCATCCCAATGCGGACAAGCTGCGGGTTTGCGATGTGGAAACCGCAGGCGGCATGCTCAAAGTCGTGTGCGGCGCGCCCAATGCGCGCACCGGCATGAAAGCCATCATCGCACTTCCGGGAAGTGTGATCCCGGTGACAGGTGCGGTGCTCGAACAGGGTGTGATCCGTGGCGAGCCTTCGCAAGGCATGCTGTGTTCCGAACGTGAACTGCTCATCTCTGAAGAACATGATGGCATCATCGAAGTGGCAAGCGACCTTCCCGTTGGAACGCCTGCTGCCGTCGCACTCGGCCTTGATGATCCGATGATCTATGTGAAAGTAACCCCCAATCGCCCGGATGCGCTGGGGGTTCGCGGCATTGCGCGTGATCTCGCCGCCAAAGGCCTTGGCAAGCTGAAGCCTTTGCAAGCCGAACCCGTGAAGACCAGCTTCAAATCACCCATCGGTGTGGAGCTGAGATTCGCAGACGCCAACAAGCCATGCCCGCTATTTGTGGGCCGCCTCATCCGTGGTGTGAAGAACGGGCCGTCGCCCGAATGGCTGCGCCGCCGCCTCACGGCCATTGGCCTGCGCCCCATCTCGGCCTTGGTGGACATCACCAATTACATGACCTTCACCCATGCCCGACCTTTGCATGTGTTTGATGCGGCCCATGTCAAAGGCAATATCCACGCGCGCTTTGCCAAGGATGGTGAGGAAATAACCGCATTGGATGGCAAGACCTATCAGCTGGATGCCAGCATGACCGTGATTGCCGATGACAATGGCGCTGAAGCCATCGCTGGCATTATGGGCGGCATGGCATCGGGCTGCTCGCAGACGACAACCGACATATTCCTCGAAGCCGCTTTCTTCGATCCCATCCGCACGGCCACCACGGGTCGCCGCCTCGCCATCAACTCGGATGCGCGTTACCGTTTTGAGCGCGGCATTGATCCGGCCTTCACGCAAACAGGTGCCGAAATTGCCACGCGCATGATTTTGGATTTATGCGGTGGTGAGGCCTCTGAACTCATCATCGCGGGTGAAGTGCCGCAAACGACGCGCAGCTTCACCCTTCGCAAGAGCCGTGTTGCAAGCCTTGGCGGCTTGGACATCGCACCTGCCCGCCAGAAATCCATTCTGGAAGCCTTGGGGTTCAACGTCACCGAAACGGCAGACGCTTTCACCGCCGCAGTGCCCAGCTGGCGCCCCGATGTGCATGGTGAGGCTGATTTGGTAGAAGAAATCTGCCGCATTGCCGGGCTTGAAAATGTGCCACCCGTGGCCTTGCCGCGCGTGCATGAAATTGCCCGCCCCGTGCTCAATACGCT
Source organism: uncultured Hyphomicrobiales bacterium (assembly GCA_903951595.1). GTDB lineage: Bacteria > Pseudomonadota > Alphaproteobacteria > Rhizobiales > Aestuariivirgaceae > CABJBCQ01. The sequence continues at coordinate 6,585 of CAJBCQ010000136.1, read as the reverse complement.
GCAAAAGCGCATGCTCGCGGCCCGTCGTGAACTGGCTGCGCGCGGCCTGAATGAGGCGGTCACCTGGTCCTTCTTGCCGCATGCAGCCGCTAAATTATTCGGTGGCGGCCAGCCGGAATTGCAGCTTGCCAATCCGATCTCGTCTGAACTTACCGATATGCGGCCTTCACTTTTGCCCAACCTGCTGGCCGCTGCTGCCCGCAACATGGCGCGCGGCTTTCAGGATCTGAGCCTGTTCGAACTGGGCCAGGCCTATGCGGGTGACAAGCCGGAAGATGAAACCTTGCGCGCCGCCGGCATCCGCCGCGGAACCACCGCCGCGCGTGACTGGACCAAGAGCGCGCGTGGCGTAGACGTTTATGATGTGAAGGCCGACGCGCTGGCCGCCTTGGAAGCCGCCGGCGCGCCGATCGCCAATCTGCAAGTTGTGGCTGAAGCCCCTGCTTGGTTCCATCCCGGCCGCTCTGGCACGCTCCAGCTTGGGCCGAAAAATAAACTGGCCGTGTTCGGTGAAATCCACCCCAAGGTGCTGAAGGCGCTCGATGTGAAAGGCCCCGTCATGGCCTTTGAACTTGTGCTGAACACTATCCCTGAGCCGAAATCGAAATCCGCCGCGCGCCCTGCACTTGAAGCCCTCGACCTTCTGCCCGTTACCCGCGATTTCGCCTTTGTGGTGGATCAGGCGGTGGAAGCCGACAAGCTCATCAAGGCAGCCCGTTCCGCCGATAAGCAACTGATCAGCGATGTAGGTGTGTTTGACGTATTCGCAGGTGGTGCCTTGGCGGCGGAAGGCCGCAAGTCACTCGCCATCGAAGTTACCCTCCAGCCGCGCGGCAAAACCCTCACCGATGAGGAAATTGACGCTGTTTCGGCCAAAATCGTTCAGGCGGTGAATAAGGCAACGGGTGGCACCCTGCGCGCCTGAGCGATTCCTTCGGGTAGATGGCCCGATACTTGCATTTCGTTTACTTTCGGGCGTTAATCTGTCCGTTATGGGGCTTTCGCACAAACTCGAAATGCGTCAGGGCCAGTCCCTGGTCATGACACCGCAATTGCAGCAGGCGATCAAACTGCTGCAAATGTCGAATTTTGAATTGCAGGCCTTTCTCGAAACCGAGCTGGAGCGCAATCCGCTGCTCGACCGGGATGAAAAGGCGCTCATGGCCGCCGAAACCACCCGCCAGCCCACCGACATGACCACCGAACTCAAGAGCGAGGCGAGCACCGCCGAGCGGCTGGAGGCGATGGATACCGACCTCACCAATGTCTATGCCGATGAAGCCAAGGCCGACACCGCCAACCGCGAAGCCGCCGCCGGAAGCTCGGACGGTGGCTGGTCCAGCCTTCGCAGCCATTCCGGCAACGCCCATGGTGGTGGTGATGACATGGACTACGCGCAAAATGTGACGCGCGAGATAACCCTCAACGAACATCTGACCGATCAACTCCACCTGGCCATCCATGATCCGGCCCGCCGCCTGATCGGCGCGCATCTGATCGGCATGGTCAATGAGGCGGGCTATCTGTCCGGCGAGTTGGATATGGTTGCCAAATTGCTGGGGGCGAGCCTGAGTGAAGTCGAAGCTGTGCTTGGCATCTTGCAGGGCTTTGAACCGGCAGGCGTGTTCGCGTGCGATCTGAAGGAATGCCTTGCCATCCAGCTGAAAGAGCATGATCGTTATGATCCGGCCATGCAGCTGCTCATCGAAAATCTGGATCTGGTCGCCAAGCGCGATTTTGTGGGTCTTGAACGTGTCTGCGGTGTCGATCACGCAGATGTGAAAGACATGGTGGCCGAGCTTCGCGCGCTCAACCCCAAACCCGGCAATGCCTTTGGCACGCTTATTTTGCAGCCCGTGGTGCCGGATGTGTTTGTGCGTGCCGCCCAAGATGGCACATGGCATGTGGAACTGAATTCCGAAACCCTGCCGCGCGTGCTGGTGAATAACCAATATTACGCGCGCGTAAGCGCCACAGCGGCGCGCGATACGGACAAGCTCTATTTGTCCGAGTGTCTTTCCACGGCCACGTGGCTCGTCAAAAGCCTCGACCAGCGCGCGCGCACCATTTTGAAAGTGGCGCGTGAAATCGTGCGCCAGCAGGATAGCTTCTTCTTGGAAGGGGTGAGTGGCTTGCGTCCTTTGAATTTACGCACCGTGGCAGACGCCATCAGCATGCATGAATCAACCGTGAGCCGGGTGACCTCGAACAAATATATCGGCACCCCGCGCGGCATTTTCGAGATGAAATATTTTTTCACCACCGCCATCAACGCCACCCAAGGCGAGCCCAGCCATTCCTCTGAAGCTGTTCGCCATCGCATCAAGCGGCTCATTGAGGCCGAAACGGCCAAATCCGTTCTGTCAGATGATCAACTTGTTGACCTTTTGCTTGCGGAAGGCGTTGACATCGCCCGCCGCACGGTCGCCAAATACCGTGAAGCCTTGGGCTTGCCATCTTCGGTCCAGCGGCGACGTGAAAAGAGGGCTTACGGATAAAGGCGCAGGGCGCAACCGTTGAAACGCGGCGACCGCGTCCACATGTGGAAAGAGACATCAGCAGTGAAGGGAGACAGCCAGCATGCAAGTCCAGGTCACAGGTAAAAATCTCTCGGTCGGCGACGCGCTCAAAACCCATGTTGAAAATCGGCTGGCAGGGGATGTCGCGCGTTATTTTGACGGGGCCGTGCGCGCCCATGTGACGGTGGAAAAGCAGCGCAACCAATTCCACGCCGAATGCACGCTCCATTTGCCCACGGGCATCATTTTGCAAGCCAGCGGTGCCAATGCGGACGCCCATATGAGTTTTGACGCCGCGGCAAGCCATCTGGAACGCCAGCTCAAGCGCTACAAGACGAGGTTGAAAGACCACCAGCGCAACCGCCGCGAGCCGGTGAACACGATGGATGCGGCAAGTTATGTTCTGGAGGCCGATGACGGCCCAGAAGCGCCCCTTGGGGATAACCCGGCCATTATCGCTGAAACGAAGCTTGCAGTACCCGAGCTTACCGTGGCAGAAGCCGCCATGCAGCTGGATATCTCGACGACACCGTTTCTGATGTTCCGTAATGCGGGCCATGGCGGGGTTAATCTGGTATTCCGGCGCGGGGATGGCCATATCGGCTGGATCGATCCGGGCGAGGCAAAAACCCGGAAAAACTGACCCCCGGAACCTGGTTCCGGGTGCCGAGAGGACTGACATGAAAGTTTCCGAGTTTCTGGAACCCAATGCCGTGCTGCCGCAATTGCGCGCAGGCTCCAAAAAGCAGCTCCTGACCGAGCTGGGAGCCTCTGCCGGTGGGCAGCTGGGCATTGATCCGCGCCGCGTTTTTGAAACCCTTTTCCAGCGCGAAAAACTGGGCTCGACGGGCTTGGGCCAAGGCATTGCCATTCCTCATGGCAAGATCGCCGGGATTACCCGCGTCCACGGGCTTTTTGCCCGTCTGGCCGCGCCGGTGGATTTCGAGGCCGTAGACGATCAGCCTGTCGATCTCATTTTCATGCTTCTGGCCCCGGAAACAGCCGGCGCTGACCATTTGAAGGCGCTGGCGTGCATTTCACGCCTGATGCGCGATGCCGCCCTCGTGCATAAGCTGCGCGGCACCAATACGGCGGCGGGCCTTTATTCGCTGCTCACCGAACCGGCCTCGTCCAAATCATCTACGCACGCGGCCTGATCGGCCAAGACGAGGATCAGTGCACCGTCATGGCGGTCAATTCCTGCTGGCCCGCGCTTGCCAACGCGGCCTCTCGGCTGTGGGAAATGGATACTGGCGTGCCATCGGCATTATAGAGGCAGAACAGGCGTGAGCCGGACGCCATCGTTGCAGCCCCGCCAAGCAGAATACCGGCCCGGTCGCTGTCGATTTCACGAATATAGCCGACCGCGCCATCGCCCAGCTGGGCGAATTCAAGATCGGAAAACTTAACTCGGTTGCCCTCGGTCAACATGGTTTCACCCTCCTTATCTGAGGACTGGTCGCTTCATGACAAGCAAATGGGCGTTCGCCCAAGCCAATTCAATCAGGAGGCAAAATCTATTTGCCCGCCGTGGTGCCGAAATCAATTTGTAAGGCAGCCCCGGTGATGGCCTCAATGCCTGCGACCGCAAAGATGAACGCGGCTATCTCCTCCGGGGTTGCAAAGCGCGTGCGCGCACCTTGCGGATAAAAACGCTTGAGGGCTTCGCGATAGGCTTGCGGGTCCCCCGCCCCATAGATTTCCGCCTGCCCCTTGAGCATGGGCGTTTCCACATCACACGGACAGATCGCATTCACCCGCACCCCGCGCGGTGCCAATTCCAAGGCCAGCGCCTTGACCAGCAAAACAAGCCCGCCCTTAGACGCACAATAGGCCGCAGCCCCGCTATTGCCCATCAGGCCCGCATCCGACGCAATATGGATCATCTGGCCTTGCACCGCTTCTAAATGCGCTATGGCGGCAGCACTGAGGAAATACGCCCCCTTCAAATTGATATCGAGCACGCGGTCATATTCGGCTTCCGTCAAATGCTCTGACGGTCCTTCCACCCAAACCCCTGCCGCGTTCAAAAGCATATCGAGCCGCCCATAAAGGCTGAAGGCTTCATCGACAATGCGGCGGCATTCGGAAGGCTTGGCGATATCGCCTGCAATGATGGCGCAGGAAAGCGCGTCTTTCGCCTCGGAAAGTCGGGCAGCGTCAATATCACTGAGCACGACATGGGCACCGGCTGCTGCAAAGCGCCGCGCGGATGCCAGCCCCATGCCGCCAGCCCCCACGATGAGAACGGTTTTGCCCGCGAAATCCATCAATACCAATCCCCGGCATCACCCTTGAATTCCTGAATGGAATTGCCGCCATCGGCCACAATCATTTGGCCTGTCACATAACTGGCCTGAGGGCTCGCCAGAAAGGCGATGACGGCGGCGATCTCATCCGGGCGACCTGAGCGCCCCGCAGGTGTCGCAAGCCCCGCACGGGCCTCCTGAGCGCCTTGCGAGGCCGATGCGATCCAGCCCGGCGCTACCGCGTTCACGGTGATGTTGAGCGCGGCATTCTCCATCGCTGCCGCCCGTGTAAGGCCCACCATGCCCGCTTTGGCCGCCGAATAGCCCGCCATGCCAGGATTGGTGACAAGCGGCCCCGTGACGGACGCCACATTCACGATGCGCCCATAAGCGCGTTCACGCATATGGGCCAGCACCGCGCGGGTCACGTAAAAGGCCGATGATAAATTAAGATCCAGATGCCCGCGCCATTCACCATCATCCATTTCATCGAGCCTTGAATTGGCAAGTGGCAATCCTGTCTGCACCATGCCGGCATTATTGACGAGAATGTCGATGCGGCCCGTGGCAGCAAGGGCTGCCGAAACAAGCCCGTTGGCTGCCGCCGGATCGGTAAGGTCTGCTGTGAAAGCAAGTGCCTCGCCCCCAAGCTCGGCTTGCCGTTCAAAAATGCGGGGCGTGGTGGAGGTGAGGATGATGCGCGCACCCGCTTCAGCCAAAGCGCGCGCGGCGGCAAAACCGATGCCGCCGGGACTTCCAGCCCCCGTGATGAGGGCGCATTGGCCGGATAAATCAATCATGCTTCCGGCTTAACAAGAATGTCGGGCGGGATGCAATGGCCCCGCCCGGCAATATCATCAAACAGCGATAGACTCGGTCGTGCCGTCGAGTGCCATCAGATAGGCCTTCACACCCAGCGCGGCATGCTTGGCTTTCACCTGGGCGGCAAATTCGGTAATCGCCTTGGTGTGAGCTTCCGTTTCCAATTCCGGGGTGGCCACCGCTTCGGCACCCAGCGCCAGTTTGAAGGCGCCGCAATCGCGGTGATCGATCACAATCACTTCTTCGACCTGGTGCAGCTTGATGGCAACGTCAAGATGTTGCCAGAAGGTGCCATGCCAGTCCTTGAACTTGTCGCTGACGGCACCCAGCGACGCGCCAGCCAGAACGACATGGTCATATTCGTCCCGCAGGCCTTCGGCCTCCATGAACTTCACCAGATCATCGACCAGACGATAATCCATGCAGCTGAGCATCAGTGCCTTGGCCTTGCCGCTGGCTTGGGCGCGCGGGGCTGCGGCCATGAACAGGGCGGCCCCGGCCCCCAGGGTAGCAAGGCGCAGAAATTCGCGGCGGCCATAAGTGACACGCTGGCCGAGGCAGTCGGTTTCATGGATATGGGAATTGCACATTTTCAAAAATCCTCTTGTTTGATAGTGGGTTAACCCTAGCCACGCGTGAGGTTGAGCTGCACGTTTTTTTGTGCCTGAATTGGGCGCAGCAATCCACCAAGTGCTAGGCTGCGTAACCTCAGGATCGAAAACAGGAGCAGCAACATGCCCATTCGTGCTCGGTTGTGGATTATGGTTCTGTTTGCCATTTTTCTCGGCAAGCTTGGCGCTGAAGCGGTTGAAATCGGCCCCATTGGGGGTGCGGCCATCCGCAAAATGCTGCCCGGCCGCTTTGAGGCGTCAGCCCTGGGCTTTACTTTCGATTTCACCCTGAAGCGCAATGGCGCGGTGCTGGGCAGATTCGGCGAATATACCGATACTGGCAAATGGGATGTGCGCGAAGACAAGCTGTGCATTGCACTGGAT
>CAJBCQ010000135.1 GCA_903951595.1 uncultured Hyphomicrobiales bacterium | reverse complement strand
CGCAGGCGACATTGCAGGCGGTGCATGATACGCTCGAACAGATCGTCTCCAAGATTGCTGCGATGGAAGTCGAGCATGAGACACTCGAACATATCACCGCCAAGATGTCCACGATGGAAGCCGAGTATGCAACACTCGAACACATCACCACCAGGATTGCCGCGATAGAAGCCGAGCATCAAACGCTGGGGCAGATTGCCGCTAAGATTGCCGCGATGGAAGGTGGGAATGACACGCTCGAACACATCACCTCCAAGATTGCCGCGATAGAAGCCGAGCATCAGACGCTGGGGCAGATTGCCGCTAAGATTGCCGCGATGGAGGCCAGGCCGCCTCAACGCGAATATGAGGAACAGTCATTGCCGCCAGAGGCGGAGATTTCAGAGCCAGAGCTTTCTGCGCTGAAGCCCGCCGAGACAAATGTCGAGACGGCCTCAGAAGCCCCGGCTGTCGCTTGGCAGAATGTACTGCGCGCCCATGTGACCGGCCCTGCCTATACGGCACCCACGAGTGATGCCACACCACGTGAGGCTCATTCGGCAGAAATGTCGGTCGGTGAGCCGTTGCGTGCAATCCGGCTTGACAGCGAGCCCACGGATGCAGAACTGCCGCAGCTTGCGCGCACGGAAGATTATGTGGCCGCCGCGCGCCGGGCGGCATTGGCAGCTCAACACGCCGAAGATGTCGCGCCCAAGGCTGGCAAGACCCAGAAAAAGAAGGCAAACAAGCCTGCCCCCACACGTCGGCGCAAGCTGCTCATGGCGGCACTCGTGCTGTTGATGGCGGTCTCTGCTTTCACGATAGCTGGCCCCAAGCTGATGAACCGGTCTGCGCCGCAGGCAACCCAGCCCGCCGCTCCCACCACGGTTCCAGCCCCCAGCCTGCAATCAGAACCCAGCAACTCCAAGAAATCTTCAATGCTCACGCCTTCCAGCGGCATGGCGGCGGGAGATTCCATTGCGGATCTGGTGCAGCAGACCACATCCGAAAAAGTGGCGCATCTGGCAACCAAGCCTGCCGCGCCAGGGTTTACCGATGATTTCGGGCCTGCTTCCTTGCGCAGTGCGGCCCTGAAGGGTGATCCGGCAGCGCAATTTGTTACCGCCACGCGCTATTTGGAAGGCAAAGGCACAGCACCGGATGCGGCACTGGCAGCCAAGTGGTATGGCGAGGCTGCATCGCACGGGCTTGCGCCCGCGCAATATCGGCTTGCCACCTTGTATGAACTGGGCCGCGGGTTGCAGCGCAATCTGATTGCCGCGCGCGATCTTTATGAACGCGCTGCTTCGCAGGGCAATGTGAAGGCCATGCACAATCTGGCTGTTCTATTGTCGAGCGGTGATGCGGATGCAAAGCCTGATTATGCGAAGGCTTTGAGCTGGTTTGAACAGGCCGCGCGCTATGGATTGCCAGATAGCCAATTCAATCTGGCTGTCCTTTATGATCGCGGTGCGGGCACTGAAGCGGATGCCGTGAAGGCTGCCTTCTGGTATGGTGTGCTTGCCGCCAAGGGGGATGCGGATGCCGCCGCCAAGGCGCGCGCGCTGGCGCCAAGGCTCACAAGCTCGGAACGCAAAAAAGTAGCCAGCGACATCGCCGCTTTCCGTGCCAAGCCCGCCAAAATGGCAGCCAACCAGATCAGCGTGACCGATCCAAGCTGGCAGGGCGAAGATGCCACATCTTCGACCAAGGCCGCCCAGGCCCCCGCCGCATCAGCCACACAGGTGAAAGAGGCCCAGCGCCTGCTCACGCTGCTTGGCTATACCGCAGGCAGGGCTGACGGCATTCTCAGCGACAAGACCGCGAATGCTGTGCGTATCTTCCAGCTGCAGAACGGTTTGCCGGTGAACGGCATGGTCGATGCCACTTTGATCAGCGTATTGCGCGAGAAGACACCCGGCTGATCCATCACGATTTGCGATGCGGCGGCTTGGGTTGCATGAGCTTTGCATGTCCATTGTGATGGCTATTGGCGTTCTGGGCCTGTTGCGATTAAGCTTGGGCGCATGCGTTCTGATGATGAAAATACCATTCCCCGTACCGCGCTCATTTTGGGGCTTGCAGGTGCTTTGCCCTTCTGGGCGATGGCGCTGGTTCTGCTGTTCAGCCACAGCGCGCTCATGGCCGCTTTTGCGGTCAAAGGTGGCATTGCCTATGGCGCGGTCATCCTATCTTTCCTCGGCGGTATTCGCTGGGGTGAGGCGCTGAAGCCTTATGGCCGGCGGGAACGTGCTTGGGCTTTCAGCCTTTCGGTGGTGCCATCGCTTGCCGGATGGGCTGCATTGCTGATGCCAGCCATTCCGGCCTTGAGCCTGCTTGTCGCAGGCTTTTTGATGCAGAGCCTGTGGGATGTGACGAGCGCGCAGGAAGGAAGGCTTCCCGGCTGGTTCGGCAAATTGCGCGCCATTCTCACAAGCCTTGCTGTGACCGCGCTCATCTTGATGCTGGGCTGCTTGCTGCTGATCGCTTAAGGCGAAAGGGCAGACGCCGGGAAAGCATGAACGGCGCGGGGGCCGATCATCCACGCGGTGAAATGAGCCTTGGGGAAAATGGCCGCAAAGGCTGGGTCCAGCACATGAAGGCCGCCGGTGAAGGCTCCAAACGCGGGCATCACAAGCCGGGTTTCATCACCAACGAAACAACGCGCGCGCACGCGGCGTCCGTGTCGGGTGATGGACGCCACGGGGTGAAGGTGGCCTGCAATTTCCATCGTGCCATCCGGTGCTGTTGGAATATGGCGCAGGGTAATGGGACCAAGCGACAATTGTGCCGCTATGTTGCCGCCCACACCTGTAGGCAACTCACGATCATGATTGCCGGTGAGCCATATCATATCGCAAAGATCGCAAAGGGTGCGGATGCGGGCCATGTCGGCGGGGTCCAAGCGCTCGCCTGCCCGCGTATCATGGAAACTGTCACCGAGGGCGATGAGCTTGCGGGGTTTTCGTGCCGCGATCACCGCTTCCAGCGCATCCAGAGTGGCGCGGGTGTCGAGGGGCGGCAAGTGGATGCCACGGGCGGCAAAGCTTGAGCCTTTTTCAAAATGCAGATCTGCCACCAGAAGGGCTTCATAATCGGGCACATAGAGGGCACCGGACAGATCGGGGATGAGTGCCATGCCAGCAAGCTTAATCATTCAAGCCCGCCCTGCTGCTTCGGCGATGAGTTCGGCGGCGGCATCTTCGAGAATGCGATCATGGCCTTCGCCATAGATAGGCTCGCGCCCGATCTCCAGCATCACTGGCACCGCAAGGGGCGATACTTGGTCCAATGGCTTGTGGCGGATATGGCCCTTGATGCGCTTGAGCATAAGGCCGAGGCGGCGGGCATCGATCAGGCCTTCGGCGGCATCTTCCCAGGCTGCCTGCAAGAGCAGATGATCGGGCTGATGGGTTCGCAGCACATCAAAGATGAGATCGGAGGAGACGGTCATTTGGCGGCCGGTTTTTTCTTTCCCCGGTTGGCGGCGTTCGATCAGGCCTGCGATGATGGCACAGCTGCGGAAGGTGCGTTTCATCAGAGCTGAGCCTTGAAGCCAAGCATCCAGATCGTCGCCCATCATGTCTTCGTCAAAAAGCGGATCGAGCGAGAGTTTGCCCGCCTCCAGCAAGAGCGACAGGTCGCGCAAGCTCCAGATGGCCAAGGCATATTCATTGGCGACAAAGCCCATGGGCTGGGCGCCAGCGCGTTCCAATCGTCGCGTCAGCAGCATGCCGAGGGTTTGGTGGGCAAGCCTGCCCTCGAAGGGATAGCAGACAAGATAATGGTTTTTGCCGCGCGGAAAGGTTTCGACGAGCATTTCATCTGCGCGCGGCAGGATGGATTTCGCGCGTTGAAGGCCCAACCAATCACGCACCTGCTCGGGCAGATGGGTTTGCTGGCGCGGATCTGCCAGCATGGCGCGCACACGTTCGGCCAGATGTGTGGAGAGGGGAAACCAGCCGCCTGCGTAGCTGGGTATTGCAGGTTCGGTGGCGGTGGAGCGGGTGACGAGGGCGGAGAGTTCGTCAATGCCTTCAAAACGCAAAATCTGGCCAGCGAAAATGAAGGTATCGCCGGGGCGCAATTGTTCAATGAAATATTCCTCTACCTCACCCAGCACCTTGCCGCCAAAGCCGCCTATGGGCTTGCCGCGACGGCGCGAGATGAGGCGCACTTTCAGCATTTCAGCTTCGATGATGGTGCCCATGTTCATGCGATAGCTTTGCGCCAGCTTGGGGTGGGCAAGCCTGAGGGTGCCATCGGTGTGCGGTTTTAATTTGGCATAGCGTTCATAGGATTTCAGCGCATAGCCGCCAGTTGCCACAAAATCCACGGCCCGATCGAATTCAGCGCGCGTGAGCCTGTTATAGGCAAAGGCGCTCACCACTTCGGCATAAAGCGCATCGGGCTGGAAGGGGCCTGCACAGGCGGTGCCCAGAATATGCTGGCAGAGCACATCAAGCTTTTTCACTGACATGCTATCAGCATCCTGCGCGCCTTGGCTGGCGGCCATGCGGGCGGCTTCGCATTCTAGCACTTCGAAGCGGTTGGAAGGCACAAGCAAGGCTTTGGAAGGTTCATCGAGGCGATGATTGGCCCGGCCAATACGTTGCAGCAGGCGGCTGGAACCCTTGGGGGCACCCACATGGACGACGAGATCGACATCACCCCAGTCGATCCCCAAATCCAGCGTGGAGGTGCAAACCACGGCGCGCAATTTGGCATCCGCCATGGCGGCTTCCACTTTGCGGCGTTGGGTGACATCCAGCGAGCCATGATGAAGGGCGATGGGTAGGGCGTCCTCATTTGCGTTCCACAATTGCTGGAAAATAATTTCAGCCTGCGAGCGCGTGTTCACAAAAATGAGCGCCATGCGGGATTGTTTTATGGCCTCATAGATTTCGGCCGTCGCATAGCGGGCTGAATGACCCGACCACGGCACGCGCTCCAGCGAACGCAGAATGATGATTTCTGGTGCGGCTCCGGCCTTGCCGATGACGATCTGGGCCGCGCCGGGCTGCGGCACCATCCAGCGGGCCAATGTTTCAGGCTTGGCAATTGTTGCCGAAAGCCCAATGCGTACAAGTGCGGGTGACAGCGTGGAAAGCCGCGCCAAGCCCAGCGCCAATAAGGCACCCCGTTTGGAGGCAACGAGCGAGTGCAGCTCATCCAGAATGAGAAAACGCAAATTGCCGAACAGATGCGCGGCATGGGGATCGGCAATCAACAAGGCGATCTGTTCGGGCGTGGTGATGAGAATATCAGGTGGCTTGGCGCGCTGGCGGATGCGGCGGGAAGCGGGCGTGTCGCCGGTGCGGGTTTCTATCGTGACGGGCAATTTCATCTCAGCGACGGGGGCTTCGAGATTGCGCGCAATATCGACAGCCAGTGCCTTGAGTGGTGAGACATAGATGGTGTGAATGCCCTGACCACCTGCACCCTTGGCCAGATCGACGAGGCTTGGCAGAAAACCTGCCAGTGTTTTGCCGCCACCTGTGGGGGCAATCAGCAGCGTGTTTTTGCCCGCCGCCGCCGCGTGCAGAACCTCAAGCTGATGCGCGCGCGGCTGCCAGTTGCGGGCTTCAAACCAAGCCTGAAAAACGGGCGGCAATGAAACGCGCTGCGTCAAACTTAACTCCAGTCGGCAAGGCCCGTGCCGGTGACTTGCGAAATATGTGTGAAGCCTTCACGGCGCAGCCGGGCCGAAAGGCCTGTGAGGATTTGCGCCACCAATTCCGGCCCGCCATAGGTGAGTGCGGAATAAAGCTGGATCAGGCTTGCCCCTGCCCTGAGCTTTTCCCAAGCCGTATCGGCATCCGATACGCCACCCACACCGATGAGCGGTAATTTGGTGAGCTTGGCCAATTGGGCAAGCTTGCGGGTGGAAAGCTCGAATAGGGGCTTGCCCGATAATCCGCCTGTTTCGCTCTTGGCTAAGGATCGCAAGCTCTCCGGCCTTGTGATGGTGGTGTTGGAAAGAAGGATGGCCTGCACCGCACCGCCTTCGGTGAGCCTTGCAATATCTTCCAGTTCGGCGGTTTCCAGATCAGGGGCTATTTTCAAGAAAACAGGCTTGGGGTTGGCAAGTTTTGCACGGGTTTGGCTGATGCGGGAAAGCAGGGTTTCCAATTCCGCGCGCGATTGCAGCGTGCGAAGTCCCGGCGTGTTGGGGGATGAGATGTTCACGGTGAGATAATCAGCCACATCATTGAACCGCTCAAGCCCGAGGGCATAATCAGCCATGCGGTCGGCTGCATCCTTATTGGCCCCCACATTCACACCCAGCACGCAATTTGCTTTGCGCGATTGCAGGCGCGGCAAAGCGGCGGCGTGGCCTTGGTTGTTGAAGCCGAAACGGTTGATCACGGCGCGATCTTGCGCCAAGCGGAACAGGCGTGGCTTGGGGTTTCCTTCTTGGGCAAGCGGTGTGAGGCTTCCCACTTCCACAAAACCAAAGCCCAGCCCTGCCAGCGCATCCACCGCTTGCGCGTTTTTGTCGAAGCCTGCGGCAAGGCCCAGCGGGTTGGCAAAGTGCAGGCCCAGCATATCCACGGCCAAGGCGGTGTCCGGCTTGATCCGGCGGGCCGGAACCAGCCCCAGCTTCAAGGCTTGGATGGCAAGATTATGGGCACGCTCGGCATCAAGGGCGAACAATACGGGCCGGATGAGCGCATAAGGCAGCATGGCAATTCCTTCAGACAAGCGGCGGCAAAATGAACCGGCCTTCAGCGTCGCGGTTTAGGGCGTGAACCTTGATGGCTAAATGCGGATCAAGGCCAGCATAAAGATGCGGGAAAAGCTCGCCGCGGCGCGAGGCTTCCCAGCGCAAGCCAGCGCCTAGGCTTTGCGCGCTGAAGGCGGCAATAACGAGATTTTGCGCGTCAGCAAAATGTCGATCCAGCGTTCCGGGCACTTGGGGGCCGGTGGAAAAGTGGATGAAACCATCGCGCAGATCATCAGCAGAACCCGAATAGACGCCTTTATCGCAGGCTAGCATCCAGTCAGCGCGGTCGAGAATTTTGTAAATGAGCGAATCCGTCATGATGGCGTGAGACTAAGCTTTGCTGAGGCGGGAGCAACCGCTCTCGACAGGCCAGATGGAATAGGGTATTCTTTCCTAATCCCATTCAATCGGCAGGACCGAATCATGTTTACGCACAAGCAAATCTGGGGCGCACTCGATGCGCTTGCCGAAAAGCACGGGCTTTCGGCTTCGGGGCTGGCCAAAAAAGCTGGGCTTGATCCCACTTCCTTCAATCCTTCCAAGCGTTTAGGCCCGGAGGGCCGCGAGCGTTGGCCCACGACTGAAAGCATCGCCAAGGTGCTGAATGCCGTCGGCGGCAATCTGGATGAATTCACCGCAATGGTTCTGGGGCGTAAGGGCGCTGAAAAGCTCAGTGTCACCATTCCCGTCATTGGCTTGGCCAAGGCTGGCAAGGGTGGGTTTTTTGATGATGCGGGCTTTCCGGTTGGTGGCTCTTTTGATGAAATCGCTGCTCCCGGCGTCAAGGATACCAATGCCTATGCGCTGGAAATCACCGGCGACAGCATGCTGCCCGTGTTCCGCCAAGGCGACATCATCATCGTCTCGCCCAACGCCACGGTGCGCAAGGGCGACCGGGTGGTGGTGAAAACCAAGCGCGGGGAAGTGATGGCGAAAATATTGCAACGCCAGACGGGCAAAGCCATCGAACTTGCCTCTTTCAATCCTGAGCATGAGTTGAAGGTTTTCGCGGCAGAAGAAGTGCAGTGGATTGCGCGCATCATCTGGGCGAGCCAATGATCAATGCGCTTTTCGGCTGGTTCGAAGCGCGCGTGACCAGCTTTCCGGCGGAAGCACCTGAGCAGCCGCCGGCGCGTTTCTGGGCCTTTGTGCGCCATTATGCTTGGCCTTTTCGCAAGCTCATCGCTTGGACCGTGGTCTTGGGCACCCTCACGGCATTGGCGGAAGTTTCGCTTTTTGGTTTTCTCGGCAGCATTGTGGATTGGCTTGCCACCGCCAACCGTGAAACCTTCTGGGCTGATCATGGGCTGAAGCTTACGCTGATGAGCTTACTTGTTCTGGTATTCTTGCCCACCATCAAGCTCATTGATGAGTCCCTTATGCATCAGGGGCTTTTGGGTAATTTTGCCATGCGAATCCGCTGGCAGGCTCATCGCTATTTGCTGCGGCAAAGCCTCGATTTCTTTCAGAATGACTATGCGGGCCGCATTGCCGCCAAGATGATGCAAACCGCGCTCGGTGTGCGCGATGTGGTGATGAAATTTGCTGAAATTCTCACTTATGTCACAGTTTATTTCCTGGGGGCTTTCGGGCTTTTTCTGGCCGCTGACATCCGGCTCGGCGCGCCGCTCATTGCGTGGCTTATCGGCTATGGCAGTCTGCTTTATTTCTTCGTGCCGAAGATGGCTAAATTATCTGAAGCGCAGGCCGACATGCGCTCACTCGTCACGGGTCGCATTGTGGACAGCTACACCAATATTCCCACGGTGAAGCTGTTTGCCCATGCCGCGCGCGAGGAGGCATATGCGCGCGAAGGCATGCAGATGATGCTGCAGAGCGTTTATGGCACCATGCGTATGGTCACACTCATGACGGTGATGATGAATGCGCTGAATTCGGCCCTTTTGTTTTCCACCGCCGCCCTTGCAATCTGGCTGTGGCAACAGGGGGCTGTCACCACGGGGGCCATAGCACTCACTACGGGTTTTATCTTGCGCCTGCATGGCATGTCGCATTGGATTTTGTGGGAAGTCTCCAGCCTGTTTGAAAATATTGGCATTGTGCAGGATGGCATCGCCACCATCGCGCGCAAACGCGAGGTGATGGACAAGCCAGATGCCAAGCCCCTTTTCGTTTCCCAAGGTGAAATCCGTTTCGAGAAGGCGCGGTTCAACTATGGCAAGGAACGGCGGGGCCTGCGTGATGTGCTGGATGGCATCGAGCTTGTCATCCGGCCAGGTGAAAAAGTGGGGCTGGTGGGCCGTTCAGGCGCTGGTAAATCAACGCTCGTCAATCTGCTCTTGCGTTTCCATGATCTGGAAGGCGGGCGCATTGTGATTGATGGGCAGGATATTGCTCAGGTCCAACAGGAATCACTGCGCGCCAAGATCGGCATGGTGACACAGGACACCTCGCTACTGCACCGTTCGGTTTTGGAGAATATCCGTTATGGCAATCCGGAAGCGGGGCTTGCCGATGTGGAAGCGGCTGCGCGCAAGGCGCACGCGCATGAGTTCATTCTGGGACTTGAGGATTTCGAGGGCAGCCGGGATTATTCAGCCCAAGTGGGCGAACGCGGGGTGAAGCTTTCGGGCGGGCAACGCCAGCGCATCGCCATTGCGCGTGTGCTGCTGAAAAACGCGCCGATCCTCATTCTGGATGAGGCGACCAGTGCGCTTGATTCAGAAGTGGAACAGGCCATTCAGGAAAATCTCTACACGCTGATGGAAGGCAAAACCGTGATCGCGGTGGCCCACCGGCTTTCCACCATCGCGGCGATGGACCGCCTCATCGTGCTGGATGAAGGCCGGGTGGTAGAAGAAGGCAGCCATGAGGCGCTTTTGAAGGCAGGCGGGCTTTACGCAAGCCTGTGGCAGCGGCAATCGGGCGGTTTCATCGCCAATGAGGCGGTGGCGGCGGAATAATCAGCGCAGCGCTAAGTGGCCGCGCAATGCCTGCCCAGTTTTTCCATGAACTTCCGGCAAGCCTCCAGCTCACTCGCCTCAATCCATTCATCCGGCTTATGCGCCTGTTCGATGGAGCCGGGGCCACAGATGATGGCGGGGATGCCAGCTTGCTGGAACAGCCCGGCTTCGGTTGCGTAAGAAACCGCCGCCAAGCCATTCGCCCCCGTGAGCGACAGGCCCAGAGCCTCCGCTGGGCTTTCATCATCTGGCGCCAATCCCGGCACGATATTGATGCGGCGGATGCTGATGCCTGTATCGGGGGCAATCTCTTGCATTTGCGGTGTCAACTTGGCTGCAAAGGCTTCCAGACGTTGGGGCATTTCATCAGGATCAGCATCCGGCAACAATCTCATATCCCAGGCAAATTTGCATTCGCGCGGCACGATGTTCTTGGCCGTGCCGCCGCTGATTAATCCTATCTGCAAAGTAGAGAATGGCGGATCGAACAGACCCGTCACATCTTTGCGCGCCTTCAACTCAGCCGCCATGCGGTTCAACTCGCCAATGAGTTCACCCGCCACCATGATGGCGTTTACGCCCAGATGCGCGCAGCTTGAGTGAGCCTCATGGCCAGTCACCTGTGTTTCGTAAGAATGCGAAGCCTTGTGTGCATTCACCACTTTCATCAGCGTCGGCTCACCCACAATCACCGCCAAGGGCTTGGGCAAATGTTCACGCATATGTGCGATGAGCGGGCGCACGCCGCGGCAGCCCACTTCTTCATCACAGGAAAGGGCCAGATGAATGGGCCGCTTCAAATCCGCCTTCACATAATGCGGCACCATGGCCAGAGCCACGGCGATGAAGCCCTTCATATCCGCCGAACCGCGCCCGTAAAGCTTGCCGTCGCGTTCGGTCAGGGTGAAAGGATCACTTGTCCAAGGCTGGCCGTCCACCGGCACCACATCAGTGTGGCCTGATAGCACAATGCCGCCTTCGATATCCGGGCCGATGGTGGCGTAAAGATTGGTTTTTCCCGGCTCATGATCAACGCGGATGGAAGGCACGCCGAAGCCTTCGAGATATTCTTCCACAAAGGCGATGAGATCGAGATTGCTGTTGCGGCTGGTGGTGTCAAAGGCCACGAGACGGGCCAAGAGTTCGGTATGGTCCATCAATGCACACGGCGCTGGGCATGGGGGCTGTCGAGGGAAAAGGCGGGAATGACCACGTTGAAGGCTTCGCCATCTGCCGTTTCCAGCTGGTAAGAGCCGGACATGAAACCGGAGGCGGTGGAAAGCGGGCAGCCGGAGGTATATTCGAACCGCTGGCCGGGGGTGAGGGTTGGCTGTTCACCCACAACGCCAGCACCGCGCACTTCCTGCATCTGGCCGTTCGCGTTCATGATTTTCCAATAGCGCGTTTTCAGCGTCACGGTTTCGGGCCCCTCATTCAGAATCGTGACCTCATAGGCCCAGACGAAATAATTGTCCTCCGGGCGTGATTGGTCATCCAGAAAGGAAGGGCGCACGGTGACGGTGATGGCGCGGGTGGTCTCGCGGTATGATTCAGGCTTCATGGGGGTAAGCTTAGGCCAAGTGGGCGGGGTTTTCCACAGGGAGGCTTGCGCCGCATCGCCGCTTCAAGCACCTATGTTCCCATGAGCCAGACGAACCACAAAACGGGCGGAATCCTGCCCGCCCATGTCATTTCCCGGATGATCGCCCAGGGTGAGCTGAAGCTTGCCCGGCCGGCTGATGCCGACCAGATCCAGCCCGCCAGCCTTGATTTGCGGCTGGGGCCGGTGGCCTACCGCGTGCGGGCCAGTTTCCTGCCGGGGCCGGAACGCACGGTGGCCGAACGGCTGGAGAGTTTGAGCCTGCACCGCATCAATATCGAAGAAGGGGCGGTTCTGGAGACAAACTGCGTCTATATCGTGCCGCTGCTCGAATCACTGGCGTTGCCCAAGGGGGTTGCCGCTACGGCAAATCCGAAAAGCTCGACGGGGCGGCTGGATATTTTCACCCGTGTGATCACAGATCATGCCCGCACATTTGACGAGATTCCGGATGGCTATCACGGGCCGCTTTATGCCGAAATCTCGCCTTTGAGCTTTTCGGTACTGGTGCGCGCGGGATCGCGGCTGTCGCAAATCCGTTTCCGGCAGGGGCCGCTTGTCGCTTCCGATGATCTCATCCGGCATTTGCAGGCAAGCGAGGGGCTCGTTACTTCCGGCACGGTGAATATTGATCGCGGTCTGGCGCTTACTGTGGATTTGCAGGGCGTTGCGGGCCAGCCTGTCGGTTTCCGCGCCAAAAAGCATTCCGGCCTGATTGATGTGGACCGGAAAGATGCGCTGCATGTTCTCGATTTCTGGGAACCCATCTGGCAGCGCGGCTCGCTGGTGCTGGACCCGGACCAGTTTTATATTCTCGTATCCAAAGAAGCGGTGCGCGTGCCGCCCGCTTATGCCGCCGAAATGACGCCGTTCAACCCGCTCGTAGGCGAATTCCGCGTGCATTATGCGGGCTTCTTCGATCCCGGTTTCGGCCATTCATCCGGTGGTGGTGAAGGCTCACGCGGGGTGCTCGAAGTGCGCTCGCATGATGTGCCGTTCATTCTGGAAGACGGGCAGATCATCGGGCGGCTGATTTATGAGCCGCTGACGGAGAAGCCGGAACAGGTTTATGGGCAGGGAATTGGCTCGAATTACCAGAAGCAGGGCTTGAAATTGTCGAAACACTTCAAGGTGTTTCAGGGGCAGTGAAGCGAAGTGGAAAAGGACCCTCGGGTCAAGCCCGAGGGTGACGATCCCTTTTTGCCCGTCATGCTCGGGCTTGACCCGAGCGTCCTTTTTGCATTTCGCTTTACTTCACCAACTTCCCCGCCAACGCATCCGCGATCAGCGCGCGCGTTTCCGCCACCCCATACAACGCCACGAAAGGCCCGAAGCGGGGGCCTTTTTCTTCGCCTAGCAGGATCTGATAAATCGCGTTGAACCATGCCAGTGACACGCCGGGGCGGTCTGGCGTTGCGTTCTTGGCTTCAAAATCCTGATAGCGCGGGATGGAGCGGCCCACGTCATAAAGTGCGTTCTGAATATCATCAGCGCTGGCATTGGCGGGCAATTTCGCCAGCGTATCCGAAAGCGCCTTCAAAGCCCCCTGCTCCACATCATCGGCTGCACGATAGGTTTTGGCAGGCTTTACGAAATCATGGAAATAGTTGATGGCGTAACCCACGAGCTTGTTCAGCACAGGATGCGTTTGCGGTGAGATGCCCGGCGCATAGCGTTGCAGATAGCCCCATAGCACTTGCGGGTCGGAAGCATTGCAGGCGCTGACCACATTCAGCAACAGCGTGAAGCTGACCGGCATATCCACCTTCGGCGGCTTGCCGGCATGGATGTGCCAGACGGGGTTGGATAAAACCTGCTTTTCATCCTGCTTGGAAACCGCTGCCAGATGGCTGAAATATTCATCCACCGCGCGTGGGATGACATCGAAATGCAGCTTCTTGGCTTCGCGTGGGCGGTTATACATATAGAGCGAAAGGCTTTCGGGGCTGGCATAGCGCAGCCATTCATCAATCGTCAGGCCATTGCCCTTCGACTTTGAAATCTTCTGGCCCTTTTCATCCAAGAACAGCTCGTAATTGAAGCCTTCTGGCGGCTCGGTGCCCAGTGCCTTGCAGATGCGGCTCGACAGCTTCACCGAGTCGATCAAATCCTTGCCAGCCATTTCATAATCAACACCCAGCGCGTGCCAGCGCATGCCCCAATCGGGCTTCCATTGCAGCTTGCAATCACCACCGGTGACCTTGCTTTCATATTTCTGGCCTGAGTCTGGGCAGGTCCAAACTACCGTTCCGGTCTTGGGCTTCACCTCATCCATTGGCACCTGCATCACGATGCCGGTTTTGGGGTGGATGGGCAGGAAGGGCGAATAGGTGGCTTTGCGCTCATCGCCCAGTGACGGCAGCATGATTTCCATCACCTCGTCATAGACTTCCAGCACGCGCAGCAAGGCCTTGTCGAACTTGCCCAGGGTGTAATAGTCGGTCGAGGAAACGAACTCATACTGGAAGCCGAACTGATCCAGAAAGCGGCGCAGCATGGCGTTGTTGTGGTGGCCGAAGCTTTCATATTGCTCGAAAGGATCCGGCACCACCGTCAAAGGCTTGCCCAGATGCGGGCGCACCATTTCCTTGTTGGGGATATTGTCGGGAATTTTGCGAAGCCCATCCATGTCATCCGAAAAGCAGATGAGGCGGGTGGGAAGGCCCGTCATGGTTTCAAACGCATGGCGCACCATGCTGGTGCGGGCCACTTCGCCGAAAGTGCCGATATGGGGCAGGCCGGAGGGGCCGTAACCTGTTTCAAACAAAACATATTCCGGCGCTTTGCCGCGACGCTTGATGCGCTCCACCAGTTTTCTGGCTTCTTCAAAGGGCCAAGCCTTGCTGTCGAGGGCGGCGGCGCGGAGTGAGGCGGAACTTGTCATGTTTTCAACCGGATATAGGCGGGAATGGAGGGTGTGAAACTAGGGATATGGCAGGGATGCGTCAATCGGCTAGCTTGGGGCCTAAGAGGAGCCTCATGAGTCGGATTGCCGAACACGCTGAAAACCTGCTGCCGCCGCTGCCTTCAGCGCAGGCGCGAGGCGTTCATCTGGTCATCCGGGATGCCCAAGGCAATGCGCGCGAATTGCCGGCAGGCGCGGCCTTGGAAGTGCTGGCCAAGACCCCGCATTTGATCTGCCATGCGGCCTATGTGATCGACCGGCTGGGCTTTGCCGGAGGGGCTTCACGCGCGGCCATCCGGCAGGCGCGCGAGGTACGGCATTTTGATGTGGCGGAGCTGTTTGCCTTTGCCGCCCCGGCAGTGGCGGCAACGCCCACACCTTCCGGCCTTGCCGTGGCGCTGGGGCTTGGCACGAATGCCAGCCTGGCAGAAGTGGCCGAAGCCCTGCTGAGGCGGCTGGCTTCGCCCGCTTATCCGCATTTGCGCGAAACGGCCCAAGTGGCCGGATTTCTGGCGCGGGGCAATTGGCCTTGGGCACCGAGTGTCATCGCGGCTTTGCGGCTTGCCGATGCCAATGTGGATGCGGCGAGTTTTTCAACCGGGCTGAATGTCTGGGACCGCTTGGAAGAATGGGAGGACGAGGCTCCGCGTCCGCAAGGCTCGCAATCAGCCATCACGCCGGAGGAGGCGGAAGCCTTTCTCGGCCAGCTTTTGGGGCCGGATTCAGAAGAACGCCCCGCACAGCGGCTTTATGCGGCTGAAGCCACCAAGGCATTCGCGCCGCGTGAAACGCCACATTCCAATCATATCTTGCTGGCAGAGGCCGGAACGGGCTTGGGCAAGACATTGGGATATTTGGCGCCCTCTTTTCTGTGGGCGCGGCGCAATCAGGCACCGGTGTGGATTTCGACCTATACCAAAAATCTCCAGCGACAGTTGGAGCAGGAAACGGCCAAGCTGGTGGCTGAC
Source organism: uncultured Hyphomicrobiales bacterium (assembly GCA_903951595.1). Lineage (GTDB taxonomy): Bacteria > Pseudomonadota > Alphaproteobacteria > Rhizobiales > Aestuariivirgaceae > CABJBCQ01. Next base: position 1,010 of record CAJBCQ010000135.1, on the reverse strand, counting down.
CCGGAAGAACGCCGCCAGCGCATTGTGGTTCGCAAAGGCCGGGAGAATTATCTGTGCCTGCTCAACATGCAAGAAGCCGTGCAGCGCATGCAAGGGGGCCCGCGCGGGGCACTCATGGCCGGGCTCATCGCGCGCTGGGCGCGGCACACCAAGGATGGTGACATGGGCGGTGGTGATTTTCCCGCCTGGCTCATGAGCCTGCTTGCCGATCCGGGCCATGAAGACACGCGCACGCCGCTTGCCTTGGGCCTTACGGACAAGCGCGGGGAGTGCATCTATGCGGCTTGCGCGCATTACCGCAAATGCTTCATCGAGAAGGCCACGCGCGCGGGCCGCAAGGCGGATATCGTTGTGGCCAATCACGCGCTGGTGCTGCATCAGGTGGCGATTGATTCGGCCATGGGAACGCCGGAAACCAACGAAGAAAAAGCCTCGCCCAATGGCGTCAGGCGGCTGGTGTTTGATGAAGGCCATCATCTGTTTGATGCCGCCGACAGTGCCTTTTCAGCCGAGATTTCCGGGATTGAAACGGCCGAATTGCGCCGCTGGATACGTGGGCCGGAAAATGAACGCCGCCGGGGGCGCTCGCTCACCGATCGGCTGGGGGATCTGGTGGGGGCCGATGACAAGGCCGAGAAGCTCTTGCGCCAAATCATCATGGCCTGCCGGGTGCTGCCGGGGCCCGGTTGGCAGCGGCGTGTTTCTGGCGGGGCACCGGAAGGGGCGTGCGAGACATTCCTGATGTTGGTGCGCCAACAGGTTCTGGCGCGTTCTGACCCCGACCAGACGACAAGTCTTGAAACCGATTGCCTGCCCATGATCGAAGGGCTTGCCCAAGCGGCAGGCCAGCTTGCGGCGGAACTCATTGATCTGAAACTTCCCATGCTCAATCTGGCCCGTGCGCTGGCGCAAAGGCTGGATGATGAGGCAGCTGAACTCAATAGCACCGAGCGGGCGCGCATTGAGGCCCTGTCGCGCTCGCTGAAAAGGCGGGCGGAATTGATGCTCGG
>CAJBCQ010000134.1 GCA_903951595.1 uncultured Hyphomicrobiales bacterium | reverse complement strand
CTTGCCGTGGTTGGCGATGCGCTGGAAACCGTGACGGAGCTGGATGCGGCCTTAGGCGACTGGCGCGCACCCGCAGAGCTTATGACGCAGGCACGCGGCCTGTTTGCCGAGTGGAATACATTGCTCGATAAATTGCAGGCACCTTCCACCAACCCCGTTCCCACTTACGCGCAAGTGGTGCATGTGGTGAACCGTGCGGCGGGCGAAAAGGATACGCTCATCGCGGCAGCGGGTGGCATTCCGGGCGAGGTGGCCAAGGGCTGGCGGGTGAAATCGCCCCATACCTTTGATCTCGAATTCGGGTTTTCCTGCATGGGTTATGAAATCGCCGCTGGCTGGGGCTGTGCCATGGCCCAGCAAGGCCCCGGTGCGCCGGGTGGCACCCCCATCGTCATGCTGGGCGATGGCACTTACATGATGATGAACTCTGACATCTACTCAACCGTGCTTTCCGGCCACAAGATGATCGTCATTGTCTGTGACAATGGCGGCTATGCCGTCATCAACCGTTTGCAGCAATTCAAGGGCGTTCCGGGGTTCAACAATCTCCTGTCCGATTGCCGCATCCAAAATCCGCAAAACCCGCCGCATGTTGATTTTGCCGCCCATGCCGCCTCCATGGGGGCAGCCGCGCGCAAATGCGAAAATCTGGCGGAACTGGAAGCCGCCCTCGAATGGGCCAAGGCCAATGATCGCACCACGGTTCTCTCCATTGTCACGGATGCCCATTCCTGGGTGCCGGGTGATGCTGATTGGGATGTCGGGGTGCCGGAAACATCCAAGCGCGACAGCGTGAAAGCCGCGCGTGAGCATCAATTGAAAATTCGCGCCAAGCAGCGCATCGGAGTGTAAAAATCTATGAAAGCGAAACTCGGCATTGCTCCCATCGCCTGGTGGAATGATGATCTAGCAGAATTGTCGGATGATGTGAGCTTGGAGGAATGTCTGCGCCAAGCCTCGGTTGCAGGCTTTACGGGCATGGAGACGGGCCGTCGTTTCCCGATGGACATGGCCGAACTTGGGCCCATCCTTGCCAAATACGGCATTTCCGTCTGTGGCGGCTGGTTTTCGGGTCTGCTTCTGGATGGTGATATTGAGGTGGAAAAAGAGCGCGTTGCCCAACAGCTCGCCTTCTTCAAGGCTGCCAAGGCGCCGTGCATTGTCTATGGCGAAACCGCCCGCTCCATTCAGGGTAATAAATCCGCACCCCTTGCCACAAAGCCCAAGCTCACCGAGACTGAAATGGCCGCCTATGGCCGCAAGATGAGCGACTTTTCCGCTTGGTGCGCCGGGCAGGGCATGCCCATCAGCTATCATCATCATATGGCAGCGGCCATTGAGACGGAAGCCGAGCTTGACTTGCTGATGAAACATTCCAGCGTGCCGCTGCTGTTTGATGCAGGCCACATGGCCTTTGCCGGTGGTGATGTTTTGCGCGTTATCGAAAACCACCATAGCCGCATCACCCATGTTCACACCAAAGACATTCGCCGTCAGGTGGTGGAAGGGCTGGACCGCACAAAACAAAGCTTCCTCGATGCCGTTGTGAAAGGTGCCTTCACCGTACCCGGCGATGGCTCGCTAGATTTTGAAGCCATTGTGAAGGCGTTGGCGGCCAAGGGCTATGAAGGCTGGTTCGTTGTGGAAGCAGAACAGGATCCGAAAGTTTCTCCGCCGCTCGACATGGCAATCAAGGGTCACAAGGAATTGCTGCGGGTCATGGCGGCGGCAGGCTATGAGGTCAGCCCATGAACCGGATGGACGGCAAGTTTTGCGTGGTAACCGGAGCGACACAGGGCCTTGGCGCGGCCATTGCCCGCAGGCTTGCGGCAGCCGGTGCCGCAGGCATTGTGATCACCGGTCGCAATGCTGCGCGCGGCAAGGCTGTGGCCGATGAGTTGGCGCAAATTTGCCCGGCGCATTTCGTGCAAGCCGATTTCGCCAAGGTTGAAGATTGCCGCCATGCCATTGCCGAAACGGCACGCCTGTTTGGCCGCTTGGACGTTCTTGTCAATGCAGGCGCACTCACTGACCGTGGCACGATCCTTGACACCTCGCCGGAACTTTTCGATCGCATGTTCGCCACCAATGTGCGCGGGCCTTATTTCCTGATGCAGGAGGCCATCAAGCTGATGATTGCCAAGGATATTCAAGGTGCCATCTGCAATATCGG
>CAJBCQ010000133.1 GCA_903951595.1 uncultured Hyphomicrobiales bacterium | reverse complement strand
GGCCCGTGGTAAATGAGAATGGCTCGGTTTTAGTAGCCGTAGTAGCCCCAACCGCCCCACATGCCGGGCGTGGTCTCCATCTGGGCGGCCATGAGGTTTTGGTTGGAAAGTTGCTGCTGCACAACAAGGTTTTGGTACTTCGAGTAAGCGGCCTGATCGCCGACAAGGACAAAATTGTTCTGATCGTCCGGGTAAATGTAATACACGCTGTTGCCGCGGATCTGGCGCGCGATGGTGTAGGGTTTCAGCTCGGCCAGTTTGGCCTGCTTTTGCGCGGTGTCAGCGGGTAACACGCGGAAGCCGGCCGCGGTGAGAAGTTGCTCGGTGGAGTTGTTTTCAGCCCGCTGAATGGCGGCGCACCCGGTAAGGAGCGCGGCGGCCAGGGCAAGAGGAAGAAGCGTTTTCATCCTCTTCAATCTGGCTGCTTTGGCCTGTGGAGCAAGCGCAAACCGGCAGAATTTCAGGTTTCACCTTCTGCCGGATCTCTGTTTCCTTGGTCGACGCCCATGAGCACCTGTACCCTGACCGACTCTCCCGCCTGGAAGGCACTTCAGGCCCACTATGCCGAGGTCGCCGGCCTTCATTTGCGCCAACTTTTCGCGGCCGACCCGCAGCGCGGAGACCGCTTCACCGCCGAGGCCTGCGGGCTTTATCTCGACTATGCGAAGAACCGGGTGACCGGCCGCACGCTCGAACTGCTCGTTGCCCTCGCCGCGGAGCGCGGATTGCGGGGCCGCATCGACGCGATGTTCCGCGGGGAGAAGATCAACACCACGGAAGATCGCGCTGTGCTCCACGTTGCGCTGCGCGCGCCGCTCGGGGAGAAAATCGTGGTCGACGGCGAGGACGTGGTGCCGGGTGTGCACGAGGTTCTGGACAAAATGGCGGATTTTGCCGGGCGTCTCCGCTCAGGAGCATGGGTCGGACACACCGGCCGGCAAATCCGCAACGTGATCAACATCGGCATCGGCGGTTCCGATCTCGGGCCGGTCATGGCCTATGAAGCGTTGAAATTTTACAGCGACCGCGCCCTGAGATGCGAATTCGTCTCGAATGTGGACAGTGACGATTTTGCCGAGGCGGTGCGCGGACTTGAACCGGCTGAGACGTTGTTCGTCATTTCCTCCAAAACTTTCACCACGCTGGAAACCATGACCAATGCGCGCACCGCGCGCGATTGGGTGGTGGCCGGTTTGGGTGGTGATGAGAGCTGCGTGGCCAGGCATTTTGTCGCCGTGTCGACCAATGCGGAGAAGGTCCGCGAGTTCGGCATCGATACGGCAAATATGTTCGGATTCTGGGATTGGGTGGGGGGCCGCTACTCGATGGATTCGGCCATCGGCTTGTCGACCATGGTGGCGGTTGGTCCGGACAACTTCCACGCCATGCTCGCCGGTTTCCATGAGATGGACGAACATTTCCGCACCGCGCCTTTCGGGGAAAACCTGCCGGTTCTGATGGGACTTCTCGCTGTTTGGTACGGAGATTTTTTCGACGCCCAGACGGCGGCGGTGTTGCCTTACGAACAGTATCTCAAGCGCTTCCCTGCCTACCTCCAGCAACTGACCATGGAAAGCAATGGCAAGAGCGTCACGCTCGACGGACATCACGTCGATTACAATACCGGCGCCATTTACTGGGGCGAGCCGGGCACGAACGGTCAGCACTCCTTCTACCAACTCATCCACCAAGGCACGCACTTGATCCCGTGCGATTTTATCGGTTTTGCCAAAACGCTCAACCCGATCGGTCGCCACCATGACATTCTTCTGGCCAACATGTTTGCCCAAGCGGAGGCCTTGGCCTTCGGAAAAACAGCCGAAGAGGTCCGTGCCGAGGGAACGCGCGAAGACCTTGTCCCGCATCGCGTTTTCGAGGGCAACCGTCCGTCCAACACCATCCTGGCGGAGGTGATCGATCCAAAAACGCTCGGCAAGCTCATTGCGCTCTACGAGCACAGTGTTTTCACGCAGGGCACCATTTGGGGGATCAATCCCTTCGACCAGTGGGGGGTCGAACTGGGCAAAGTGCTGGCCCAGCGCATCATTCCCGAGTTGGAAAGCCAGGACGCTCCGGAGTTCAAGCACGACAGCTCGACCAACGCTCTGATCGCGCGCTACCGCCGCATGAACTCATGAGAACACAGCCCGCCATTGCTTTGGTCCTCTCGGCCGTGGTTCTTTTCTCCATGCCCGGCTGCCCTAAACCACAAGACACCTTGCAGACCCTGCAGAAAGAAGTCTCGGTTTATGCCGCCGCGCCAACCGATGAGGCTGCGGCGAAAATCGACGAAGGATTCACCCGACTGGACAGCCAAATCGCCAAAATACGCGCGGACGGCAAGACCGCCGAGGCTGGTAGCCTGGGTCAACAGCGAGATGCGCTTCAGGCGCAATATACCGCCGCACGCATGACGGCCACCCTGCTCAAGGCCAAGGAGGCCGCGGCGAATGTCGGTAAAGCCTTCCGCGAAGCCGGTGAAGCTTTCGGCCAGGCTCTGCAGGATGGATCAACCAACAACGACTAATGGAGGAAATTTCTCGCCTGTGGTGGGTTTCTGGCTCACGCCCTTGCAGAAGTCTCGGGTGGATGGCAGGACATCACTTGTTCGGCCCCGCTGGCGGTGGCGCATCATCGTCTTTTCCGCTCATGAAGCCGGACGCTGGCTCCTGAGGTAGGATTTGAACCTACGACCAATCGGTTAACAGCCGACCGCTCTACCACTGAGCTACTCAGGATTTGGCCGCGATGACAGGGCAAAGCAAGCAGTGTGGGCAGGGGCTGTCAAGGTTGCAGGCTGATGGCCTCTGTATTTAGCGCCCTGTCCCCGCGATTTTTCGAAAATGTGTTTGCGCGCAGCGCTGGGGGTCTTCACGCTTGGAATCGCTATGAAATCATACTTCCTTATTGTGGCGGCGACCGCGTTTGGTCTGGCCGCTTGTGATCAAACCAAGCAAGACGTCCAACAGGCCGTCGAAAAAACCGGTGATGCTGTTGAGTCCACCACCCAAGCTGTGGGCGACGGTACCCAGGCAGTGGCTGAGGGCGCATGGGATGCGACCAAGGCAACCGGCAAAGCTGTCGGCGAAGGTGCCCAAACGTTGACCGAAGGAACTTGGGGCGCTGTGCAGGACACCGCCTCGGGCGTGAAGGATGTGACCGAAGGCATGTGGGATGGCACCAAAGACGCCGCCAAAGCCACGGGTGAAGCCGTCGAAACCGTCGGGCAGGACCTGCAAAAAGCTGCAGAGTAATCCATACAACGAATCATTCATAAAAACGCCGCCCTTCACGGGGCGGCGTTTTTATTTGTCCTTTGCCGTCATTGGCAGAGTCCATCGGCGCGTGAAGGGGCTGTGGCTTGCCAGCACCCAGCGAAATGGCTAAACTATACAAGTTAGGAGGGGTGGTAGAGCGGTCTATTGCACCGGTCTTGAAAACCGCTGTCAGAGTTTCGGCTTTGTAAGTAGTTGTCTGTCAACGCTCTTAAAATCACAGTTTCTCCGTTTTTCTGCTGTTTTGGCTTTTCTCTGTGTTTTGTTGGCAACTTTTGGCAACTAAACTGGCCCCGCTCCTTCGCCGTCTTCTACCCTGTCTAACCGCCCCAAAATTGCAGCTCGGATCGATCTTCGATCCATCCTTGGTGTCAAATGTCGGGTGCCCATGGTAGCAGCCGAAAATTCGGCTACTCCCATCGGCACTTTTCGATTCCGCTCTTGGCCTCGAACTCTTTTCTGCCCTTTGCCGCTGAAGTCAACTCCGACTGAATTGCAGACTCGGTCTTGTTGATGGCTCTGCGTGCCCTTGCAGGGCACCCGTCGCCATCATTGACCTCGATGTCGTTTCGATGCGGCGGACGGCTTCGTTCTCATAGCCTACGCTGGGCAGCTTTCTTGCCCTATCGCTGATCTCACATCGGGTTTTCTTCTCCGTAGCGGTATCCCTCTCTCACGCTGCCCAGCTTCGGCCCTACGGGGTGAGATACATAGCGCGACATACATCGATTCGGCCACCGCCTCGGTCGATATATGTCGGACCATGTATTCACCTATGCGCCACTCATGGCCGCCGCAAAACTTCAGCAGCCGCGCGCGGCTTGCTGCGGCTCGGGACACCTCCGCCTGTTTCGATGTCGTTCGCTCGCCGATAAAATACACCCACCAGTGTTTTCAACACACAGAACCCACCCCCAAAGCAAAATGCAGTCAGCAGTCTAGAGCGCTAGCGCGCTTGACGCTTTGCTGTGTCCTCACGAATCGCTCTCCGTGCCAGCACGCCGTTCGCCATGGCTGACGCCAACGGCGACCGTCGCGCTGCCACGGTTCGCTTGTTTTGTGTCAGGCTCCATCGAAGCCATACGACTTGCTTCCATGTCGCGGAGCGGTCGCTTTGTTCGCCCATGCGACAGTCCTGCTGGCTTTGCTTCGCAAACGCCATCAGGCCCGTCACATCGGCTCACTCCTTGTTCGCGGGTCATTTGCAATAAGTTCATGCTCACTCTGAACGCCGCAGCACCGAAATCCGCTGCAGAAAAAGTAGCCAGACCTCCTAATCAAAATGCTATTCGGTCAGAGTCAAGAAGTGCAGCCAGAAGCTCATGATCTAATTCCAAAGCTTTACTCACGTCCTCGCAGTAAGCTTTCGCCGATTTTTTAAATGCTGACATCTCTTCACTTCCGCATTCGAGGCTCAGGGCATATTCTAGAGAGTCTTCCTCGATAAAACGTAGTTTGCGCGCAACGCTCTCTTGTTGCGCGTAATTGCACTGCTCCGCCTCCAACTTGGCCGAGATACTTTTGATAGCTAATTCGTGGTCTCTTTGAGCCTGCGCGCGCTCCGCTTCGAGATTTTTGTGCCTCGCCAAAGGCGTGGCATAGTTCCCAATGGCCATTGCTCCTAGTGTGGCAAGGAGTCCAATAGCCATCCACCCTTGCGATACGAACGCTAACGCAAATAGGCCAGATAAGCCTGCTACTACGGACAGCAAAAGTATTCCCACAATAGAGTAAAATATGGATGGCACCTGCATCGCCAATTCCATACGTGTGCGATTTTGCGGCGGTGGCGGAACAGTGCTCAACTCGTTGCGAAGACGTGCGATTTTGCGACCTGCATGGTCCAAAATTTCGACCAAGCGACTTAAATGGACCCAGCTCTTGAGTTTCGATAAATCCTCCATTGTTTCGCTCGGAATGGCAGCGAAACTTTCGTTCAGTGCTTCACTCAGCTGCTGCTTGCATTGGGCAAAAAGGCCCCTCGTACTTATCCCTTTGGTCTTATCAACTCGGCTGCTGAGAACGCATAGATTTTCGGCCAATAACTCTAGGCGCAGATAACTTATAGCTGGGGCATACTGTAGAGGGATGGATTTGATATTGTCCGAAAGTGAGCTCGCGTCAGAACGAACTTGTGCCGACCTAAGTTCTTCACATTGAATAACAAGCTCTTTATCGAGAAGTGCTATTTTTTCTAAAATTCCTTTGACAAATATCTTATCTTCAAATGAGTCAAATCGACCGGGATTGATGTTGCGACCCCGCAAATCGCGCGAATAATCGCGCAATCTTTCTAAGGCTGCAACAGGGGTGCCGAAAGACGCAAGGTTCTCAAGTTGCTGCGAGATCTCGAAAGCAAGGTCCTTATCTTGCGCAAGGCTAGTTGCCTCGCGCTTTGCTTCTTGGCGCGCTTGTTCAGCTTGTCTCTCGATACGGGCGAGCCGCCCAGTTATTTCGGCTGCCTCTTGCCGCGCTTTTTCGGTATTTTTTCTGACCGCCGCTCCTGCCATGAGGCCAGCGGCGAGTGGTATTTGCGGGTTTTCGTTAATGAACTCACCCACATCACCGAGGTCGAAGTCCATTGTTTATCGATAACCACGACTCTGTTAGCGGTCAACGTAAAACGGCACTAGCTCTTAGTTATAGGCTTTCTTCAGCATGGACTCAGTGGGGGGGTGTGGGAAGCACTCTCCATGTCGCAGTTGGTGTCGAGGGGCGAGACTGCCGCGCCTACGTCTTGCCGCATTGGCTTCGCCAACGCCATGCTATCTCCATCGCCAGAGGCACGCTTTTCGTTCGGGTCCGTTTAGTGCTTCGGTTGCGTGGTCCACGGCATTACGCTGGTCACAGGGCCGTTGGCTGTGACCTGCGGTCAACGCTCACCGTCCCTCTGCCCAGCTTCATGCCGCCGTTTCCCAGTAATCTCAGTCATAAGAACGGTCTCTGGTTGGCAAAATCGCGTCTCGCATCTTAATCTTTGCCACTCTTGCCGTTTCCTTAAGAAGATGACCCTTTCCATGAATGAGATTCGCGCCCGGTGCGCGAGGTTTTCCGATCAATGGAAGGATGCCTCAGATGAACATGCAGAGGCAAAGTCGTTCTGGGACGCATTGTTCGAGGCCTTCGGTGCCAATCGTCGCCAGTTGGCGCGGTATGAGCACCCTGTAAAGTTGCCGAGCGGTTCGACCAAGTTCATCGACGTGCTTTGGAAAACTAAGCTCCTCGTGGAGCAGAAGAGTCGCGGCAAGAATCTCGACGATGCTCGGAGTCAGGGCCAGGACTACATTCCATACCTTCCCGCTGATGCGCGTCCGCGTTACCTGGTGGTCAGCGATTTTGCGCGCTTCGATGTCGAGGATCTCCACACTGGGGAACGGCATCAGTTCCGTCTGGAGGAGTTAGCGGACAATGCCGCCGTGCTTGGTTTTCTCGGTGGCTATCAACCTCGCCGTCCAAGCATTGAGGCTCCTGTCAACATTCAGGCCGTTGAACTACTCGGTGATCTGCACGATGCCCTCAAGGAAGGCAACTATCCGCCGCATGATCTGGAACGTCTTCTCGTCCGCATCCTGTTTTGCTTTTTTGCGGAAGACACAGGCTTGTTTGATCCAGATGAGTTTAGCGACTATGTCGTAAATCGAACGCGAGAGGATGGCAGTGACCTTGGATCTCAGCTTGAGCAATTCTTTACCGTTCTAGATACGCCGAAAGACGAGCGGCAGAAGCATCTTGATGAGGCTCTCGTAGGTTTGCCCTACGTAAACGGCAACGTCTTCAGTGGTCGTTTGGCCGTTGCCGCAATGAACAAGGTCATGCACGAAGCGTTGCTGCGTTGCGTTGATTTCGATTGGTCTAAGGTTCACCCAGGAATCTTCGGATCCCTCTTCCAAGGCGTCATGGATACCAAGGAGCGTCGTGCTGTGGGTGCCCATTACACGAGCGAAGAGAACATTCTCCGTCTCATCAATCCGCTTTTCATGGATTCGCTGCGCACAGAGCTCGCCGCGATCAAGAATGATCGTTCGAATCGTCGCGCCGCTCGTCTGGATGAGTTTCATCGCAAGTTGGCGGACTTGCGTTTTCTCGATCCCGCGTGCGGGTGCGGCAACTTCCTGGTCATTGCTTACCGCGAGGTGCGACGTCTGGAGATCGAAGTCCTCAAAGAGATTTACGGTGAGGCGCAGCAAATCACAGACATTGCTTTGTTGTCGCGGGTTTCCGTCACGAGCTTTTACGGCATCGAGATCGGTGAGTTTGCGTGTGCCATAGCGAAAGTAGCCATGTGGTTCATGGAACACATCATGAACACCGAGTTGTCTTTTGCCTTTGGTCGTTACTTTGTAAGTTTGCCGCTCGTGCATTCCGCCCAGATTGTTCACGCGAATTCATTGCGCACCGATTGGAAAGAGCTTTTGCCGCCGTCGGATCACGTGGTCGTTTTTGGGAACCCGCCCTTTGTGGGTGCCAAATACCAAACTCAATCGCAACGCGAGGATATCGGTATTGTTGCGGCTGGGGTTCCGAACAGTGGTCTTCTTGATTACGTGGCTGGTTGGTATTTCAAAGCAGCTGACTATATCCAAGGATCGAAAGCTAGGTGCGCTTTGGTATCCACAAATTCGATAACTCAGGGTGAGCAAGTTTCCGTTTTGTGGCCCTCGCTCTTAGAGAAGGGATTGCACATAAACTTTGCTCATAGAACATTTGCCTGGGAGAGCGAGGCACGTGGTAAAGCTCATGTTCACGTAGTGATTATTGGGTTCGCCGCTGAGAATAGGGATGGGAAAAGGATTTTTGATCACGCCGATGGAGCGGAGAGGGTGATAGATGCGAGACGTATTAATCCTTATTTAGTCGACGCCCCGATGGTCACGGTTGGAAACCGATCTTCCGCCTTGTGCTCTAGCCCAAAAATGGGGATCGGTAACAAGCCTATTGACGGCGGCAACTACCTTTTTACTCCAGAAGAAAAGAGAGAGTTTCTTCAGAAAGAACCGGCAGCGGCTGAATTTTTCATAAGATGGATGGGCTCAGAGGAACTAATCAATGGGATTGAGCGATGGTGTCTCTGTGTTAGGAACGTTCCACCCGAAAAGTTACGGACGATGCCTGAGGTTATGCGACGGGTCGAAGCCGTAGCTGCATTTCGTGCAGCTAGTAACAGCGAACCCACCCGAAAGCTTGCCAAGACACCCACACGTTTTCATGTGGAGAATTTCCCGTCAGGGAAATTTTTAGCGATACCGGGAGTTTCTTCCGAGCGGCGGCCATACATACCTATTCAGTTTTTGGGCAACGACACTCTGGCGAGCAACCTGCTTCTCGTGGTTTCCCCCGCAGCTATTTTTGATTTTGGAATTCTAAGCTCCGTTGCACACATGGCTTGGATGCGCCTTGTGGCGGGGCGTCTTAAGAGCGACTACCGCTACTCCGTGAAGCTTGTTTATAACAACTTTCCTTGGCCAGAACCCTCTGCCTCCCAAAGAAGAGCGGTAGAGGCCGCCGCTCAAGGTGTGCTTGATGCACGTGCAGAGCACCCCTCAGCCACACTTGCAGATCTTTACGATCCTCGGACGATGCCACCCAATCTGGCGAAAGCCCATGCAGCGTTAGATCTTGCCGTGGATCGTTGTTACCGCTCCGAACCCTTTACCAGTGAACCTGAGCGCGTGGAGTTCCTTTTCGCTCTCTACGAAAAGCTTACCGTGCCTCTCGCTACGTCGAGGCCGACCAAGAAGCCTCGGAAAAAGAAAGCCGTCACCAATGAAAAAGAAACTAAAGGCGGCACTTGAGGAAGCGGTAACGAGGGACACCTCGACCAGAGGTAACGCCAGTCAGTTTTTCGTCGCTGGTGAGTTATGCCGCCGTGGGTATGCCGCCGTGGTAACGATGGGCAACACCCCCAACACTGATGTTCTCGTGAGCGACATCGAAGGGAGGCGATTTGTCCATGTCCAGGTGAAGACATTTGTGCCAGGCAACCGAACTTGTAGCCTTAGCAGGAAGGCCGAGAAAACCTACGGGCGGAATTTCTTCTGGGTGCTGTGCGGATTGCCGAAAAAGGATTCGGCGGCGACTGTTTGTTTCTACGTGATACCGGCAGAGGTGCTTGCCAGGAACGTTGCCGAATCGCACAAGATCTGGCTCAAGACTCCTGGGAAAAAGGGGCAGGAACATCGTGATAGTAACATGCGAACCGTTGCCATTCCGCCCCGAAAGGCGCGCAATGGTTGGAGCATCGAAAAGTATCTCAATCGCTGGGATTTGATTGAGAAACGGCTGAAGGGTTAGGGCTTTGTCTCTGTAGGAAGTTAATCGAACAGTTTTTTGCGTTCGGTTATGATAAACAATACGCTTGACTTATATTACAAAAATGGATAAAAATGAGTCATGCAAACGAAACCAAAAAGTCGGCCTCGAAAGAGGGGTAACGAAATGGTGCGCCGAGAGGTGCCGTCAGAGGCGGAGGAAGCATTTTTAGATAAATGCGCGGCCAGCCAATACAATAAGCAAATAGGTAGGATGCCCATGGAATTCATGTGCGAACCGGAAAGCAGTCCTGCCGTCGAAACACAATGGTCTCAGGACTGGAATTCGTCCAGTGGTCTAACTCTTTGGTGGGAAAATCGCTGAAAGGAAAAGCCATGAATCTTCCCAAAGAAATGTATCAGATGAAAATGTATCAGATGGCGAAACATCTGGGTGTGATGGCTGAACCTATAGCTCTCTTTGAAAACAAGTATCTCTACAGAGTAAAAGATCATAAATATTATGATGATAGATTAGTTATTCCTGAATTTTACAATTTGATGCATATTCCTTTTTCTCTGTCGGTAAGCATCAATTTTCTGACGAAGATGCCGAAAGTCTCCGAGTCAGAAAAGCCAAGGCGTGAGGTAATCAACGGTCTCCTGCGCTACATCAACTTTCGAGTGTTGGACAAGCACCCGTGCCTAAAATCGGGTAGGAGAACAGTTCGCGCCGCGTGGGTTATTGAGTATGGGAATCTCAAAGCTGCTGAAGAGGAAGAGCGCCATGCCCATATTCTTTTGCACTTTGATAGGGCTACCCCTTCGACTGTGCCCGAGGAAGTCATGTGCCACCTGAAATCCCTAGATAGGACGGGGTGCGAGTTGCTTGGCATGTCTGACCTGGATGTTCAGATGATCGCAGGGCAACAAGCTGATTGTGTTTCCTATTTCTGCAAAATCGAGAGGGGGAGGGAGTTCAAGGTGGTTGAGCATTCGCCTAACTTCAAAGAGGTGGTTGCGAGGCTCTTTGCTCCTCAAGAGGAATAAGCATGAAAAAAGCACCATGAGGTTAAAATAGGTCAAAATAGATATTTTTACCCATGATTTACTGAGTAATTTAATCTAATTTAATTGTTTGGGCACCGCAGAATAACCCCTGCCACTTTTTGAAAATTTAGAGAGGATGCCGTTTTACAGAGTAGATAAGGACTCTCTTATTTATATAAAACCCAGCGGCGGGGTGGTTTAATTTAACCTCTCCTTATCATGTCGCAAAGTTTTTGGGGGGTGTCTGTCGGAAACGGCAAAAAATGGCAGCACCGGCGGCCTTGCTCCGTATCAGATCGCAAACAGGCCGTTATTGGTCATGACCACCCGCGATTGAGGCTCCAGGCTTGTCGTGTAAATCCGCGTTCCGATTCGTTGGCCCTGGATGTAGCGACCCTCCATCTTCCAGATACGCATTTTGCTTTGTGGCTCTCCAGAATGGGAGACGTAGTAGTTCTGTTGCAGATATCTCACATCGTAATCCGTTGTTATTGTTCTATTTGTGTAATTACTAAATGCTTCATCTTTCGCCAGCCCGTAGAATCCCGATGGCAGCATCAGTCCAGTTTGATTGAATGTGATGTATGGATTGCCCAAGCGGCTCTGAAGTTCCGCGTGACTGTCTCTGAAGGCACCAGCAATTTCGTAGATCACACTGTTTGTTTACACCTATTCCGATCTGGCAGGCCCTCTAACTTGTTGATGGATAGAAGGATAAGATGAAAATGTGTTAATGGTTTATAATGAGATATTTATATGAATCATGCATTTTTATTATGCTCATGTAAGTAGTTGTCTATGAGCTAGTTATATTATTAGTGAATGCTTGACATTCAATTCAAATATTGGTTTAATGGTAAGATGCTAGCCAGCGATCTAAATAGCTCAAAAGCCTCACAAGCTCAGGTTATTACTCTGCCATGCGACCAAACAAATGGTAGCAACGTCGCATCGTCTTTGATGGCTTTCTTTTCGCCAAGCGGTGGGTTCCGGATAGACACCGATTTCAAAACCCCCCAAGAGCGGGCGGCTCTGGTCCTGCACCTGGAGCTTGCCATTGGGCACCTCCGCCGAGTTATCGACAACGAGACTAACTGCTCTTGGAATCTTGCGGCACGTGTCGCCGCTTAACTTCGGTTATTTCAGCCTCCCGCCTTTCCTGCTCCGCTTGTGGCAAGATGCTCCAGAACGCATCTACTTCCGATGTTTTGACTATCCGCTTGTAGTGTTTCTTGATGGTCTTGATGGAGTTTCCCATCTGCTCCGCCAGTTGGCCTAGATGGCTGTATTTCGGTATCCAGTAAGAGGCGAAGCTGTGTCGTAAAATGTCTTCCACCCACCTTGGACCGTCCTTGTTTTCGTCTCCGAGCTTGTAGCCAAGCGCGATTCGGAATTTCTCCGTCGCCGTTCGGAATCCTTTTTGTTTTACGATGGATCCTGACTTCGTTCCGGTATGAGCTTTTAGCCAGTAGAGAAGCGTCTCCTCGATCTTCACGTTTCGCG
Organism: uncultured Hyphomicrobiales bacterium; assembly: GCA_903951595.1. GTDB lineage: Bacteria > Pseudomonadota > Alphaproteobacteria > Rhizobiales > Aestuariivirgaceae > CABJBCQ01. Next base: position 1,077 of record CAJBCQ010000133.1, on the reverse strand, counting down.
TCTCCTTTACCTTGCTTGTTTGCTGCCAAACGGTGATTTGCCGCTCGTCCAGATGGATATCTTCCCACTTCAGCAATCTCGCCTCTGTAGGGCGTAACCCTGCGAACAGACAGATGGCATGGTAGATCGTCAGGTGAGGGAACTCCGACTCTACTTCTGCCATGAGTTTCCGAGCCTCCTTAGCTGTCAGGATTTGCACATCCTTCGTCGGCTTCTCGTAGGCGATTTTTTTGAGCGGATTCTCGTTTGTGTAGCCTTTCTCTATGCACCAGTTGAAAAACTGGTGGAATTGCGACCGCATGTTGGCAAAGGTCTGTTGCTTGATCTCCAGACTATCGAGGTATTTCTGGAAGTGCTCTGTTGTCATCTCCGCGATCCGCAGTGTTCCCCAGTGTTTCTGGAGGATTTTTACCGTGCCTCCGATGTCGGTAACGGTTCTCGCCCGCAAGACGCCTTTTGCCAGCTTGGCTTTTTTGTTTTGGAACCATTCTTCCGCGAGCGCGTGAATCGTCCGACTTTGTTTCTTTTTTTCCTCCGCCTCCAAATGCGAGACGTAGAAGCTCACCGCGTCCATGACCGTCTTTCCATGGGGCTTCAACTTCGTTTCGGCCTTCAACGCCTCTACTCGCAACTCTGCCGAAAGCGTAAGTCCCGCAACTCCCTCCATCCGGAAATCCTCCTCGATTTCACGCGCGCGCTGTTCTGCCTTCGCCTTCGTGCTGCATTGCTCGCGTTTGCCTTTTGTTCCTTTCTTTCTACCGTCAACTTGGTAAAAAGATTTTCCGTCTTTGATGACTATGCGTATTTTCGGCCAAGTTTTGCGGATAAGCTCTCCCATAGGGTTATCAGAAGAAATGATGGCAACTTTCTGTCAACTCTTTCTTGGTCAAAAATACCATAAAAGTCAGCGAAAACACTGACCTTAAACGATTTGGAGAGGTGGCAGAGTGGTCGATTGCACCGGTCTTGAAAACCGCTGTCAGAGTTTCGGCTTTGTAAGTAGTTGTCTGTCAACGCTCTTAAAATCACAGTTTCTCCGTTTTTCTGCTGTTTTGGCTTTTCTCTGTGTTTTGTTGG